>NZ_JBEXLA010000051.1:0-53190 GCF_040609715.1 Streptomyces sp. NPDC004610 | reverse complement strand
CCACCCCCCAAGCCATCAACTCGACAGGGGGAGAGAGTCATGCCAACTCCGGAGGCCGGGCGCCCCATTGCGGGGCCACCAAGAAGGTAATGGGGAGTGGGGGGGGGTGGGAGTGGGGGTGGAGCTGGGAGGGGGTGGGGGGGTGAGGCGGGCTCATGGGTGGGGCCGCGCGGCTTTCCGGTGCGTTGTCCGGGGGGAGGCGGGTCCGGGGGGGAGGCGGGTCCGGGGGAGGCGGGTCCGGGGGGCGCGGCGCGGCACTTCCTGACGGGGAAAGGGGAGGCCGGTACCAGGACCGTGTGATGCCGTGGGCCGGGCTCGGGGTGCCGGCGGGTCTCGGGGGCGACGAGGAACGACAGCACATGCTCCGGGGCGTACAGGAACAGCCGTCCGCAGTCGGCACAGGGGCGGGCACATGGCGGTGGAGTGGTCGTGTGCCACGGCTGTCGGCTTCTTTCGCGGTCCGGGGACGTGCCGGGACGTGTCGGGGACGTGTCGGACGGGAGTGCAGGGGGCGTCCGCCTCAGGGCGGTGGCTGTCTCCGGGCTGGTCGGTGGCGGGGTGGGCGTCGGTCCATTCGTGGGCCGCTTGTTCGGCGCCGGGCATGCGTGGCAGGTCGGCGAGTGGGTCGGCTTCGCCTCAGGTCAGGTGGGAAGCGACGTGGGTTCGTGGTGGGGGTTGTGCGGCGGGGATCCGTCCGCCGGGGGGACGCGGTGGGGGCCGCCTGGATCCGTCCGCCGGGTCGGGCGGTGGGTTCCGTGGATCCGGCGGGGGCGGGCGTGGGTGCCCGGAGGGCGATCCAGCGGGCGCGGGCGGGGGGTGCCTGGATCCGTCCGCCGGGTCGGACGGTGGGTTCCGTGGATCCGGCGGGGGCGGGCGTGGGTGCCCGGAGGGCGATCCAGCGGGCGCGGGCGGGGGGCGCCGCCCGGCAAGGGATCCGATGGGCGGGCCCGCGGGGGCCGTCGGCGACTGGTCCGGCTGGGGTGCCGGACGCCATTCGAGGACGGGTGGACGCGGCAGCCAGGTGGGGCACCCTGCGGCACGCGGTTGCTGATCCTGCCGGGATGGGGCGTCGGCGGCGGTATGCCGTGAGGGTCCGGCAGGCCGCCCGTGTGAGACATACGGTGACCGGTCCGGCGGGAACGTCAGGGGAGCGGGGGCGGTCCGGTAAGGGTGCTGGCGGCGTCCGGGGCGGGTGGTGGACCGGGTCCGGCGGGCCAACCGGGGTCGAACGCTCAGTGACCGGTCCGGCGGAAACGCCAGAACACCGGGCGACCGGTCCCGCAGGGATGCCGACCGCATCCGGCGCAGCGCAGGTCCGGCGAGCCAACCGAGTCGCACACTCAGTAACCGATCCGACGTGGACGCCGGGCACCGGGTGACCGGGCCCGCTGGAATACCGGCGCACCGAGTGACTGGTCCGGCGAGGACGTCGGCGGTGTTCGGGGCCGGTCCGGTGGGCGGCCCGGGTTGGACGTACGGTGACCGGTCCCGTGGGAGGCCAGGGCGCCGAGTTACCGGTCCGGCAAGGACACCGCCGGTCCGGTGGGCTGGCCGCGGCGGGACGTACGGTGACCGGTCCCGTGGGAGGCCAGGGCGCCGAGTGACCGGTCCGGCAAGGACACCGCGCAGGTCCGGTGGGTCGGCCGGGGCGGACGTACGGTGGCCAGCCCGGCGCAAACGCCACGGCACCGGGCGGCCGGTCCCGCAAAAACGCCGGAGGGCGCCCGGTATGGGTCCGGTCGGGGCGTCTCGGGGGTCAGCCGGCGACGTTGTCGACCAGGTCCTCCGAGAGGTTGGCCTCCGTGCCCGGGATGCCCAGGTCGGAGGCGCGCTTGTCGGCCATGGCGAGCAGTCGGCGGATCCGGCCGGCCACGGCGTCCTTGGTCAGCGGGGGGTCGGCGAGCGCGCCCAGTTCCTCCAGCGACGCCTGCTTGTGCTCCATCCGCAGCCGCCCGGCCGCGGCGAGGTGCTCGGGGACCTCGTCCGCGAGGATCTCCAGGGCCCGCTGGACCCGGGCGCCCGCGGCGACCGCCGCGCGGGCCGAGCGGCGCAGATTGGCGTCGTCGAAGTTGGCCAGCCGGTTCGCCGTGGCGCGGACCTCGCGGCGCATCCGGCGCTCCTCCCAGGCCAGCACCGACTCGTGCGCGCCGAGGCGGGTGAGCAGCGCGCCGATCGCGTCACCGTCACGGACCACCACTCGGTCCACGCCCCGCACCTCGCGGGCCTTCGCGGCGATGGAGAGCCTGCGCGCCGCGCCGACCAGGGCGAGCGCGGCCTCGGGGCCGGGGCAGGTCACCTCCAGGGAGGAGGACCGGCCGGGCTCGGTGAGCGAGCCGTGCGCCAGGAACGCCCCGCGCCAGGCGGCCTCCGCGTCGCAGGTGGCCCCCGAGACCACCTGCGGGGGCAGCCCCCGGATGGGGCGGCCCCGGCCGTCGACCAGACCGGTCTGCCGGGCCAGCTGATCGCCGCCGGCCACCACCCGGACGACGTAGCGCGAACCGCGGCGCAGTCCGCCGGGGGCCATCACGATCAGTTCGGAACTGTGTCCGAAGATCTCCAGGATGTCCCGCTTGAGGCGGCGGGCCGCCATCGCCGTGTCCAGCTCCGCCTCGATCACGATGCGTCCGCTCACCAGGTGCAGCCCGCCGGCGAACCGCAGAATGGCGGAAACCTCCGCCTTCCGGCAGCAGGTCCGGGTGACGGGAAGCCGGGAGATCTCATCCTTCACCGCTGCCGTCATCGCCATGGGCCGATCCTTCCATGCATCCGAAAAATACGGTCGTACGCGGCGGCCAGCAGCTCCGGGTCGTGCCGGGGCGTGCCGTCCGTACGGGCCACCGTCGCCAGCTCCACCGCTGCTCCGAAGCGCTGGGCGGCCTCGGTCAGCGAGTCGCGGTCGGGTACGGCGGCCTCGTCGGCCAGCACCACGTCCAGGGCGAGTTTAGGGGCGTGTCGTCCCAAAACCTCCAAATGACGCTGCGGGGAGAAGCCGTCGGTTTCTCCGGGCTGCGGGGCGAGGTTCAGCGAGAGTACCCGGCGGGCCTTGGTCTCGGTCAGCGCGTCCAGCAGTTCCGGGACAAGCAGGTGCGGGATGACCGAGGAGAACCACGAGCCGGGGCCGAGCACCACCCAGTCGGCGTCCAGGACCGCGGCGACCGCCTCCGGGACGGCCGGCGGATCGTTCGGCACCAGATGGACGGACTGCACCTCGCCCGGGGTGAGCGCCACATTGGCCTGGCCCCGGATCGTGTCCACCTCGTCGGCGCGGGCCGGGTCGTGGCCCCTGACCAGCGCCTGGAGTTCCAGCGGCACCGCTGACATGGGCAGCACCCGGCCGTGCGCGCCGAGCAGCCGGCCCACCAGGTCGAGCGCCTGCACATGATCGCCGAGCTGTTCCCACAGGGCGACGATCAGCAGATTGCCGACCGCGTGGCCGTGCATCTCGCCCTCGGACTGGAAGCGGTGCTGGATGACCCGGGCCCAGGTCTGGCCCCAGTCGTCGTCCCCGCACAGCGCGGCCAGCGCCTTGCGCAGATCGCCGGGCGGCAGCACCCCCATCTCGTCGCGCAGCCGCCCGCTGGAGCCGCCGTCGTCGGCCACGGTGACGACGGCGGTGAGATCGCCGGTGATCCGGCGCAGCGCGGCCAGCGACGCGGACAGGCCCATGCCGCCACCGAGGGCGACGACCTTGGGCTGGGTGCCGCGCCGGCGCCCCCGCGCGCCGCGCCCGGCGGGGGCCGGGCGGCCCTCGGGGGTGGCGCGGCCGTCGAGGGTCATCCGGCGCAGCCGGGCCAGCCGCGGAGAACGGTCGGTCATTCGCGGCCCATGTCCCGGTGCACGACCACCGTCTCCACGCCCTCGGCCGCGAGGCGGGCGGCGAGCTTCTCCGACATGGCCACCGAGCGGTGCTTGCCGCCCGTGCAGCCGATGGCGATGGTCACATAGCGTTTGCCCTCGCGCCGGTACCCGGCGGCGATCAGCCGGAGCAGTTCGGCGTAGCGGTCGAGGAACTCCTTGGCGCCGGGCTGGTTGAAGACATACGCGGCGACCTCCTCGTTGAGCCCGCTGAACGGCCTTAGCTCCGGCACCCAGTGCGGGTTGGGCAGGAACCGCATGTCGGCGACCAGATCGGCGTCCACCGGCAGGCCGTACTTGAAGCCGAACGACATCACCGTGGCCCGCAGCTCGGGCTCCTCCTCGCCGGCGAACTGGGCGTCCATCTTGGCCCGCAGCTCGTGCACATTGAGGCTGGAGGTGTCGATCACCAGATCGGCGTCACCGCGCAGCTCGCGCAGCAGTTCGCGCTCGGCGGCGATGCCGTCGACGATCCGTCCGTCGCCCTGGAGCGGATGCGGACGCCGCACCGATTCGAAACGGCGTACGAGGGCGTCGTCCGAGGACTCCAGGAAGACGATCCGCCGGGTGACGTGCTTGGACTCCAGGTCGGCGAGCGACTCGCGGAGATTGTCGAAGAACCGCCGTCCGCGGACATCGACCACGACCGCGATCCGCGCCACATTGCCCTGGGAGCGGGCGCCCAGCTCGACCATGGTGGGGATCAGGGCGGGCGGGAGGTTGTCGACCACGAACCAGCCGAGGTCCTCCAGACACTTCGCCGCGGTGGAGCGGCCGGCTCCGGACATACCGGAGATGATCACCAGCTCGGGGATGGCGGTGTCGGGGATCCCCGGCGCCGCTGCGTCCGTACTCACCTGTTCTCCGTCGTGCTCGCCGTCGCCTTCCGCGCCGCGCTCCGAGTCGCCTTCCGCGCCGGGCGAGCCGGGCGAGCCGGGTGCCTGGGCCGCCCCGTGTGCTGCGTCGGCCTGGGCCGAGGGGGCGGCCGGGGGGCGGATGGCGCCGGGGGCCGCTTCGGGTGTGCCGGTGTCCGTGGCCCCTGTGGTCGTGTCCGGGGCGGCGGCGGTTTCCGGGGTGTCCGGTACCGAGGCGCCCGTTCCCTGGGATGTCTGCTGCTTGTCCTGCTCGCTCATGTCTCCTGCCCCCGTCTCTCGTCCGGGGCGCTCGCTGTCACGGGCTCCCCTGAGGTACCCGCCGTCGTCCCGGGTGCCTCGTCCTCCATGTCTTCCATGATCTCGCCGGTCGCCGTGTTCACGGCGGGTGCGGCCGGGGCCGCGCCGGCGAGCGCCGCGGCCACCGTCTCGGCCGTCTTGCGGCCTATGCCCGGGACCTCACAGATCTGGTCGATTGTCGCGGACCGGAGCTTCTTCACCGAACCGAAGTGCTTGATCAGTGCCTGTTTTCTGGTCTCGCCGAGACCGGGCACCTCGTCCAGCGGGGAGGAGCGGAACCGCTTCGCCCGCTTGGTGCGCTGATAGGTGATCGCGAAGCGGTGCGCCTCGTCGCGGACCCGTTGGAGCAGATAGAGGCCCTCGCTGGTGCGCGGCAGTACCACCGGGTCCTCGTCGTCCGGCAGCCAGACCTCCTCCAGCCGCTTGGCCAGACCGCACACCGCGATGTCGTCGATCCCCAGTTCGTCCAGCGCGCGCCGGGCCGCGAGGACCTGGGGGCGTCCGCCGTCCACCACCACGAGCTGGGGCGGGTAGGCGAACTTCCGGGGACGACCGTCGTCGTCCTTGGGCCCGGCGTCGGTGAGGGGATTGCCCCGGGCGTCCATGATCCCGACGCTACCCGTGCCGGGGCCGCTGCCGTTGCCGTCGGCGGCGGTTCCGGGGGCTGTGCGGTTGCTGCCAGGGACGGGGTCCGTGCCGTTGCTGACGACGCCGGAGGCCGGGGCGGCGCCTGGCCCGGCGCCGATGCCGGAGGCCGACGTGGCGTCCGGCACCGCGCCGACACCGACACCGATGCCCGTCCCGGGGCCCGCCTCCGTCCCGTCGTCCGCCGGTGCCGGCGCCGTGCCGTTGACGTGGCCGTCGTCCACCCACTCCCCCGTGCGCTCCTTCTCCGCGAGGTAGCGGCGGAAGCGGCGGGTGATCACCTCGTGCATGGAGCGGACGTCGTCCTGCCCCTCGAAGCCCTTGATCTGGAAGCGGCGGTACTCGCTCTTGCGCTGGAGGCCGTCCTCGAAGACCACCATCGACGCCACCACGTCGTCGCCCTGGAGGTGTGAGATGTCGTAGCACTCGATCCGCAGCGGAGCGCTGTCCAGGTCGAGGGCCTCGGCGATCTCCTCCAGCGCGCGGGAGCGGGTGGTGAGGTCGGAGGCGCGCTTGGTCTTGTGCAGCACGAGTGCCTGCTGCGCGTTGCGCTCCACCGTCTCCATCAGGGCCTTCTTGTCGCCGCGCTGCGGGATGCGCAGGGAGACCTGGGAGCCGCGCCGCGCGGCGAGCCACTCCTGCACCGGCTCCACCGGGTCGGGCAGCGCCGGGACCAGCACCTCCTTGGGCACCGCGTCGCCCGTCTCCTCACCGTAGAGCTGCTGGAGCGCGTGTTCGACCAGGGCGGCGGTGGTGATCTCCTCGACCTTGTCGGTGACCCAGCCGCGCTGGCCCCGGACCCGGCCGCCCCGGACGTGGAAGATCTGGACGGCCGCCTCCAGCTCGTCCTCGGCGACCGCGATCAGATCGGCGTCGGTCGCGTCGGCGAGCACCACCGCGTTCTTCTCCATGGCCTTCTTCAGGGCCCCGATGTCGTCGCGCAGCCGGGCCGCCCGCTCGTACTCCATCTCCTCGGCCGCCCCGGCCATCTGCTGCTCCAGGCGGCGCAGATAGGCGCCCGTGCGCCCGGCCATGAAGTCGCAGAACTCCTCCGCCAGTTCACGGTGTTCCTCCGGGGTGACCCGGCCGACGCAGGGGGCGGAGCACTTGCCGATGTAGCCGAGCAGACAGGGGCGGCCGGTGCGGGCGGCGTTCTTGAAGACCCCGGCCGAGCAGGTGCGCACCGGGAACACCCGCAGCAGCAGATCCACGGTGTCGCGGATCGCCCAGGCATGCCCGTACGGCCCGAAGTAGCGCACACCCTTGCGCTTCTGGCCACGCATCACCTGCACCCGCGGGAACTCCTCGTTCATCGTCACCGCGAGATACGGGTAGCTCTTGTCGTCGCGGTACTTGACGTTGAACCGGGGGTCGTACTCCTTGATCCAGGAGTACTCCAGCTGGAGGGCCTCCACCTCCGTGGACACCACCGTCCACTCCACGGACGCGGCCGTGGTGACCATCGTGCGGGTGCGCGGGTGGAGTCCGGACAGGTCCTGGAAGTAGTTCGCCAGGCGCTGACGCAGGCTCTTCGCCTTCCCGACGTAGATCACCCGGCGGTGCTCGTCGCGGAATCGGTACACCCCCGGGGAGTCCGGGATCTCACCCGGCCTGGGGCGGTAGCTGGAAGGATCGGCCATGTCTCCAACCCTACTGGCGGCCACTGACACTCCGAGTAGCCTGTCGACCACCCCGCGCGTCACTGTGCGTGACCACCCCCGGTCCGCCCCGCGCAAGTACGCCTCGGTTGGGCAACAGGTGTTGTCGGGAATTGGTCAACACGCTTCAATGCGGGGGAACTCGGGGCGGGGAACGGCGGCGCACGGAGCGGAACAGGCCCGGCGCCGACGGGGGTGGCCCCACGACCAGCGACAACGGCCTGACCAGCCGTTGTGAACCGTGAGAGAAAGGCCCCTGCATGCCGCACGCCACTCAGCCCGTGGAGCACCACGACCTCGTCACCGCGGAACTGGACACGGCCCTGCGCGGCGGGCCCTTCCATGTCGCCCTGCGCGCCGCCATCGCCGCCCGCGGACTGCCGCTGCAACGCGTCCAGCACCATCTGACCCGCTACGGTGTGAAAGTCGGCGTCACCAGCCTGAGTTACTGGCAGCAGGGCGCCCGCCGCCCCCAGCGCCCCGAGTCCCTGCGGGCCGTCCGCGCGCTGGAGGAGATCCTCCAGCTGCCCGAGGAGTCCCTCATACGGCTGCTCGCCGACGTCGACGACCAGCGCACCGGCACCCGGGCCGCCACCCGCTCCTACCGCTCCCTCGTCGAGGCGTCCGGCGTCCTGGAGAAGCTGCTCGGGGAGCTGGACGTCCCCCTCGACGGCGGTCTGCACATGCTCGGCCACCATGAGCGCGTGGACATCGGCCCGCACCGCGAACTGCTCGGCCGCGAGTCCCACCACATCGTGCGCGCCCACCGCGACGGCGTCGACCGCTTCGTCGCCGTCCACCACGGCGACCCCGGCTGCGCCCCCGACCGGATGGCCGTGCACGCCCTGGAGAACTGCCGCACCGGCCGCGTCCGGCTGCACCGCGACACCGGTGTCCTGGTGGCCGAGCTGCACTTCGGCGCCCGGCTCCGGGCCGGCGACACCTATCTCTTCCGCTACACCGTGGAGGACGGCACCGCGGGCCCCTCCCGCGAGTACCTCCGCGGCTTCGGCCCGGCCGGCGGGCAGTACGCCCTCCAGGTGCGCTTCCACGAGCACAGCCTGCCCGTGCGCTGCCACCGCTTCACCCAGCACTCGGCCGCCGCCCCGCGCAGCGGTCGCCAGGAGCTGCCGCTCACCGACCACCACTCGGTCCACCTGGTGGAACCCCGGATCCGCTCCGGCATCGTCGGCATCGGCTGGGACTGGGAGTAGAGCCACCCCCAGGAGCCCGGCAGGGCACCGCCCCCGGAAGGGCGCCGGCGGCCCTACACCTCCGGCGCGACCACCAGCCGCCCGTTCTCGGTCCGCACCGACAGCTCCGGCAGTGCCACCGTGGCCGGCCCCTGGAGCACCTCGCCGGTCCGCGCGTCGAACTCGCTGCCGTGACAGGGGCAGATCAGCGTCGTCCCCTCCAGCTTGTTGATCGCACACCCGGCATGCGTGCACACCGACCCGTACGCCGTCACCGCCCCGTCCTCGGCCCGGCTCACGACCACGTTGTGATCCCGGTAGAGCGCCGCCGCGCCCTTGCCGACCTCGCTCTCCGCCCCCACGTCGACCGGCCCGGCCGGCGTGGCGGCCCGGGTACTGTCCCCCGGCGAGCAGGCGGCCAGCCCCAGCCCCGCCACCGGCACGGCAGCCGCTCCCCGCAGAACGGTACGACGGTTCGCTGACGGCCTGGTGCCGGGCATGAGGACTCCACATACGGTGCGCTTGGCGGATGCCCGGTGACCATAACCGACGCTCCCGACGACGGACCGGGCAGGTCGGCCCACCGCACGTAAACGCTTGCGCAAGCGTTTACGCGGGGCCGGGAGATGGGATACGTTCCCGATCAGCGAGAGGCGGGTGACTGGCCGAAACAGGGCGGGTGACTCGCCGCAGGGCAGGCAACCGGGCAACCGACGGGAAGGGAATCCCACCGTGGCGACGATGGCGGACGTGGCACGCCGGGCCGGTGTCTCCGTGGCGACCGTCTCCCATGTCCTGAACGGCACCCGCCCCGTCCTCCCCCCGACCCGCCAGGCCGTCCTGGACGCCGTCGACGACCTCGGCTACACCCCGAACACCCTGGCCCGCTCCCTGGTCACCTCCCGCACCCGCTCCATCGGGCTCGCCGTGTCGGCGATCACCAACCCGTACTTCACCGAGATCCTCCAGGGTGTCGAGGCCGCCGCCCTGGAACACGGCTACAGCCTGCTGATCGCCGACCCCCACGACGACCCCGCCCATGAGCGCAAGGTCGTCCAACTGCTGCACGAGCGCCGCGTGGATGGCCTGATCATCACCCCCTCCGCCACTCCCCACGCCCTCCTCACCTACCTCCACCGCCACTCCGTGCCCACGGTCTTCCTGGACCGGCTGATCGACTCCCCACGGGACGGCGACGCCACGGGCGAGACCCCACCGGACGCCGGTCCGGTCGGGCTCCCGCACTCCCCCGGCCCCGCTGCCCTCCCCGCGGACGTCCGGCTCCGCTTCGACCAGGTCTGCGCCGAGAACACCGCGCCCGTCGCCCGGCTCGTCACCCACCTCGCCGGTCTCGGCCATCGCCGGATCGCACTGGTCGCGGGGCTGCCCGGACTCAGCACCACCACCGAACGCATCGCCGGCCACCGCCAGGGCCTCACCGCCGCCGGACTCCCCCACGACGGGCGCCTCGTCGTCCACGGCGACTCCACCGCCGAGGCCGCCGAACGGGCCACCGCCGCCCTGCTGGCCCTGCCCGCCCCGCCGACCGCCCTGGTCACCGCCAACAACGCGATGACCATCGGCGCCCTGCGCGCCCTGCGCGACCACGGCCTCTCGGTGCCCGGCGATCTCGCCCTGTGCTGCTTCGACGACTTCACCTGGGCCGATCTCTTCACACCCCGCCTCACCGCCATCGCCCAGCCCAGCCGGGAGATCGGCGCGGAGGCGGTCCGCGTCCTGCTGGAGCGGCTCGCCGACCCGGACCGCCCCAGCCGCACCGTGCGCCTGCCCTGCGCCTTCGTCCACCGCAGCTCCTGCGGATGCCCCGACGAACGCCCCGCAAGCCGGTCCGCCCCACGCCCCGAGCAGCCACCGACCCCGCCCCACTTTCCGGAGTCCGAGAGAGGAACCGCCCCGTGATCGTCGTCGCCGGTGAAGCCCTGATCGACCTGGTACCGCAGGGCACGGGCGCCCTCGCCACCCTCCAGCCCGCGCTCGGCGGCGGCCCCTACAACACCGCCGTGGCCCTCGGCCGCCTCGGCTCCCCCACCGCCTTCTGCTCCCGCACCTCACGAGACGCCTTCGGTGAGGCCCTGCTCGACGGGCTGCGCCGCTCCGGCGTGGAGGTCTCCACCGTCCAGCGCGGCCCCGAACCCACCACCCTCGCGGTCGCCACCCTCGACGCCACCGGTTCGGCCGCCTACGCCTTCTATGTCGAGGGCACCGCCGACCGTCTCTTCACCACCCCCGCCGACCTGCCCGCCGGCGTCCGCGCCCTCTCCTTCGGCACCTGCTCCCTGGTCCTCGAACCGGGCGCGACCGCCTACGAGGAACTGCTCCGGACCGCCGCCGCCCGGGGCGTCTTCACCACCCTCGACCCGAACATCCGCGCCGTCCTGATCGACGACCCCGACGCCTACCGCGCCCGGTTCCGCAGCTGGCTGCCCTCCGTCACCCTGCTCAAGCTCTCCGAGGACGACGCCCGCTGGCTGGGCGGCACCCCGCGGGAATGGCTGGCCGAGGGCCCCACGGCGGTGGTGATCACCCGGGGCGGCGACGGACTGACGGTGTACACCCGGGGCGACGGCGGCGATGGGCACGGCAGGGAGTACGCGGAGTACTCCGTCCCCGGCGAGAAGGTCGACGTCGTGGACACCATCGGCGCCGGCGACACCGTCAACGCCGCCCTGCTGCACGGCCTCGCCCAGCAGCAGGCCCTGTCCGCCCCCGCCCTCGCCGCCCTCGGCCAGGACGGCTGGGGGCGCCTGCTGCGTTTCGCCGCCCGCGCCGCGGCGATCACCTGCTCCCGGGCGGGCGCGGAACCGCCGTACGCGTCCGAGGTGGGGCAGCTCTAGTCGAGCCGTCCCCCATCGCGCAGCCGTCAGCCGCTCACGGCGCGCAGTGCTCCCGGTGTCCGTCCGTTGAGGCGGTCCAGGGCCGTGGCCGTGGCCTCGTCGGCCGGGAGGTGCACCAGCAGGCGCTGGCCGTCGCCCGGCAGGGAGAGCGTCTCGAAGGAGAGGCGCAGGCGGCCCACGTCGGGGTGTTCGACGAGGTCGATGCCGGTGCGGGCGGGCAGGGCCGGGAGGGCGGTGAGCCGCTCGGCGAACGCGGCACCGGCGGTGACCGTCAGCTCGTTCGCCAGCGCGGCCACATGGGGGTCCTGGATGGACGCCTCGTTGCGCAGATGGGCGATCTGATCATCGGCGAGCCGCTCCCAGCCGGGGTACGCGGAGCGGGCGCGGGCGTCGGTGAACACCCAGCGGACCATGTTGGGCCGCCGGTCGTCGGCCGGGTCGAGCAGGCCGAGCGGGCGGGCGAACCGCTCATAGCCGTGGGTGTGGGCGATGATGTCGCCGACCCAGTTGATCAGTACGGCGGGGGTGGGTTCCAGGCGGTCCAGGAGTGCCCGGACGGTGGGCCGTACCGTCAGCGCGGGCGGGGTGACCGCGGTGCAGAGGTTCTTGGCGTCGCCGGACTCCTTGGCGAGCCGGAACATGAGGAACCGGTCGGGGCCGCTCAGCAGCAGCGCGTCTCCGAGGGCGCCGAGCACCTGGGGCGAGGGGTTGCGGTCACGCCCCTGTTCGAGCCGGATGAGGTACTCGACGCTGATGTCGGCGAGTGTCGCCAGCTCGGCCCGCCGCAGGCCCGGGGTGCGGCGGCGGGCGCCCGTGGGCAGTCCCACCTCGGCGGGGGTGACGCCCTCACGACGGGTGCGCAGAAAGGTGCCCAGCGGATTGTCGCTCACGTGTCGAACGTACCGCGCTGTCCGCCGCGGAGGGTGGCCCTGCCACTACCACCCTCGGCCCGGTCTCCCTCCGGCGGCCGGGTGGCCCGAGGGTGGTGCCATGACTGACGAAGACCGCTCGGGGTCGCCGACCGCCACCGCCGCAGCCGCCGTTCTGCCCCTGTCGTCCGGACACTGGACGCTCGATCCGGATGCCTCGGCCGTCACCTTCACCGTCCGCAAGGTGGGGATCATCAAGGTGGGCGGACGGTTCACCGAGGTGCGGGCGGATCTGCACATCGGGGAGCGGGCCGAGGCGACCCGGGTGGACGCGGAGATCGCCCTCGCCTCGTTCGACACCGGCAATGCCAAGCGGGACACGCATGTCCGCTCCGGGGACATGCTGGATGTGGAGAAGCGGCCGACCCTGTCGTTCCGCGCCACGGAAGTGTCCGGCCAGGGTGAGGACTGGACGATGGCCGGGGACATGACCATCGGGGAGGTGACCCGCCCGGTGTCGTTCGCCGTGACCTTCGGCGGGGTGTCGCCGTCCTCCGTGGATCAGCGCAAGCGGGCGGCCTTCACGGCGACCGGGGAGATCCGGCGCGGTGACTTCGGGCTGGGTTTCGCGCCGGGAATCATTGGTTCTGTTGTCAAGGTGCGGTTGGACATGCGCTTTGTCGAGCCGCAGGACCAGAGCGCCTGAACTGCGCCCCGGACCATCCGTCCGGGCTTCGCGGCCGAACTGATATGACAACGGGCGGCGCCTCGGGGGGAGTTCCCCCGGACACCGCCCGCGGCCACGATCACTCGTTCGAGTGACGAACCCTCGCGCGAGCACGCGCCGTCCGGCCCAGGGGCCTGGTGGCGCGGCTCACCTCGTCCCCAGGTGTCGGCCCGGGGTGTCGTGTCTCACGCCTTCCGCGCCCGGGTCGTCTTCTTCGCAGGTGTCGTCTTCTTGGTGGCGCCCGCCGCCTTGGTGGCGCCCGCCGCCTTGGTGGCGCCCGCCGCCTTCGTCGACGCGGTGTTGTTCGCGGTCCCGGTCGTCCTGGCCGTGGCCGCCGTCCCGGCGGTGGCCGCCTTCTTCGTCGTCGCCGTCTTCTTCGCGGTGGCCGTCGTCCTGGCCGTGGCCGTCGTCTTCGCGGGGGTCTTCGCCGCGACGGTCTTCTTGGCGGCAGTCCGGCGCGGAGCCTTCACCGGGGCGGCGTCGCTGATCCGGTCCGGGTCGAGGATCTCCCGCAGGAACTTGCCGGTGTGGCTGGTGGAGACCCCGGCGACCAGCTCGGGCGGCCCCTCGGCGACCACGACACCACCGCCGGCCCCGCCCTCGGGGCCCATGTCGACGACCCAGTCGGCGGTCTTGATCACATCGAGGTTGTGCTCGATGACGATGACCGTGTTGCCCTTGTCGACCAGGCCGGCCAGTACCGTCAGCAGCTTGCTGATGTCCTCGAAGTGCAGACCGGTGGTCGGCTCGTCCAGGACGTAGACCGTGCGCCCGGTGGACCGCTTCTGCAGTTCGCTGGCCAGCTTGACGCGCTGGGCCTCACCGCCGGACAGGGTCGTGGCCGACTGGCCGAGACGGACATAGCCCAGCCCGACGTCGTGCAGGGTCCGGAGGTGGCGGGCGATCGCGGGGACGGCCTCGAAGAAGTCGAGGGCCTCCTCGATCGGCATGTTCAGGACCTCGGCGATGGACTTGCCCTTGTAGTGGACGTCCAGCGTCTCCCGGTTGTACCGGGCCCCGTGACAGACCTCGCACGGGACGTAGACGTCCGGCAGGAAGTTCATCTCGATCTTGATCGTGCCGTCGCCCGCGCAGTTCTCGCAGCGACCGCCCTTGACGTTGAAGGAGAAGCGCCCCGGCAGATAGCCGCGCACCTTCGCCTCCGTCGTCTCTGCGAACAGTCTGCGGACGTGGTCGAAGACACCGGTGTACGTCGCCGGGTTGGAGCGCGGGGTGCGGCCGATGGGCGACTGGTCGACATGGACGACCTTGTCGACCAGGTCGTCGCCCTCCACCCGCGTGTGACGGCCGGGGACGCTCTTGGCGCCGTTCAGCTCGCGCGCCAGATGGGTGTAGAGGATGTCGTTGACCAGCGTCGACTTGCCGGAGCCGGACACGCCCGTGACCGCGGTGAAGACGCCCAGCGGGAAGGAGACGTCGATGTCCTGGAGGTTGTTCTCCCGGGCGCCGAACACCGTGAGCTGACGGGACGGGTCGCGCGGGCGGCGGATGTCGGGCAGTGGGATGGCCTTCTTGCCCGCCAGGTACAGCCCGGTCTGCGACTCCTCGTTGGCGAGCAGCTCCTTCAGGGAGCCGCTGTGCACGACCTTCCCGCCGTGCTCCCCCGCGCCGGGGCCGATGTCGACCACCCAGTCGGCGACCTTGATGGTGTCCTCGTCGTGCTCCACGACGATCAGGGTGTTGCCCATGTCGCGCAGCCGGACCAGGGTCTCGATCAGCCGGTGGTTGTCACGCTGGTGCAGACCGATGGAGGGCTCGTCCAGCACGTACAGCACGCCGACCAGGCCGGAGCCGATCTGGGTGGCCAGGCGGATGCGCTGGGCCTCGCCGCCGGAGAGGGTGCCCGCCGCGCGGTTCAGCGACAGATAGTCGAGGCCGACGTCGACCAGGAAGCGCAGCCGTTCGTTGACCTCCTTCAGCACCCGCTCGGCGATCTTCTTGTCCCGGGCGTTGAGCTTCAGCTCGCCCAGGAACTCCGCGCAGTCGCTGATCGACATCGCGGAGACCTCGGCGATGGACTTCTCCATGACCGTGACCGCGAGGACGATCGGCTTGAGGCGGGTGCCCTGGCAGGTGGGACAGGGCACCTCGCGCATATAGCCCTCGAAGCGCTCCCGGCTGGCGTCGGACTCGGCCTCGCTGTGCCGCCGCTTGACGAAGGGGACCGCGCCCTCGAAGGGCGTGGTGTAGACCCGCTCGCGCCCGTACCGGTTGCGGTAGCGGACCTCGATCTGGGTCTTGTGGCCGTGCAGCAGGGCCTTGCGGGCGCGCTGCGGGAGGCCCGCGAAGGGGATGTCCGTACGGAATCCGAGGGCGTCGGCGAGGGCGTCGATCAGGCGGCCGAAGTAGTCCTTGGTGTGCCCGTGCGACCAGGGGTGGATGGCGCCCTCGTCGAGGCTCTTGTCCTCGTCGGGGACGATCAGCTCGGGGTCGACCTCCATGCGGGTGCCGATGCCCGTGCAGTCGGGGCAGGCGCCGAAGGGCGAGTTGAAGGAGAAGGAGCGGGGCTCCAGCTCCTCGAAGGACAGGTCGTCGTACGGGCAGTACAGGTGCTCGGAGTACATCCGCTCGCGCTCGGGGTCGTCCTCGGGGAGGTCGACGAAGTCGAGCACGACCATGCCGCCGGACAGGCCGAGGGCGGTCTCCACCGAGTCGGTGAGGCGTCGCTTGGCGGACTCCTTCACCGTGAGCCGGTCGACGACCACCTCGATGGTGTGCTTCTCCTGCTTCTTCAGCGTGGGCGGCTCGGAGAGCTGGATGGTCTCGCCGTCCACCCGCGCGCGGGAGTAGCCCTTGGTCTGGAGGTCGGCGAAGAGGTCCACGAACTCGCCCTTGCGCTCGCGCACCAGCGGCGAGAGCACCTGGAACCGGCTCCCCTCGGGCAGCTCCAGCACCTTGTCCACGATGGCCTGCGGCGACTGGCGGGAGATGGGCCGGCCGCACTGCGGGCAGTGGGGCTTGCCGATGCGCGCGAAGAGCAGCCGCAGATAGTCGTAGACCTCGGTGATCGTGCCGACCGTCGAGCGCGGGTTGCGCGAGGTCGACTTCTGGTCGATGGAGACCGCCGGGGACAGGCCCTCGATGAAGTCGACATCGGGCTTGTCCATCTGTCCGAGGAACTGGCGGGCGTACGAGGAGAGCGACTCCACATAGCGGCGCTGACCCTCGGCGAAGATGGTGTCGAAGGCCAGGGAGGACTTGCCCGACCCGGACAGGCCCGTGAAGACGATGAGCGAGTCACGAGGCAGGTCGAGCGAGACGTTCTTCAGGTTGTGCTCGCGCGCGCCACGGACGATGAGACGGTCGGCCACGCCGGTCCGCACCTTTCTTGAGAGAAGTGACAGGGGCGAGGCCCCCGTGCTTTCTCAGCCTAGGGGGAGCCACTGACAACGCCGGTCGGATTCTGGTTCGCATAACAATCCCGGGCTGTCCAGCATGCCCGACGCCACCGCCGACCCTATAGCACGTGCATTCGATTTATGGCCTCGGGCAGCCACCTTCACCCGAAGGAGTGGCGCGGCTAGGGTCGGCCCCATGATTGATCACACGCGTGACCTGGCGTCCGTACAGGACGCGACGGAACGGCTGCTCAGCGCGGTCGCCAAGCTGGACAACGCCTCCGTCGCCGAACCGTCACGGCTGCCGGGCTGGACCCGCGGCCATGTCCTCGCCCACCTCGCCCGCAACGCGGACGCCCTGGTGAATGTCTGGGAGTCACGGCCCATGTACATCTCGGGCGAGGCCCGGGACACCGACATCGAGCGGGACGCGCCGCGCCCGCTGGACGTCCAGCTCGCCGATGTGCGCGACACCGCCGCCCGCTTCCAGGACGTCGCCGACGCGCCCGCCGACTGGTCCCGCACGGTGGAGCTGCGCAACGGTGTCACCGACTCCGCGTCCCGGGTGCCGTTCCGGCGCTGGGCCGAGATCGAGCTGCACCATGTGGACCTCGGTATCGGCTACGAGCTGGAGGACATGCCGGAGGAGTTCACCGAGCGCGAGATCGACTTCCTCGCCGACCGCTTCTCGGGCAACGCCTCGGTGGCCCCGACCCGGCTGACCGACGGTACGCGCGCGTGGCACACGGGGCGCCGGGCCGACGAGCCCGAGCTGACGGTGACCGGCACCCGCGCCGATCTGGTCGGCTGGCTCGCCGGGCGCCGCGAGGGCGCCGCGCTGGCGGTCACGGGCGGCGCCCTTCCCGCGCTTCCGCCGCTCTAGGCGTTCCCCCCGCCTCCCCGAAACCGGCGCCCTAGACTGGCCGTCATGACGTACAGCGGACAGGTGACGGTCGGCGGCCCGGCGGATGTGCACGAGCTGAAGGACCTGATGATCACCAAGATCGCGGTCGGCCCGATGGACAACAACGCCTATCTGCTGCGCTGCCGGGCCACCGACGAACAGTTGCTCATCGACGCGGCGAACGACGCGGACACCCTCCTCGGCACGATCGGCGCCGACGGCATCGTCTCCGTCGTCACCACCCACCAGCACGGCGACCACTGGCAGGCCCTGGCGGACGTCGTGGCCGCCACCGGTGCCCGCACCCATGCCGGCCGTGCCGACGCCGAGGGCATCCCGGTCCCCACGGACGTCCTGGTGGACGACGGCGACACGATCACCGTGGGCCGGGTGACCCTCACCGCCCGCCATCTCGTCGGCCACACCCCCGGCTCGATCGCCCTGGTCTACGACGACCCGCACGGCCATCCCCATGTGTTCACCGGCGACTGTCTCTTCCCGGGCGGTGTCGGCAACACCCGCAAGGACCCGGCGGCGTTCGCCAGCCTCCTCCACGACGTGGAGACGAAGATCTTCGACGCCCTCCCGGACGAGACCTGGGTCTATCCGGGCCATGGCAATGACACGACCCTGGGCACGGAGCGCCCGCATCTGCCGGAGTGGCACGCGCGCGGGTGGTGATCAGCCGAGAGGGCGCGCGGTGACATCGTCGCGCGCCCCGTGTGAATGACACGCACGCACCGGAGTCGTACAGACGCTCCCGGTACCCATCGCCGCCCGGTCAACTGGGGGCAGCCCCGCGCGGGATGACGGCTCCGGCGCGGTAAGGGCCGCCGGTCCATCGAATCCCCGCCCTCGACCGGCGGCCCCGGCACGCCGACACGCCGGGCAGAGGGCGTTTACCGCCGCCCCTGGGGGCGTTGTTGCGCAAGGGGCGTGTTGCGCTAGGGGCGTTGTTCCGCAGCCGCCTTCACCAGCGCCGCCACCCGCTCCACCCCGAACACATACCCCTGCACCCCGCACCCGGCGATGACACCGTCCGCGCGCTGCGACACATACGAGTGGTGCCGGAACGCCTCCCGCTGATGGATGTTGGAGATGTGCACCTCCACCACCGGAAGCCCGTCACAGGTGTTGAGGGCATCCAGGATCGCGACGGATGTGTGCGAGTAGGCGGCGGGATTGATCACGATCCCGCAGTGGTGGAGCCGGGCCTCGTGGATCCAGTCGACGAGCTGGCCCTCGTGGTTGGACTGGCGGAGGTCGACCGTGCCGCCGTGCGCCTCGGCCGCCTTCGCGCACAGTGCCTCGACGTCGGCCAGGGTGTCGGAGCCGTAGATCTCCGGCTGCCGCTGGCCGAGGAGGTTCAGATTGGGGCCGTTGAGGATCATGATCGGGGCGTTGGCCAGGGTGCGGGGCACGGTTCCTCCGGTCCGTCGACGGGGTGCGGTCCGCCGGGACCGCCGCTCGCCCCCGGTCTATCACGCCGCGGCGGACGGGCGGCCCTCGTATCCCCGACGGGGGATCACCTCCCCTGATACCTCCCCGAGCCGGTCAGGGCTCCGCGTGCCGGGGCATCCCACCCGACCCCGCGCGCACCCCGCCCCGTACCGGGCGCGCCGCGCACCACGCCCCCGGGTCGCGCGCTGCGGGCACCTCCGCACGCCCCCGTAACCCATGGTCACCGTGGGTAGTTGACGCGGCATGCACGATGTACACACCGTACGGAAACCCGGCATGTTGCGGCTTGCGATGGCCTCCCTCGCCGGGACGGCCATCGAGTTCTACGACTTCTTCGTCTACGGGACCGCCGCGGCGCTGGTTCTGGGGCCGCTGTTCTTCCCGACGTTCTCGCCGCTGGCGGGGACGCTGGCGGCGTTCGGGACGTTCGCCGTGGGGTTTGTCGCCCGGCCGCTGGGTTCGGTGCTGTTCGGGCACATCGGGGACCGGCACGGGCGGCGGCCGGTCCTGGTGATCTCGCTGCTGGTGACCGGCGCGTCGACCGTCGCCGTCGGCTGTCTGCCGACCTACGGCTCGATCGGGGTGGCGGCGCCGGTGCTGCTGCTGGTGCTGCGGTTCGTGCAGGGGCTGGGGCTGGGCGGTGAGTGGGGCGGTGCCGTGCTGCTGACCGCCGAGCACGCCCCACCGGAGCGGCGTGGGCTGTGGTCGAGCTTTCCGCAGGTCGGTCCCCCGGTCGGGTTCCTCCTGGCGAACGGGGTGATGCTGGCCCTCTCGGCGACGCTGACCGACGCCCAGTTCTCGTCCTGGGGCTGGCGCATTCCGTTCTGGGGAGCCGGGGTGCTGGCGTTGGCCGGGCTGTGGCTGCGCTCGTCGCTCACCGAGAGCCCGCAGTTCCTCGACATGGACGAGCCCGCGCGCGTACCGCTGGCCGAGGTGGCGCGCGACCACTGGCGGCTCGTCCTGCTGACCGCCGGAGCGCTCGCCGTCGGGTACGCGATCTTCTACGCGGTCACCACCTGGTCGCTCGCCTACGCGACCGAACGGCTGGGCGTGAGCCGTACCGTGATGCTGACCTGCATCATGGCCGCGGTGGTGGTCAAGGGGGCGTTGACGCCGCTGGTGGCCATCCTCGGTGACCGCTACGGGCGCCGCCCCTTGTGCCTGATCGGGTGCACGGCGGCGGCGCTGTGGATGTTCCCGATGGTCGCGCTGCTGGCGACGGCCGCGCCGCTGCTGATGTTCCTGGGGTTCCTGGGCGCGATGCTCGCGTTCATCACGATGTTCGCGGTGATCGCCGCGTATCTGCCGGAGCTGTACGAGCCCCGGGTGCGGTGCACGGGTGCGGCCGTGGGCTACAACCTGGGCGGGGTGATCGGCGGCGCGCTCACCCCGATCGCCGCGACCGCGCTCGCCGAGCAGGGGGGCCGGGTGCCGTGGGGGGTGGCCGCGTATCTGACCGGGATCGCGCTGCTGAGCCTCGGCTGTTTCGCGCTGCTGCCGGAGACCCGCCCGGTGCCGGTCCGGGCGGCCCAGCCGGTCTCGGGCTGAGCTTCGACTGGAGCCTATGTGGCCCATGGGGGTGTGGTGTAAACGGGCGCGGAGGGGCTTGAAGAGGTGCGAAGGGGGTGCCGCAGATTGCGGGGCACCCCCTTCGCCGTCGGGCCGTCGTCCGCCGCAGGGCCTCGTCCGGCGTAGGACCGGAGCCCGGGTGCCGGGGCCAGAGACCGGCATCGACGGCGGTCGTCAGGGATTCATGGCCAGTTCCAGATACGCAGCGAAGATCACCAGATGGACGCCGCCCTGGAGTGGTGTGGCCCGGCCTGGCACCACGGTCAGGGAACTGACCACGAGTGTCAGGGCGAGCAGCACCATATGGGTCGAGCTGAGGCCGAGGACCAGCGGGCCGGAGAGCCAGATCGAGGCGAGGGCGACGGCCGGGATGGTGAGGCCGATGCTGGCCATGGCGGAGCCGAGGGCGAGGTTCATGCTGGTCTGCACCCGGTTCCGCCGCGCGGAGCGCACCGCGGCGATGGTCTCGGGGAGCAGCACCAGCAGCGCGATGACCACACCGACGACGGCAGGCGGCAGCCCGGCGCCCTCGACACCCGACTCGATGGTCGGCGACACGCCCTTGGCCAGTCCGACCACCCCGACCAGCGCGAGGCCCAGCAGGCCGAGGCTGATGTAGGCGGTGCGGGCGGACGGGGCGTCGGCGTGGTCGTCGGCGTCTATGACCTTGCCGTCCTGGGTTATGGGCAGGAAGTAGTCGCGGTGCCGGACGGTCTGGGTCGCCACGAACAAGCCGTAGAGCACCAGGGACGACACCGCCGCGAAGGCCAGTTGGACGCCGGAGAACTCGGGTCCGGGCTTGCTGGTGGTGAAGGTCGGCACCACCAGGCAGAGGGTGGCCAGGGTGGCGACGGTGGCGAGGGCGGCGCCGGTGCCCTCGGGGTTGAAGACGGCCGTGCCATGGCGCAGCGAGCCCACCAGCAGACACAGGCCGACGATGCCGTTGCAGGTGATCATCACGGCGGCGAAGACGGTGTCGCGGGCCAGGGTGGAGCTCTTGTCGCCGCCGTCGATCATCAGGGTCACGATCAGCGCGACCTCGATGATCGTGACCGCCACGGCCAGGACGAGGGAGCCGAAGGGTTCACCGACCCGGTGGGCGACCACCTCGGCGTGGTGCACGGCGGCCAGTACGGATCCGGCGAGGACGAGGGTGACGACCGCGACGACCGCGCCGGGCAGATCGCGGCCCCAGGTGAGGATCAGCAGCACGATCGCGAGCACCGGCACCACGAACGTCCACTGCGTCGAGAGCCTCCTGAGCCGAGCGATCATGCTGCGATCGTCCCAGAGGGTTTCGGGCTTCGCACTCCGGTGCGTCTGGCCTTCGTGCTCCGATTTCCCGGGGGTCCGGGAGGTCTTCGGGTCGTCCGTGCGGGTGTCGGGTCTGTCCTGCGGTCGCTGCTGCACATAGCCTCCCCTGCGTCCCGAACGGCGAGAGGAAGCGATCGGGCGGTCGCGCGTGGGCTCGGCCGTCACCGGGTCCGGTGGACGGCTGGCATCCGGGACCCCAACCGGCCTTGCGGGGCCGGCCCCTCATCTCCTCCTGCGCTCGAAACTGATGTGGATGTAGCGGTTGCGGATGTAGCGGTTCACGTGCCGGGGCGGCGGTCGGCTGGGTGCCGATCGCCGTCCCGGTGTGGTTGTGCTGTGTTTCGGTTTTTGCTGCTTGGTGCCTGGTGTGTCGCGACGTCCCCGGCCGGCCGGGCGACGGGCGGCCGGGGCGTCTTCGGTGGCGACGCGGTCAGGCGTCGATGCTGTTCTTGGAGGTGCCCTCCCCGCCGCCCTGCTCCGCCTCGGCCGCCGCCTGCTTCTTGGAGGCACGGAGGCTGGTGATCGTGGTGATGATCAGTACGCCGCAGATGACGCCCAGGGAGACCGGGATGCTGATCTCGGGGACATGCACCCCGGACTCGTGCAGCGCGTGCAGCACCAGCTTGACGCCGATGAAGCCCAGGATGACCGACAGGCCGTAGCTCAGGTGGACCAGCTTCTTGAGCAGTCCGCCGATGAGGAAGTACAGCTGCCGCAGACCCATGAGGGCGAAGGCGTTGGCGGTGAAGACGATGTACGGGTCCTGGGTCAGGCCGAAGATCGCCGGGATGGAGTCGAGGGCGAACAGCACATCGGTGGTGCCGATGGCGAGCATGACGACCAGCATCGGGGTCATCACCCGCTTGCCGTTCTCCTGGATCCACAGCTTGGTGCCGTGGTACCGGTCGGCGACGCCGAAGCGGCGCTCGGCGGCCTTCAGGAGCTTGTTCTCCTCGAAGTCCTCGTCGTCCTCGCCTGCGCGGGCCTCCTGGATGAGCTTCCAGGCGGTCCAGATGAGGAAGGCGCCGAAGATGTAGAAGACCCACGAGAAGTTGGCGATGATCGCGGCGCCGGCGGCGATGAAGATCGTGCGCAGCACCAGGGCGATCAGCACACCGATGAGCAGAACCCGCTGCTGGTACTGGGGTGGCACGGCGAACTTCGCCATGATCAGTACGAACACGAACAGGTTGTCGACACTCAGCGATTTCTCGGTGATGTATCCGGCGAAGAACTCGCCGCCGGCCTGGCCGCCCCCGAAGATGAGCAGGCCGACGCCGAACAGCGCGGCCAGCACGATCCAGACGATGGTCCAGATTCCGGCTTCCTTGATGGACACCTCATGGGGCTTGCGCCCGATGAAGAAGTCCACGGCAATGAGGGCCGCAAGGCCCACGACAGTCACGACCCATAGGGTCACGGAAACATCCACTGCGCCTCCGGCAGTACGTAACGGCAAACAGTCAGTCAGCGTCGTCGCTGCCGGAGGTCTCTTCCACCCGGGTCTTCTGTACGCGGGACGCGCATGAAGCCACGGGCCGACGCCCCGGGATCTGGCCTGATCCGTATTGACGGGTACGCCGCAGTAGGCAGGGAGTACTCCCCTCCGTGCGTACAACCATACCCTCATACCCAAGGAAAGGTAAAGCCTTAGGTAAAGTAACTATAAAGTCGCCTGTTCAGGCTACTTTTACCACGCCTTGAACAAAGCGGTGCGCACCCCCGCGCAGGGGATGCGCACCATGGCGGAGACGCCAAAGGCTCAGCGGTCCCAGGCGCGGCGGGTCTCGGCGACCTGCCGCAGCACCTCGGTCAGCACCTGGCTGCCGGGGGGTGGGAGCGGCGGCTCATAGGTCCACGCGTGACCCACCCAGGGGTCGGCCAGATGGTCGTCGGGCACCGGTGTCAGTCGCAGGAGCGAACGCCACAGCGGGTCGAGCAACGGTCCGTAGGCCGAGGCGTCCTCACGGTCGGCGACCATCATCAGATGGACGCCGACGGCGGGGCCCTCGTCCGCGAGATAGCGCAGCTGGGTCACGGCCCGGTCGTCGAAGCCGTGCGGGAAGTCGTTGACCACCAGGAGCTGCTGGGCGGTGTCGAAGCCTGGCGGGAGGGCGTCGGAGGCTCCGCCGCGGACCGCCATCTGCACCAGGTCCACCCGCTGGGTGAGCCGGCCGAGAGCCTCCGCGACCCCGGCGGCGCCCTGGGCGGGCGGGGCGGCCAGCACCCCCGTCAGCACCAGCGGGGCAAGCGCCTGGGCGGCGGAGCCCGCCGGGTCGATGACATGGACGGTGAACTCGCCCGGCGGGTGCACCGCGAGCAGCCGGGCCGTGTGCGAGACCGCCGTCTCCATGGCCAGCCGGCGCAGATCGTGGGCGTCGGTGAACGAGGCGTCCGCCGGTCCGGACCGGCCCGCGTCCACCCAGATGCCCCGCTCCAGGGGCAGCCGGGCCAGCAGCGGGATGGTCAGCTGCTCGCTCTCGGGCAGATGGAGGTCCCCCAGCCGCATCGCCATGGGCATCTCCATCGGCACGCGGTAGGCATGCCAGACGGGGTTGTCCCAGCGGGCGTAGGCGGCAGGCAGGGCGGGCTCGACGACCCCGGCCTCGGAGGCGAGCTGGGCCACGTCCCGGTCGAGAGACTGGCGGGCCTGGTCGACGAGCTGGTCGTGCTTGGCGCGGGCGGCCTCGCGCGCGGCGTCGCCCTGGCCCCCCATGCGGCTGCGCGGGTCGGACAGGACCTGGTCCAGCTCCTTGTCCATCCGGGACTCGGCGAAGTCGACGGCGCTGCGGTAGGAGGCCACCGTGCGCGCGAGGTCCTCGAACATGCCCCACACCTGGTTGTAGAGCCGCTCCTCCATGGACCAACCGGTGGCGTCGCCCGCGACGGGCTGGGCGGGGCGGCCGGGCGTGGCGGGCGGCGCGGTGGGCGGGGGCGGCGGCGGGGCGGCGTTGCGCCGGCCCGGGTGGCTGTAGTCGACGGGGCCGCCGGTGGGCGCCGAGGGCTGGGTGACGGCCGACGGGTCGGCGGGCGGCGGGGACCCGGGGTAGCCGCCGGGGACGGTGGGCGAGGTGCCCGCGGAGGTGCCCGGCGAGGTGCCGTAGGGCGACCCGGACGGGTCCGGGCGGGGCGCGGGGGCGGCCGTCTGGCGGGTGCGGTCGGCGTCCTGGGCGCGGGGCGGCGGGGCGGCCACCGAGCGGGCCACCCCCGAGGCCACCGCGTCGTTGATGCTGCTCGCGAGCTGACGGGCCTCGGGCAGGCCCTGGTCGGTGAGCAGCTCGGCCAGACCGCCCGCGTAGCCCTGGCCGACCGCGCGCACCTTCCAGGCGCCCTGGCGCCGGTACAGCTCCAGGGCGACGACGGCGGACTCGGCGTCCAGGCCGGTGAGCGTGTAGCTGGCGACCTCCGTGCCGTCGAGGCCGGTGACGGCGACGAACGGGGCGGCGACCGCGCCGAACGAGAGCGGTCCGCCGACCCCGACCGGCAGGGCGAGCAGCACACAGAGCCGGTGCGCGTCGTCCGGGAGGGCGTCCAGGTCCACCGCGAGCCGGTGGTCCGCCGCCGCCTGCCGGGAGACCTCCAGGCCGGGCAGCGTGGGCGCGCCCGGATGGGCCACCCGTTCGACGCCCCGCACGGTGCCGTCCGCGTCGCCGATCGTGACCCCGGCCACGATCGGCTTGCCGGCCGATACCCGGATCTCCAGACGGGCCTGGGAGAGCGGGTGGTTCTGCCCCCGCACCAGCTCGGCCGTCATCGCGTCAGTCCCCCTGTGTCGCTTCTCGGTGTCGGTGCGCCGCTCGCCCGCGGCGGGTGGGTCCCGGTGGATCTACAGGTGCGGCAGGATCGCCGGCATCAGGTCCTGGAAGGTGCGGCCGTTGGCGGGCGTGCCGAGGGCCGTCATCGTCCAGTTGCTGCCCGTGCGGTGCACCTTGGCCATGATCTGGGCGGTGTAGGAGCCGCCGCCGGCCAGGGTGTAGCGGGCCAGTTCCTGACCGTTGGTCTCGTCCACGATGCGGCAGAACGCGTTCTGCACCTCCTGGAACGTCTGGCCGGTGAACGAGTTCACGGTGAAGACGATCTGGTCGATGTGGACCGGCACGCGGGACAGGTCGACGAGGATCGCCTCGTCGTCGCCGCCCTGGCCGACACCGCCGACCAGGTTGTCACCGGTGTGCCGCACCGAGCCGTCGTCGCTCACCAGGTGGCGGAAGAAGACGACGTCGACCGGCTGCTTGTCCGCGAACAGCACCGCGGAGGCGTCCAGGTCGATCTCCCGGGTACGCGAGCCGAACAGGCCGCGACGGGGGGCCGCCTGCCAGCCGAGACCCATGCGGACCGCGGTCAGGCTGCCGCCGTCGTCCTTCTGAAGGCTGATGGCCTGACCCTTGGTCATATTGACGGTCACGCGCTGATTCCCCTCTTGTTGAGCTGTCCCCTGTTCCCGCGAAGCCGCGGTTGCACGAACCCTACGCAGGGGCACTGACAGTGACGTACCCCGGTCCGGACTTTGTGTCGCTCTTGCAACACAGCGCGTCGGACGCCTGGTGGGAGGGTCCGCGCGGGTGCCGGCCGCGGGGTGTGGGCCGGCACCCTGGGCGGGTCTCAGCTCAGGCCCGCCTCTTTCATCTGGCGCAACTCCTTCTTCATCTCGGACACCTCGTCGCGCAATCTGGCGGCGATCTCGAACTGGAGATCGGCGGCAGCCGCGCGCATCCGGGCGGTCAGCTCCTCGATCTGCTCGGTGAGGTCGGCGGCGGGCCGGTCCGTCGGAACGGTCTCCTTCGCCCCGCCCTTGGCCGCGGCGCCCTTCCTGGCGGCCTTGGCGCCGGAGTCGGCGCGGCCGAGGGAGGGGACGGGGGCCTTGGTGCCCCGGCCGTCCTTGGCGGCTCTGCGGTAGCCGGAGCCGAGCAGCTGTTCGGTGTCGACGTCCTCGCGGGCGATCTGGGCGACGATGTCGTTGATCTTCTTGCGCAGCGGCTGCGGGTCGATGCCGTTGGCCCGGTTGAAGGCGACCTGCTTCTCCCGGCGGCGGTTGGTCTCGTCGATGGCCCGTTCCATCGACGGGGTGATCCTGTCGGCGTACATATGGACCTGGCCGGAGACATTGCGCGCCGCGCGGCCGATGGTCTGGATCAGGGAGGTGCCGGAGCGCAGGAAGCCCTCCTTGTCGGCGTCGAGGATCGCCACGAGGGACACCTCGGGCAGGTCCAGGCCCTCCCGGAGCAGGTTGATGCCCACCAGGACGTCGAACTCGCCGGCCCGCAGCTCGCGCAGCAGCTCGACCCGGCGCAGGGTGTCGACGTCGCTGTGCAGATAGCGGACCTGGATGCCCAGCTCCAGGAAGTAGTCGGTGAGATCCTCGGCCATCTTCTTGGTGAGCGTGGTGACGAGGACCCGCTCGTCCTTCTCGACACGGGTGCGGATCTCGTGCACCAGGTCGTCGATCTGGCCCTCGGTCGGCTTGACGACGACCTCGGGGTCGACCAGACCGGTCGGGCGGATGATCTGCTCCACCACGCCGTCGGAGCGGGACAGCTCGTACTGGCCGGGGGTCGCCGACAGATAGACGGTCTGCCCGATGCGCTCCGTGAACTCCTCCCACTTCAGCGGGCGGTTGTCCAGCGCGGACGGCAGCCGGAAGCCGTGGTCGACCAGGGTGCGCTTGCGGGAGGCGTCGCCCTCGTACATGGCGCCGATCTGCGGGACCGTGACATGCGACTCGTCGATGACCAGGAGGAAGTCGTCCGGGAAGTAGTCGAGCAGGGTGTTCGGCGGGGAGCCGGGCTCGCGGCCGTCGAAGTGCATCGAGTAGTTCTCCACGCCGGAGCAGGTGCCGATCTGGCGGAGCATCTCGATGTCGTACGTGGTGCGCATGCGCAGCCGCTGGGCCTCCAGGAGCCTGCCCTGCTTCTCCAGCTCGCCGAGGCGCTCCCCCAGCTCCTTCTCGATGTCGTTGACGGCCCGCTCCATGCGCTCGGGTCCGGCGACGTAGTGGGAGGCGGGGAAGACGTACAGCTGCTCGTCGTCGCTGATGATCTCGCCGGTGAGGGGGTGCAGGGTGGAGAGCGCCTCGATCTCGTCGCCGAACATCTCGATGCGGACGGCCAGCTCCTCGTAGACCGGGAAGATCTCGATGGTGTCGCCGCGGACCCGGAAGGTGCCGCGGGTGAAGGCCGTGTCGTTGCGGGTGTACTGGATGTCGACGAAGCGGCGCAGCAGCTGGTCGCGGTCGATCTCCTCGCCGACCTTCAGCGCGACCATGCGGTCCACGTACTCCTGCGGGGTGCCCAGGCCGTAGATGCAGGAGACGGAGGCGACCACCACGACATCACGGCGGGTGAGCAGCGAGTTGGTCGCCGAGTGGCGCAGCCGCTCGACCTCCTCGTTGATCGAGGAGTCCTTCTCGATGTAGGTGTCCGACTGCGGGACGTACGCCTCGGGCTGGTAGTAGTCGTAGTACGAGACGAAGTATTCGACCGCGTTGTTCGGCAGCAGTTCGCGGAACTCGTTCGCCAGCTGGGCGGCCAGCGTCTTGTTCGGCGCCATGACGAGCGTGGGGCGCTGGAGCTGCTCGATCATCCACGCCGTGGTGGCGGACTTGCCGGTGCCGGTGGCGCCGAGCAGGACCACATCCTTCTCGCCGGCCTGGATGCGCCGGGCGAGGTCGGCGATGGCCTTCGGCTGGTCGCCGTTGGGCTGGTAGGAGCTGACGACCTCGAAAGGCGCCACCGAGCGTTCGATCTGGGAAACGGGCCGCATGGGTTCCACCGTACGACCCGCCACTGACAACCGTCCGGCTCCGGCGCGGTCGGGTCCTCCGACCTGGGGTTTCGCGGGGGGGGGGGAGAGAGAGGAGGAGCGGGGCAGGGGCGCTGGGGGTTCGGGGGGCGTGGTCAGCGGCGCTGGGCGATGCGGGAGTGGCCGGGTTCCGGTTCTCGGGTGCGGCGGGGGCGCAGGGCGAGGCGGCGGGAGGGGCGGGGCGGTACGGGGTGGTGGGCGGGGACGCCGGGCCGGGGCTCGGCTCGGGGCGGGGCGGGCTTGCCCAGCACCAGCAGCGGGTCGAAGATCACGACCGCGGCGGCCAGGCAGAGGAAGGCCAGGGGGCCGATCAGCATGGGGGCCAGCAGCGCGGCGGGCGACTCACCGGCGTCCGGGGCCGCGGTGCCGTGCAGCTGGACGCTGAGGGCGGCCATGCCCGTGTAGTGCATGCCGGTCACTGCGAGGCCCATGACCAGTCCGGCGCCCACGCTCCACAGGAAACCGCGCACCTGCCCCGCGGCCCACAGGGCGGCGGTCGCGGCGGCCATCGCTATGACGACCGAGGCGGCGACGAGCAGGGTGTTGTACTGGAACGTCCCCTCCAGGTGCATGCCGGCCATGCCGAGGTAGTGCATGGTGGCGATCCCGAGACCGGTGAGGGTGCCGCCGGTGAACAGCGCGGCTCCCCGGGCGCCCCGGTAGCCGACGATGAAGATCCCCACCCCGACCATGACGACGGCGACGGCGAGGCTCGCGTAGGTCAGGGGCTTGTCGTAGTGGATCGGCGCCTCCTTCACCGTGAACCCCATCATCGCGATGAAGTGCATGGTCCAGATGCCGGAGCCGATCGCGGCCGAGCCCAGGGCGAGCCAGCCGGGGCGCCAGGTGCGGGTGACGAGCAGGGATCTGGAGGTGCAGCGCAGTCCGAGGGCCCCGCCCAGGCAGGCCATGAGATAGGCCACCAGCGGTGTGACCAGGCCGTAGCTGAATCCGTCGACCGTGCCGTGCATGCGCGGCTGCCCTTCCGCCCTGTGCGTCCCGCGAGTCCGTGCCCTGTGCCCCCTCCCACGACCGCCCCGTCGGTCTGGGTTGACGCAGAGAGTATGACCCCGCGCGGAACCCCCGAACGACTTTCCTGCAAAGAGACACGTCCTTACCCCACTTGTGCGCACCCGGTGTGAGGGCCCTGCGCGGATTCCTTTCATCCGTGTTCATTCCATAGGGGTCCGCTCCGGGCCCTTCTCCCGCGGGTGGGCGGCTGCCACAGTGACGGCGCCGTCATTCGCCTGGCCGCCGTTCGCCTCGCCGCCGTTCGCCTCAGGGAGGGAGTACGTATGCACATGCGCACCGCCACCGCGCTTCTGGGGGTCGTCGCGCTCCTGGGAGCCGCCGCTCCGGCCCAGGCCGGGGAGGCGGCAGGGCGGCCCACCGTGATCGCGCACCGGGGAGCCTCCGCCTACGCGCCGGAGAACACCCTCGCCGCCGTCGACAGGGCGGCCCGGCTGGGCATCGACTGGGTCGAGAACGACGTGCAGCGCACCAGGGACGGGCAACTGGTGGTGGTGCACGACGACAGTCTCGCCCGCACCACGGACGTCGAGGAGGTCTTCCCCGGCCGGGCGCCCTGGAAGGTCGCCGACTTCACCACGGCTGAGATCCGGCGGCTGGACGCCGGGAGCTGGTTCGGCGCCGCCCACGCGGGCGCGCGCGTGCCTACGCTCCAGCAGTTTCTGCGGCGTGTCGACCGGTACGGCCAGAAGCTGCTGCTGGAGATCAAGAACCCGCACCTGTACCCGGGCATCGAGGGCGACACGCTGAAGGTGCTCGCCAACGAGGGCTGGCTGGACCGCGGACATGTCCGGGACCGGCTCATCGTCCAGAGCTTCAGCGCCGACAGTGTCCGGACCGTGCACGAGAGGGAACCCACGGTGAAGACCGGGTTCCTGGGGACGCCACCGGCCGACCGGCTCGCCGAGTACGCCCGCTTCACCGACCAGATCAACCCCTCGCACACCACGGTGTCGGCGCAGTACGTGGCGGCGGTGCACGCCGAGACCGGTCCGCGCGGCAGGCCGCTGGAGGTCTTCACCTGGACCGTGGACGACGCGGACCGTGCCCGCGCGGTGGCGGGTCTCGGCGTGGACGGGATCATCACCAACAGGCCGGACGTGGTGCGGGAGGCGACGGGCGGCCGGTGATCCCGGCCCCGCGCGGTCACCGGCGCCCAGGGCCCGGGGCGGGCGCTTCGGGTAGGCCGGGCCCTATGTCAGTGGCGGGTCGTACCGTGGGCGCATGAACAGTGATGGGCGTCCCGGGCAGCGGGTCGTATGGGCCGTGATCGGCAGTGGCATCGGTCCGCTGCTGCTGGCCGCCACTCCCGAGGGCCTGGTCAACGTCGTCTTCCACGCCACCGGCCCGGTGCGCGAGCGGGCACTGGAGCGGCTCGCGTCCCGGCTGGGCACCGCACCGGTCGAGGAGCCCGGCTCGCCGCTGCTGGCCGAGCCGATACGCCAGCTCACGGCGTATTTCGCGGGTGGGCGCAAGGACTTCGACCTGCCCCTGGACTGGTCGCTGATCTCCGGGTTCAACCGGCAGGTGCTGCGCGAACTGGCCGCCGGGGTGCCCTTCGGAGCGGTCGTCGGCTATGGCGATCTGGCCGACCGGGTCGGTCAGCGCGGCGCCGCCCAGGCGGTCGGTGTGGCGATGGGATCCAATCCGCTGCCGGTGGTGGTGCCGTGTCACCGGGTGGTGGAGAGCGACGGCGGGATCGGCGGGTTCGGGGGCGGGCTGGAGACCAAGCGGAAGCTCCTCGCCCTGGAAGGGGTGCTCCCCGAGCCGCTGTTCTGAGCCCGGACGGACCGGGTTCCCGGGCGGGCGCAGGCGGGCGCGGGCGCGCGCTCCGGCCGTCCTCCGGCCGGAGCGCCCTGTGCGGGGCTCCCGGGCGGGCACGGGCTCGCGCGCGGTGGCCGGACCCGCGCGCCGGTAGCAGACTCGGTGGTGCGCACAGCCGCTGGCATCCGACGGGCTCCGGGAAGGCACGGAGCCGTAGGGACGGAGCCGAAGGGGCGGCGATCGGGCATGAGCGGAAACAGGGCAGTGGCGTATCTGAAGCCGGGCACGGTCGAGGTCAGGACCATCGACTACCCGGGGCTCGAACTCCGCGACGGACCAGGGGTGGCCCCCGAGAACGTCGGCCGCAAGTGCCGGCACGGGGTGATCCTCAAGGTCCTCGCCACCAATATCTGCGGCAGCGACCAGCACATGGTGCGTGGGCGGACGACCGCGCCGGAAGGGCTGGTCCTGGGGCACGAGATCACCGGGGAGGTGGTGGAGCGCGGACCCGATGTGGAGTTCATCGACGTCGGGGACGTGGTCTCCGTACCGTTCAACATCGCGTGCGGACGGTGCCGCAACTGCAAGGAGGGCAACACCGGGATCTGCCTGAATGTGAACCCGGCGCGACCGGGCGCGGCGTACGGCTATGTCGACATGGGCGGCTGGGTCGGCGGTCAGGCGGAGTATGCGATGGTCCCGTACGCGGACTTCAACGTGCTGCGGTTCCCCGACCCGGCCGAGGCGCGGGAGAAGCTCCTCGATCTCACGATGCTCTCGGACATCTTCCCGACCGGCTTCCACGGCGCGGTCACGGCGGGCGCGGGTGTGGGATCGACGGTGTACGTGGCCGGGGCGGGCCCGGTGGGCCTGGCCGCGGCGGCCTCGGCGCAGTTGCTGGGCGCGGCGGTCGTCATCGTCGGGGATCTCAACCCGGAGCGGCTCGCGCAGGCACGCAGCTTCGGCTGCGAGACGGTCGATGTGTCGCAGGGCGACATCGGTGAGCGGATCGCCCGGATCACCGGGGAACCGGAGGTCGACGCGGCGGTCGACGCGGTCGGCTTCGAGGCGCGCGCCCACGGCAAGGACGCGCCCGAGGCGCCCGCCACGGTCCTGAACTCGCTGATGGGCCTCACGCGCGCGGGTGGCGCCCTGGGCATTCCGGGGCTGTATGTGACCGACGATCCCGGTGGGGTCGACGCGGACGCCAAGTCCGGGACGCTGAAGGTACGGCTGGGCCTCGGCTGGGCCAAGAGTCATCGTTTCAGCACCGGTCAGTGCCCGGTGATGCATTACACCGGGGCCTGATGCAGGCCATCCTGCACGGGCGCGTGCACATCGCCAAGGCCGTCAACGCGACCGTGATCGGCCTGGAGGACGCACCGCGCGGCTACGCCGAGTTCGACCAGGGCGCGAGCCGCAAGTACGTGTTCGATCCGCATGGGGCGCTGGAGGGCGTACGGCCGGTGTGAGGGTTTGCGGGGGTCCGGGGGTTCCCCTGTGGTTCTGGTTTCTGGGTGGTTCCGGGGTGGGGTCCGTACAGCCGCCTCTCCGGTGGATCCGGGGGCCGTACGGCGGCCCTCTCCGGTGATACCGGGGTGACTGTGCGACGACTGCGTCTGCGGTGATTCCGGGTGAGCGTGCGGCGGCTCCGTCTCCGGTGATTGCAGGTGATTGTGCGGCGGTTGCCTCTTCGGTGGTTCCGGGCGGTTCGGCGGTGGGCGGGGCGCCCCGGGCCCGTCCGGCGAGGGCCGGCAGGACCGGCGCGCATCGGGGCACCCGTGCCGCACTCGGGACGGGCCGCCGGGGGCTCAGTCGTAGTGCCGGGCCTCGAAGACATTGCCGTCCGGGTCGCGGAAGTAGAAGCTGCGGCGGGCGGGGCCGCGGGCGCCGTAGGAGTCGTGGGAGATCTCCGAGAGGGGGATGGAGGCTTCGCGCAGGCGGGTGCGGAGGGCGTCGAAGGCGGTGCGCGGGAGGGCGACGCAGACATGGTTGACGGGATGCCCCGCGCTCTCGGCGGCCCCGGGCAGCATCTTCAGGCGCCCGGCCATGGTGAGGGGCATCAGGTCGACGATGGACTCCTCGTTGAGCCGTACGGAGGGGAAGGGCGCCTTTCCCGCGGCGAACTCCGCGAGCCGCACCGGCTCCAGGCCCACCGTCCGCTCGTAGAAACCGGCCGCCGCGATCGGGTCCCGCACCCAGAGGACCACATGGTCGAGTCGTGTCAGATTGTCCGTCATGCCTCCAGCCTCGTATGCCGCCGGGTAGCCCGCAAAGGGTTTGACGGCCGCTGCCGCCCGCCAGGGATGAGGCAGGACGACCGACAGGAGGCAGATGTGACGCTGGTGGTGTCCGAGGAGGTAAGGGAGGCGCTCGCGGCGCGGCGCCCCGTGGTGGCCCTGGAGTCGACGATCATCGCGCACGGGCTGCCCCGCCCCCGCAATCTGAAGGTGGCGGAGGAGTTGGAGGCGGTCGTCCGGCGGGAGGGCGGCGTACCGGCGACGATCGCCGTGCTGGACGGGCGGCCGTATGTCGGCCTCGGCAAGGAGCAGTTGGAGCGGATCGCGACCGAGGACGGGATCCGCAAGCTGGGGCACCGGGATCTGCCGCTGGCCGTGGCATCCGGGGCGAGCGGTGCCACGACGGTGTCGGCGACGGCGCTGCTGGCCGCGCGGGCCGGGGTGCGGGTGTTCGCGACGGGCGGGCTCGGCGGGGTGCACCGGGAATGGACCGTGACGCAGGACGAGTCGGCGGACCTGGGGCTGCTGGCGCGGACCCGGATCACGGTGGTGTGCGCGGGCGTCAAGTCGATCCTGGACGTCCCGGCGACGCTCCAGCGGCTGGAGACGCTCGGCGTGGCGGTCGCCGGGTACCGCACCGACCGGTTCCCCGGCTTCTATCTCTCCGACTCCGGGCACCCGGTGGACTGGCGGCTCGACACGCCCGAGCGGGTGGCGGACGTGATGAGCGCCCAGGACGCGCTGGACGGGCCCGCCTCTGCGCTGATCGTCGCCAACCCGGTGCCGGAGGCGGAGCAACTGGATCCGGCGCTGCACGCGCGCGTGCTGGCCGACGCGCTCCAGGCGTGCGAGGCGGCGGGCGTCAGCGGCCAGGGCGTGACGCCGTTCCTGCTCGACCATCTGGTACGGCACACCGACGGCGCCTCCCTGGAGGCCAATCTGGCGGCGGTGCGCGGGAACGTACGGCTGGCGGCGGCCATCGCCGGGGCCTGGGCCCGGGTGGCGTGAGCGTGAGCGGGACCGGGCCCGGAAGAGCGGCACCGCGCGGTGCCCTGCTGGTGGTCGGGGACGTCATCACCGATGTGGTGGCCCGGCACCACGGGGCACTCGCGGCCGGTACGGACACGGGGGCGGCGATCCGGACCGTGCCGGGCGGCGCGGGCGCCAATGTGGCCTGCTGGGCGGCGCGTTGGGGCGCCGGTGACGTACGGCTGCTCGGGCGGGTCGGGACGGACGCGGCAGGGTGGCACGCGCGGGAACTCACGGCGAGCGGGGTACGGCCCCTCCTGGTGGTCGATCCGGAGGCGCCGACCGGGACGGTGATCTGCCTCGTCGACACCGGTGCCGCCGCCGAGCGGACGTTCCTCACCGACAGCGGGGCGTCCCTGCGGATCGGGCCGGGCGACTGGTCGGACACGCTGCTGGACGGTGTCGTACGGCTGCATCTGTCGGGCTATCTGCTGTTCTCGGAGTCGGGCCGGGCCCTGGCCGGGGTGGCGCTGGCGGCGGCGCGCGGGCGGGGTGTGCCGGTGAGTCTGGACCCGGCGTCCACGGGGTTTCTGCGGGAGCTGGGTGTCGAGCGGTTCCTGTCCCTGGTGGCGGGGCTCGATGTGCTGCTGCCGAGCGGCGCGGAGGCGAGTCTGCTGACGGGACTGTCCGATGTGGCGCAAGCGGCTGCCGCGCTGAGCCGCCGGGTGCCGCTGGTGGTGGTCAAGGACGGGGCGCGGGGCGCGCTGGTGGCGCGGGCCGGTGCGGTGCCCGCGCGCGTAGCGGCGATCCCGGCGACCCCACGGGACACGACCGGCGCGGGGGACGCCTTCACCGGCGCGTTCCTGGCGACGCTGCTCACGGGAGCCGGGGCCGGTGAGGCGGCGGCACAGGGGTGCCGGGCGGGGGCGGCGGCGGTGGAGGGGGTGGGGGGACGGCCGGGGGTGCCGGGGGTGGGGGGACGGCTGGAGGTGGGGGGTTGGTGACCGGGATGGCGGGGGGGTGGGGGCAGTGACGGGGCGGCCGGGGTCGCGGGGCGGTGACGGGGACGGCGGGGGCTGGTGGTCGAGGGTCGGGGGTCGGTGAGAGGTGCGAGGGGCGAGGCGGACGGGCCTCAGGTGGAAGCCGGTGGGCGGGTCCGGGGCGGTGGAGGCGGCCCGGTCGACCCCGGCGGGGTGGGGCGCCGGGCCGGAGGAGAGGGGACGCGGAGGCTGTGAACTCCCTTTGTCCACAGGCGGGAACAAAGCGGAATGTGCCCTTTCCACAGGCTTGCACGCGGTTCGCTCAGCCCTGGCAAACTGGCGCGACAGGGCGGCGGTGACGCGGCACGGGGGAACGCATGCGAGGAGATCAGGATGTCCATGGCAGGGAATCTGCGGAAGGTCACGAGCCTCGGCACGGTCGGTGGCCTTCGCAGGGTGGCGCGGATGGCGCGGCGCAGGCGCCGGCGGGTCGATCTGAGCCATCCCGCCCGCTCCCCGCTGGGTTCGTCGGTGGTCAACTGCGTGGCGTACGAGTACGGGCGCCGGGTGCCCGCGTGCCCGGATCTGGTGGACGCGGTGGAGCGGGTGCGCAAGACGGGCGAGGGGTTCGTGTGGCTGGGGCTGCACGAGCCGACGGCACGGGAGTTCGCCGGGATCGCCGAGTTGTTCGCTCTGCATCCGCTGGCGGTGGAGGACGCGATCGAGGCCCATCAGCGGCCGAAGGTGGAGCAGTACGGGGATTCACTGTTCGCGGTGTTCAAGACCGTCTGCTACGTGGAGCACGAGGAACTCACCGCGACCAGCGAGGTGGTGGACACCGGCGAGATCATGGTGTTCGTGGGCCGGTACTTCGTGATCACCGTCCGGCACGGCCGGCACGGCTCGCTGGGGCCGCTCCGGGAGGAGCTGGAGGCGGCGCCGGACCATCTCGCCAAGGGCCCGTCGGCGGTGCTGCACGCGGTGGCGGACCATGTGGTGGACGAGTACCTCAATGTCGTGGAGTCCGTGCAGGAGGACATCGACGAGGTCGAGACGGATGTCTTCGCGGAGAGCGGGGCGCGGGCCGATCCGGGCCGTATCTACCAGCTCAAGCGGGAACTGCTGGAGCTGAAGCGGGCCGTGGTGCCGCTGAGCAGGCCGCTGCTGGAGCTGGCGGACCCCACCCTGCGGATCGTCGACCCCGAGATACAGGCGTACTTCCGTGATGTCTCCGACCATCAGCAGCGGGCGACGGAGCAGATCGCCGCGTTCGACGAACTGCTCAACTCGATCCTCCAGGCCCATCTCGCGCAGGTGACGGTCGCGCAGAACGAGGACATGCGGAAGATCACCGCGTGGGCGGCGATCATCGCCGTACCGACGATGGTCTGCGGGATGTACGGGATGAACTTCGACCATATGCCGGAGCTGCACTGGCGGTACGGGTACGGCATGGTCATAGGCGTCATATCCGTCATATGCGTGACGCTGTACCGCCGATTCCGGCGCATCGGCTGGCTCTGAGGGGCGGCTCGATCACGGGTGGTGGGGTGGGGTGGGGCGCGTCAGCTGTGCGGGGGCGGGCGGGATCCGGTGGGACCGGCCGGTCAGCGGGTGGCGCCGCTCCGGGCGTAGACGCGTTCGGCCCAGCCGGCGATCTGGTCGTCCGTCAGATGCCGGGCCAGGTCCGCTTCGCTGATCATGCCGACGAGCCGTTTGCCGTCGATGACGGGGAGCCGGCGGATCTGGTGCTCCTGCATCTCGTGGAGCACCTCGCCGACATCGGCGCCCGCGTCGATCCAGCGGGGCGTCCCCCGGGCCATCTCCCCGGCGGTGACCTTCGCCGGATCATGCCCCAGGGCCACGCAGCCGACGACGATGTCGCGGTCGGTGAGGATGCCGCAGAGTCGGTCGTCGGGGTCGCCGATGGGCAGGGCACCGACGTTCAGCTCACGCATCAACTGGGCGGCGCGGTCGAGGGTCTCGTGCACGGGTATCCACTGGGCGCCGCGGTGCATGATGTCTTCGGCGGTGGTCATGGGGGTACCTCCCGGTGCGGGGCGGCTGGGCCGTGGTCCGGGCTGGTCCGGGCTGGACTGGTCTGGTTCGGGTTGGGTTGGGTTGGGTTGGTCTGGTTCAGGTTGGGCTGGGCTGGTCTGGTTCGGGCTGTCGTCCGGGCCCTCCCGGGGCCTTCATTCTCGCCGCACCAGGGAACGCACGCACTCGGAACCAAGGGTGGTGGGGGCTGCCGCCAGGAGCCCGACGGCGGCTCACCGGAACCGTCGGGCGCGATGGGCGCGGGCCCTCGGGCCGTGGCGAGCGGCCGTAGGCGGCGGCCGTAGGCCGTAGCCACAGGTGCGCGGCACCGGGCCGCCCCCCCCAGGCTCGTCAGACCGAGAACCCGATGATCTTGTGCGGCACCACGCGCACGATCACCCGGACCCCGTCGTTCTCCTCCGCCGGCGGGGCGGCCCCCAGGTACTTCTGGGACAGCTCGCGCGGGAGCCACTTGTCCTCGTCGGGGAGGATCTCGGCGGTGCCACGGATCTCCACGGAGTCGTAGGGGTTGGCGAGGTCGTAGACGGAGACGCTGATGCGGGGGTCGCGGCGCAGGTTGCGGACCTTCTGGCGGTTGTCGAGGGAGGAGAACAGGATGGTGTCGCCCTCGCGTTTGATCCAGACGACCGAGTTCTGCGGGGCACCGTCGGGGCCGATGGTGGCGACGGCGCCGAAGTTCTTGCCGTCGAGGAGGGCGCGGACGGAGTCGGCGAAGGTGACGGGCGTGGTGGAAGTGGCCATGGGCCCAGCCTAGGTAGATGCATGCGCATTGAAAAGAGTTTCGCCGGATTCGATGAAGGTGAAGGTGAAGGGAAAGGGGGCTGGGGGGTGGGGGTGGGGGTGAGGAAGACAAGAAGTGCGAGGCGGGGGCCGAGTCAGGTGTTCCGGCCGTTCCACGCCGGGTGGCGCGGGTCGTCGGCGCGGATCAGGACGTCGGCGGTGCTCGCGGGGTCGGTCTCGGCGGTGTAGCGCTCGAAGGCGGGGAGGGTCCAGTGGTCGGCCTCGGGGGTGCGGCGGCGCAGGGCGGCCGGGGAGAGCAGGACGTGGACGGTGAGGTCGAAGGGGAACCAGTGGCGGAGCAGGAGGGGGCCGTGGAGCAGCAGCAGTCCGCCGGGCGGGAGCCGGACGTAGTCGCTGCGGGTGGCGCGGTCGGTGACCGGGTCGCGCAGATCGGGCAGGACCCGGCCGTCACCGCCGGGTTCGAGCGGGCCGAACACCTCGCGCCACAGGGCGCCGGTGTCCAACCAGCCGTCGTAATAGGCGTCGACATCCCGGTGGCCGTGCTCCAGACGCAGCGAGGCGGGGCGCAGGAAGCCCTCGGTGCCGAGGGCGAGCGCGGGTCGGCCGCGGATCCGCAGGGCCTCCCGGACCCGTTCCGCGAGGTCTCCGGGGCGGGCCGCCGGGGCGCCGTCGAAGGCGATCCGGGGCCAGGGGCTGCCGTCGGCGGGGTCCAGGTCGAGCAGCCGGTCGGCGAGTTCGTCGCCGAGCCGGTCCCAGGTGATCGCTTCGAGTCGCACCCGGCCATGATCGGTCAGTTGGGCGACGGTGGTCGAGTGGCGGAGGGAGAGAGGGGAAAGGAACAGGGGGCTGCGGCTGTGGGGCGGGGATCGCTTCTCGTGGTGCAGCCGCTGCGGCGGAAGCGGTGTTCCAGATGTGGGCGCGGGCCCCTGCCGATGCTGGTGCTGGAGGAGGGCACGCCCCGCTGTCTGGCCTGTGCCGACCTCGGTCATCTGGTGTTCCTGCCGCGCGGCGAAACGGCGCTGACCCGCCGGTCGCGGGAGATGAGCGGGCTGTCGGTGGTCGTGGTCCGCTTCAACCGGCGCAAGGCGCGCTACGAGCGGCAGGGCGTCCTGGTCGAGGAGGCCGCGCTGGCCCGCGCCGAGGCCCGCTGTCTGGCCGACGCGGAGGTCCGCAGACGGCGCCGGGTGCGGGACGCGGCACGGCGCGCGGCGCAGGATCTGCGGTTCGCGGACGCCTTCGCGCGGGAGATCCGGCAGCTGTTCCCGGGCTGTTCCGAGGAACGGGCGCGGGAGATCGCCGGGCATGCGTCGGTGCGCGGCAGCGGGCGGGTCGGTCGCAGCGCGGCCGGGCGGGCGCTGACCGAGGGGGCGGTGATCTCGGCGGTCGTGGCCTCCGTCCGGCATGGGGACACGGCGTACGACCGGCTGCTGATGAGCGGGGTGGGGCGGCAGGAGGCGCGGCGGCGGATCGGGCCGACGGTGGAGGCGGTGCTCAGGGCGTGGCGGGAGGTGTGACGAGAGGCGTTACGGGAGGCGTGACGGGAGGCGTGACGGGCTGGGCCGGGAGGTTCTACCGAACCAGGGACCGGGAAACAGGGGCCAGGGATCGGGGACCAGGGGCCAGGGATCGGGACCAGCGACCAGCGACCAGGGACCAGGGAGGCATGACAGATCGGAGCGGGGCCTTCGAGCGGAGGGCCGGGGCGAACCGGGGTCCCAGGAGAGGCCCCCGGCCGGGCGGGTGAGGTCGGTGAACCGGGTCCACGCCGGGGCCGTGGACGCTCGCGTATGGGCCCGCGCCGCTCGGCCATGGTCCGGGGGTCGTGGAGGGCGTTGACTGAAGGGCATGGATGAGGCACCGGGGCGGGCGATCGGCCCGGTACTTCACCGGTACGTCAGTGGGGCAGAGGAGCGGATGTGGGAGTCGACATGATCGAGGGACCGTACTTCGTGCTGGCCGTGCTGGGTGTGCTCGGCACGGGACTGGTGGCCGGGGTCTTCTGCGGATTCTCGACCTTTGTGATGCGGGGTCTGGGAGCGCTGCCGCCCGCGCAGGGGGTCGCCGCGATGCAGTCGATCAATGTGACGGCGCTGCGGCCGGCGTTCATGAGTCTGTTCGCGGGTACGGCGGTGCTGAGCGTGGTGATCGCGGTGGTGACGTTCGTGCTGTGGCCGGAGGAGGGCACGGTGGAACTGCTGCTGGGCAGCGCGCTGTATCTGTTCGGCACGTTCGGGGTGACGATCGCGGCGAACGTGCCGCGCAACGAGGCGCTGGCCAAGCTGGACGCGGGGACGGCGGAGGCGTCGGCGTACTGGTCGACGTATCTGCGGGAGTGGACGGTCTGGAACCACATACGGACGGTCGCCTCGGCCGCGGCGGCGGTGTCGTACGTCCTGGCCATTGCCTGAACCGTCCGCCATCGGTCGGCGTGGACCAGCGCCAGCCGCGATCGGCCACCATCGGACGGCGTCGGCCACCTCCGCCCGCCGAGGGCGTACCGGTACCGGTCGCCTCCGCCCGCCGAGGGGCGTTCCGGTACCGGTCGCCTCCGCCCGCCGGGGCCGGTATCGACCACCAACGCCCCCCGACCTCCGCCCGCCGACGGCGGATCCCGCCCTCTCTTCATCGCCCCGCCCTCCCGGCGCCCCGGCGGCCCCGGCGGCCCCTGCCGCCTCCCCCGTCGCCGCCCCTCCCCCGGCCGCCCGAAACCCCCGTTCACCGGCGAGTCGTCCACGGTGGCCGATGGTCGTATGGTGGCCGGGAGGGACCCGGCACCGGACGCGCGGGAACGGCGCCGCGCACCGGACCCGGCCGGACCCGACCGGCGGACGGACGCCCCAAGGAAGACGCCCATGGCAGACCCCAAGGGATTCATGAGCACCCCCCGGCGGGAGTGGCCGCGCCGGCCCGTCGAGGAGCGGGTGCGGGACTGGGACGAGGTGTACGTCCCGGGCGCGCTGCTGCCGATCGTCAGCAAGCAGGCGGACCGGTGCATGGACTGCGGGGTGCCGTTCTGCCACGACGCCTGTCCGCTGGGGAATCTGATCCCCGAGTGGAACGACCTGGTCTCCCGGGAGGACTGGCGCGCGGCGGCGGACCGGCTGCACGCGACCAACAACTTCCCCGAGTTCACCGGCCGGTTGTGCCCGGCGCCGTGCGAGGCGGGGTGTGTGCTGGCGATCAACCAGCCCGCCGTCACCATCAAGAACGTCGAGTGCGCCATCGCGGATCGGGCCTGGGAGGACGGTCTCGCGCCGCCGCGCCCGCCCGAGCGGCTGTCGGGCCGGACGATCGCCGTGATCGGCTCGGGCCCGACCGGGCTGGCCGCCGCGCAGCAGCTCACCCGGGCCGGGCACACGGTGGCGGTGTACGAGAAGGACGACCGGGCGGGCGGGCTGATGCGCTACGGCATCCCCGAGTTCAAGATGGAGAAGCGCCATCTGGACCGGCGGCTGGCGCAGATGCGGGCCGAGGGGACCAGGTTCCGTACGTCGACGGCGGTCGGCCGGGACATCGGCGCGGACGAGCTGCGGACCCGTTACGACGCCGTCGTCCTCGCCACCGGTGCCACGGCCTGGCGTGATCTGGACGTCCCGGGACGCGAACTGGCCGGCATCCACCAGGCGATGGAGTATCTGCCGCTGTCCAACCGGGTCCGCGAGGGCGATCTGGAGACCTCCCCGCTGTCGGCCGCCGGAAAGCATGTCGTGATCGTCGGCGGTGGCGACACCGGCGCGGACTGCCTGGGCACGGCCGTGCGGGAAGGGGCCGCGTCCGTGACCCAGCTGGACATCTACGCCCAGCCCGGCGCCGCGCGCGACGAGGACGCCGAGCCCTGGCCGACGTACCCGAAGATCTACCGGCTGTCGGCGGCGCACGAGGAGGCCGGGGCGCTCGGTACGGCACCGGCGGCGCACGCGGACGCACGGTTGTTCGCCGCGTCGACGCTGCGGTTCACGGGGGACGCGGCCGGCCGGGTGCGGGCGCTGCACCTGGTCGAGGTGGACGCCGGGCGCCGCCCGCGCCCCGGCACCGGACGGTCCCTGCCGGCCGACCTGGTGCTGCTCGCCCTCGGCTTCTCCGGGCCGGACCGCGAGGACGGCGTCGTGGCGCAGCTGGGGCTGGCCATGGAACCGCGCGGCACGATCGCCCGGGACCGGGACTTCGCGACGAACGTCCCCGGGGTGTACGCCGCCGGGGACGCGGCGCGCGGGCAGTCGCTGATCGTGTGGGCCATCGCGGAGGGGCGGGCGGTGGCGGCGGCGGTCGACCGGGCGCTGACGGGCAGTTCGGCGCTTCCGGCACCGATATCGCCGTACGACCGGCCGATGACCGTGTGACGTCCGGAGACGTCTGGAGACATCCGGAGACGTCTGGGGACGCCTGGGGACGCCTGGGGACGTCCGGAGACATCCGGAGGCGTCGCTCCAAGGTCCCCTCCGCCCGCCCCGCGCTCAGCGGCGCTCGTCCGTGCCTGCCACCTTGCCGGTCGCGAGGGCCACGCGGTTCCAGGTGTTGATGGTCAGGATCAGCGCCATGACATGGGCCAGCTCGGTCTCGTCGAACTGGGCCGCGGCCTGCGCGTACACCTCGTCGGGGACTCCGGCGTCGGCGACCCTGGTGATCGCCTCGGTCAGGGCGAGCGCGGCCTGCTCGCGGGCGGTGAAGAAGTGCCGGGCCTCGCGCCAGACGGCGACCATGTGCAGCCGGTCCTCGTGCTCACCGGCCTTGCGGGCGTCGTTGGTGTGCATGTGCAGGCAGTAGGCGCAGTGGTTGAGGTGCGAGGCGCGGATCTGGATCAGCTCGACCAGGGTGGGGTCGAGGCCCTCGCGGGCGGCGGCGTCGAATCCGATGATCGCCCGGAAGACCTTCGGGGCGGCCTTGGCGAAGTCGATCCGGGGTTCGCGGGCGATCGCCCCATCGATCCCGGCTCCGACGCCGACACCGACACCGGCTCCGGCTCCGGCTCCGGTCGCGCTCGTGCCGTTCATGCTGTTCGTTCCATTCGTTCCGTTCATGCCGTTCACCGTGCTCACGTTCGTGTTCGTCGTCGTCATGACCATGAATCTACGGACTGGAAAGACCGGCTGTAGGGTGCAATTTCATGGCGGAATCATGGGTCAATTCGGCGGAGCGGATCGGTGCCGATCTGCATCTGGAGCTGACCGGCCCCGGCGGCCGGCGCGCGGCGCTGATCCGGGCGCTGCGCGAGGCCGTACGGGACGGGCGGTTGCCGCCGGGCACCCGGCTGCCGCCGTACCGTTCGCTCGCCGCCGACCTCGGGGTGGCCCGCAACACCGTCGCGGACGCGTATGCGGAACTGGTCGCGGAGGGCTGGCTCACCGCCCGGCAGGGATCGGGCACCAGGGTGGCCCTCGGACTCTCCGAGCCCTCGCGAGGCACCGGAGAGGGGGCGGCGCGACGGACAGGGGGACACGCCGTACGGCCCGCCCGACACGCCGTACAAGGGCCTCGTAAGGGGGCTCCACGCGCGCGAGGGCCGCTCCGTCCGCCGCACGATCTGAGGCAGGGCACCCCGGACGCGTCGGCGTTCCCCCGGGCGGCCTGGGGAGCGTCGTACCGCAGGGCGCTCCAGCAGGCGCCCAACGAGGTCTTCGGGCCGGGTGACCCGGCGGGCCGCCGGGAACTGCGGGAGGCGCTCACCGAGTACCTGGCCCGCGCGCGGGGCGTGCGGACGGAGCCGGAGCGGATCGTCGTCTGCTCCGGGTTCGCGCACGCGCTGCGGCTGCTGGCGGCGAGCGGGGTGCTGCGCGGCCCGCTCGCCGTGGAGGAGTACGGCCTCGGCTTCCACCGTGACCTGCTGGCCGCCGCGGGCGTACGGACCGTCCCGCTGCCGCTGGACGAGGACGGGGCGCGGGTGGCGGAGCTGGGGCGCGAGCGGGCCGTCCTGCTGACGCCCGCCCACCAGTTCCCGACGGGCGGCCCCCTGCACGCCTCGCGCCGGGCGGCGGTGGTCGACCTGGTTTCCGCGCGGGGCGGGCTGCTGCTGGAGGACGACTACGACGGGGAGTTCCGCTACGACCGCAAGCCCGTCGGCGCGGTTCAGGGCCTGGCCCCGGAGCATGTGATCCACATCGGCTCGGTCAGCAAGAGCCTGTCCCCCGCACTGCGGCTGGGCTGGATGGTGCTGCCGGAGGGGCTGGTCGCGGACGTACTGGCCGCCAAGGGCGAGCGGGAGGCTTGGGCGAGCGTCCTGGACCAGCTGAGCCTGGCGGACTTCCTGCGCTGCGGCGCGTACGACCGTCATGTGCGGCGGATGCGGCAGCGGTACCGGGGGCGGCGGGACCGCCTGGTCGCTGCGCTCGCCGAACGGGCGCCGCACATCGGGGTGACCGGCGTGGCGGCGGGACTGCACGCCGTGCTGCGGCTGCCGCCGGGCACCGAGGCGTCGGCGGTCAAGGCGGCCGTCTGGCAGGGGGTGGCCCTGGACGGCCTCTCCGCGTTCCGCCATCCGGCGGCCCGGACCCCGCCGAGGGACGGCCTGGTCGTCGGCTACGCGACACCGCCGGAGCATGCCTATGGGGCGGCGGTGGAGGCGCTGTGCGGGGTGCTGCCGCCGCCGGGGTAGGGCGGGGTGAGATGGGGCGGGGGCGGGGCGGGGGGCAGTGGGGCAGTGGGGCTGCAACTCGGCGGCCTACGGCTTACGCGGTACCCCTCGGCCGACACCGGCTCGGCGCGCCACCCCTTGGCCAGCATCGGCTCGGCGCGCTACCCATCGTCCGAGACCAGCATGGCGCGCACTGCGCTTCGGCCGACACCGGCATGGCGCACCGCGCCCCGCAGCCCACGCCTCGGCCGCCTACGGCTTACGGGCCACCGCCCCGTACCCGGGAATGATCCCGTCATGCTCCCCGGGCACCGGCTCACCCAGTTCCCGCCGCCACTCGTTGACGACCACGACACCCGGATCGACCAGTTCCAGGCCGCTGAAGAAGCGGGCGAACTCGGTGCGTGAGCGCAGGGCAAGGGTGATACCGGCGGCCTTGAGCTTCGCGGTCGCGGCGGCGGACTCTTCCGGGGTGAAGTCGGCGGAGGCGTGGGTCATCATCAGATAGCTGCCGGAGGGGAGTTCGGCGAGGAGCCGGGCGACCAGTTCATGGGCACCGTCCTCGTCGGGGACGAAGTGCAGCAGCGCGACCAGGGAGAGGGCGACCGGCCGGCTCAGGTCCAGCACCTTGGCGGCGGACTCGGCGATGGGCGCCGGGTCGCGCACATCGGCCTGGACGTACTCGGTGACACCCTCCGGTGTGCTGCGCAGCAGCGCGGCGGCGTGGGCGAGGACGATCGGGTCGTTGTCGCAGTAGACGATCCGGGCGTCCGGCGCGATCTCCTGGGCGACCTGGTGCAGATTCGGCTCGGTCGGTATGCCGGTGCCGATGTCCAGGAACTGCCGGACGCCCTGCCGGGCGAGCCAGCGGGTGGCGCGGTGCATGAACGCCCGGTTCACCCGCGCCATGACCGGGACCCGCGGGTCCAGCGCCAGCATCTGACGGCCCATGGCCTCGTCGACCGGGTAGTTGTCCTTGCCGCCGAGGTACCAGTCGTACATGCGTGCCGGGTGGGGCTTGCTGGTGTCGATCTCGATGGCGCCGATGGGGTCCTGCCCGGTCATGAGCCACTCCGTGAGTGTCGGACGGGTGCGGGGGGAGGAGGAGAGGAGGAGGGGGGCGGTCTGGTGCGGGTGGGTGGAGCCGGACTGCAATCAACTTAGCGTGGTAGGTGCTCAAGTGCCGCTGGTTCTCAGGGGCGTTGGGGCTCGATCACGGGCGGTGCCGAAGGGGGTCGAGGGGAGCGGCGGTCAATGGGGAATGGCGGTCAATGGGAAACGTGGTCAATGGGCGAGGCTGTCAACGGGAAAGGGGATGGGGATGGGGATCGGGATGGGGATGGTCGTTGGGGGGGGTGGAGGGTGGTCATTTGGGGGGTGGCTCGAAAAGCAGCAACGTCGTTCAGCGGACCAGGAAGTCGGCCTCACCCGCCTTCGCGCCCTCGATGAACGCGGTCATCTCATCGGTGGTGTAGATCAGCGCCGGGCCGTCGGGGTCGGTGGACTGCCGGACCGCGATCCGGCCGTCGGCGAGCTTCATCGCCTCCAGGCAGTTGCCCCCGTTGCCGCCGCTCCACGGCTTGTGCCAGCCTTCGCTGCCCAGCTCATGCGCGGGCATGCCGTTGTAGATCCGCGCGGTGCGGGTCAACGGCCTCGGCTGGGACGTGATGCCATCCATTCACAGCTCCTTGCGGAGATCCCGGAGGATCTCCTTCGTGCGTTGTGCAGTGGCGGCCTGTGCCGCCATGCGGTCCATGACCTCCAGGTAGGTGGCTACCTCTGCGCGCGCGTCCAGGTAGACGGCGCCGGTCAGGTACTCGCTGTAGACCATGTCCGGCAGTTCGGGCATGGCGAATCGGAAGAGGACGAACGGTCCGTAGGTCCCCGGGTGCGGTCCGGAGGCGAAGGAGATCACCTGGAGCGTCAGATTCGACAGCTCGGTCGCCTCCAGCAGCCGGTCGATCTGCGCGCGCATCACCTCGGGGCCGCCGACGGAGCGCCGCAGCGCGGTCTCGTCCATGACGACCCAGAGCCGGGGCGCGTCCTCGCGGGTGAGGAGGTTCTGGCGCTGCATGCGCAGGGCGACATGGCGTTCGATGTCGTCGGGCCGGGTCTGGCCGACGGCACCCGCCTTGAGCACCCCGCGCGCGTAGTCCTCGGTCTGGAGCAGGCCGGGGACGAAGTGCGGGTCGTAGCTGCGGATGAGCCGGGCGGCGCCCTCCAGGCTGACGTACATCGAGAACCAGCCGGGCAGGATGTCGTGGAACCGCTGCCACCAGCCGGGCTTGTTGGCCTCCTCGGCGAGCTGGACGAAGGCGTCCGCCTCGTCCTCCGGGACGCCGTACGCCTTCAGGAGCAGCTGGAGGTACGGGATCTTGAGCGCGACCTCGGCCATCTCCATCCGGCGGACCGTGGCGGGCGCGACGCGCAGGATCTTGGCGGCTTCCTCGCGCTTGATCCCGGCACCCTCGCGCAGATCCAGCAGGCGTCGGCCGAGGACGACCTGGCCGACCGTCGGCGCGGACCGCGGCTCACTCACGCTCCACCTCCACACAGGAATCTCGAAGGGCTCATGGACTGACGGGACTGACGGGACTGACAGGACTCACGGGGCTCAAGGGACCGACGGGACCTACTGGCCGGACCGACCGGACCGACCGGACCGGCTTGACCGACCGAACTCGTCGGACCGGCTTGACCGACCGGACTCGTAGGGCCTTGCTGGACTGCCTGACTGCGCTGGACTCAAAGAACTCAAAGAACTCAACGAACTCGATCGGTTCCGACGACTCGAAGGGCTCGACCGACTGATACGACTGCTGCACTTACCGGGACCGGGACTGAATTCGGGACCACGCGGACCGGCTCCGGCCCACCGGGATCACCTGGCCCCTTCGGGCGGCAGGCGGTTCCGGCAGGTCAGACAGGCCCGGTAGACCCTGACAAGCTCGCTGACAGGCTTCACGGCGCCATTCGAAAATGCATTCGAAGGTCCGAACAGACCTTCGTCTTTCGAAATGACGCCGCTCCACATGCCGTTGCGAGCAGTGTGCCACGCCCGTGCAGAGAGTCATACGGCACTCTGCAATTTTCAGAGTGACACTTGCCAAGTGTTCACGGCGGGGCGATAGTGGCAAGCGTGATTCCGTCCCCGCCCTTAGGAGCAGACGCCGCCGCAGGCCCCTTCGGCCTCGACGGCGCCGCTACGCCGGCCGGTCCCGCCGAGACCGCCGTCGAGCGCCGGTTCCGCTTCGAGCTGGCCGCGCATCCGGGCTCTCCCGCGCAGGCCAGAAGGCTGACCCGGGCCCGGCTGACCGGCTGGTCGGTGTGCGAGGACACGTGCGACACGGCGGCCCTGGTGGTCTCCGAACTGGTCACCAACGCGATCGTGCACACCGCGAGCGATGTCGTCGTCTGCGAGCTGCACGACGGCGAGGATCTGGTGCGGATAGCGGTGCGTGACGAGGGTTTCGCGCCGGGTGAGCCCCAGCCGTCGCCGCAGCGGCCGGAGGAGGAGCACGGGAGGGGATTGCTCCTCATAGACGCCCTGTGCCGGGCCTGGGGCGCCCAGGAGCACGGCCCCGGGCTGCTGGTCTGGGCGGAACTGCCGCGACAGGCCGAGGGCCCGGAGGACGACGGACCGCGGGGTGTAGGCCGACAGGGTGACGGTCGGCGGGGTGGCGGCCTCCAGGGCGATGGTCGCCGGGTTGACGACGACCAGGGCTACGGCCGGCAGATCGACGACCGCCGGGACGGTGACCACCAGAGCGGCGACCACCGGGACACCGGCCGCCAGGACTCCGGCCTCCAGGCTGACGGTCGGCGGGTCGACGCCCGATGGGTCGATGGCCCGCAGATCGACGGCCCGCAGGGCGACCTCGGCTGGGGTGCCCGCCCCAAGCCCGGCCCCCTCAAGGGCGGCTCGGGCGACGACGAGGCCGAGGCGCTGCACGGCGGCCCGGTCATGATGCCGCGCGAGCGGGACGGGGAGAGGGGAACGCCGTGAGAACCGCGTCCTGCGGCGGACAGGTGCTCAACCTGGACACGCTGGTCCGTCTGGGTCGCGAGGCACAGGCCCCGGGCTCGGCGGCGCCGGGTACCACCCGCAAGCTGTCCGTACCGGACGGGATGACCGCGCCGATGGGCTGCGACGCGGTGGCGGTGCCCGCGGACTTCGGTCCGCTGGTCATACCCCGACTGCCGCGCGTGGGGTGCGTCTACGCCGATGAGGCGCACTGGTGGTGGCTGGTCCCGTCCGACTCGGACTACGCCCTCGACTGGCCGGCCCCGGCCCAGTACACGGCGGGCGCGCTGGTCACGGACGCGCCGAGGCTGATCCACCGGCCCGACAGCACGCTGCCGTACACCCCGCCGATCCCGCTGTATCTGGCCCTGTGCCGACTGACGGGGACCACGCCGAGCTGGTCGCGCCCGGTCACCGCGTAGGGCTCCGCCCGGGGGCTGCACGGGCTGCATGGGTAGACCGGTAGACCGCCAGACAGACCGCAGGCGAAACCGACGTCGGCCGCTGTCAGCCCCCCGAACACCCCAGGCACTCCCCAATCCTCACCCCTCTCCCTCACTCCTCATACTCATCGTGGTACTTGCTGTGCGCGCTCCCCGCGAGAGGGCCGTACGCGCTGGCACGGCCCCGAGGCGCCTCCCATGCCTCCTGTCGGCCGAGCGCGGTGAGGTCGAGGAAGCTGGTGGCCGGGCCGAGCCCGTCGAGCCCGCGGTCATGGGTCGCGTAGGTGTGGAAGATCCGGTCCCGGTCGCGCAGGAAGCAGCTGAGGCCGGGCTGCTCGGACAGTTCGCCGTCCCGCTCCAGCGTCGCCTCGAAGTCGAGGTTGAAGTCACTGTCGCAGGACGAGTACCAGGGCAAGGTCCAGCCCATCCGGGCCTTGAAGGGCAGCAGCCGGGTGTACGGCGCCCGGGACACAGCCGCGAACGAGGTGCGGCGGGCGTGCAGATGGGCCTGGTGGCCGACCTGGTCGAGGAAGTACGAGCAACTGGGGCAGCCGTTCTCCCACTCCGGGGCGAACATGAAGTGGTAGACGACGAGTTGGTCGCGGCCCTCAAAGAGGTCCAGCAGGGTGGCCTTGCCGTTGCCGCCCTCGAACACATACTCCTTGTCGATCTCGACCATGGGCAGCGCGCGCCGCTCCGCGTTGAGCGCGTCCCGCGCGCGGGTCGCCGCCTTCTCCTTGGCGAGCAGTTCCTGCCGTGCCCTGCGCCACTCTTCGCGCGACACGACATCCGGAAGCGACATGGGTCCTCCTGTGCAACAGTCCCGTTGGGGTGCTGACTGAGGGACTCACCGGAACTCATCGCGCGCGGCAAAACTTTTGCGACGGAACCACGGACCACGGACCACGGACCTTCATAGGACACCAGGCGGGCGCTGTCCCGCCCCTCCCCCTCTCCCGCCCCTCTCTCTCCCCTCCCCCTCCCCTCTCTCCCCCACCGGACTCGCCCCCTCACACCCCATAGCTCTGAATGGGCCGCCGCCCCCCACCCGCGAGCAGCGCAGGCAGCCGCCCCCGCAACTCCCGCACCACCCCCGGCACATCAAGCGTCATCAGTTCCCGATCCCGCATCAGGACCCTCCCGTCCACGATCGTGGTGCGCACGTCGGCGGACCGGGCACTGTGGACGAGGGTGGCGGCGAGGTCGTGGACGGGCTGGGTGTGCGGGCCGGTGAGATCGACCAGGACGAGATCGGCCCGCCGCCCCGGCGCGATCCGCCCGATGGTGTCGGCGAGGCCCACCGCGCGGGCGCTCTGCACGGTGGCGTGGTGCAGTGCCTGACGGGCGGTCAGCCAGCGGGGATCGCCGGTCGTGGACTTCTGGATGAGCGCGGTGAGGGTCATGGCCTCCCAGACGTCGAGGGAGTTGTTGGAGGCGGCCCCGTCGGTGGCGAGTCCGACCGGGACGCCGATCTCGCGCAGGGCACGGACCGGGGTCGTGGTGGGCCAGGCGAACCTCAGATAGCCGCGTGGCGCGCTGGCGACGGCGACCCGGCCGGCGGCCCGCCGCAGCACGGGGAGGTCCCGGTCCAGGATGCCGGTCCCATGGGCGAGGAGCAGATCCACGTCCCCGTCCAGCAGTCCGGCCCGCGCCAGCACCTCCACCGGGGTGAGGCCATGGCGTGCGATGCTCGCCTCGGTCTGCTCGCGGTTCTCGGCGGCGTGCAGATGCACGGGAAGGCCGTGGGCGCGGGCGAGTCCGGCGGTGGCGGCGAGATCGGCGTCGGTGACGGTGTAGGGGGCGTGCGGCGCGAGAGCGGTGGTGATACGACCGTCAGCGCGCCCCCGGTTGCGGAGCGCGAAGTCCAGCGAACTGGCCCGCCCCTCCTCCCCCTGGGACGAGAAGTACGCCTGGCCGAGCAGCGCCCGCATCCCGGACTCCTCGACCACGGCGGCGACCTCGTCCATCTCGAAGTAGTGGTCGGCGAAGCAGGTCACCCCGCCCCGGATCATCTCGGCGCAGGCGAGCCGCGCGCCGAGCGCCACGTCCCGCGCCGTGAGGTTGGCCTCCACCGGCCAGACGACGCCGTTGAACCACTCCTCGATCGGCAGATCCTCCGCGATCCCGCGCAGGGCGACCATCGGCGCGTGCGTATGGCAGTTGATCAGCCCCGGCAGCACGACCTGCCCCCGCCCGTCGATCACCTCCCGCGCCTCCAGCCCGGCCACCTCCCCGGCACCGACGACCGCGTCGACGACCCCGCCCCGCACCACGACCGCCGCGTCCTCACGGAACCCCACCTCCTCGTCCACGCCATGAACGAGCACGGTGCAGGGGGTGATCAGCAGATCGGCGCTGGGGGTCATGGGGTCACGGTATGTCGGGGCGGGGGCGGGCCCTACAAAATGTCGGGGCGGGGGGCGGGCCCTACAAAGGCCCCTGACCTGACGGACCGGCCCCTACGGAAGCCCCTCGACCGCCTCCTTGACGAGATCCTCGGCCTCCGCCACCGCCCGCACCAACGCGTCCGGATCGGCCGTCAGATTCCCCACGACGGCATCGATGTGCGCGAGCCCGGCTCGTTCGACCAGCCCCTTCTCGTTCGTCACCCACACCCCGCGGCCCGCCAGCACGGCATGGGCGGTGTGGGTCGCCGCGACCGCCAGCGCCCCGGCCACCTGGGCGACCGCGCCCCTCGGGGCATGACCGGCCTTCGCATAGGCGAGGGTCGCGGCGGCCGTGCCGGACCAGCGTTCCCGCGCGGCCCGCCGCAGTGCCTGCGGATAGGGGCCGGGACGCGGCAGCGTGCCCCGCAGGACCCGGTTGACCGACAGTTCCGCCAGCAGCAGATACGTCGGGATGCCGGCCAGGTGGAAGAGGAGGGGCTCGATCCGGAAGTCGCCGGTCTCCGCCTCCGCCGTGACGCGGTCCACGGCGTCCAGGTCGCGGTAGTGGACGTCCACCCGGCGGCCGTCGATGGTCAGCCAGGCTCCGCCGTTGAAGACGCCGCCGCCCCAGGCGCCGATCTCGCAGACCTCGCCTTCCCAGCCGATCGCGCGCAGGTCGGCGGGGTCGAAGGGGCCCCGGTAGTAGACGGCCAGGTCCCAGTCGCTGTCGGGGCGGTGGGTGCCCTGGGCCCGGGAGCCGCCCAGGGCCACGGCCCGGACGGCGGGCAGGCCCACGAGCCGGTCGGCCGTACGGTCGAGAAAGGCGTCGTCGTCATCGGAGGGGGCGGGCATGGAGGGCTCCCGGGAAAGGGGTGCGTCGGAACAACGACAGGGACTGCAAACCGGCACCCGGGGTGGGCGGTACCCAACCGGCACCCTAGGTGGGCGGTACGCGGGATTCCGCAGCCTATGCGAGCCCGCCCCGCCCCCGCTCCTGAAATTCGCGTGCGCACACCCCCCTCCCCAGGGGAGCATCGGTCAACCGCGAACCGGACCACCGGCCCGCCTGAAACCGTACCCGCGTTCCCCTGAACGCCCACGACAGGAGCCCCCGTTGCTCAAGCGTGTCACCGTCCCTTCCCTCTTCCCGCCGCCCCGCTACTCGCACGCCACCGTCGTGGAGGCGGGCGCCCGCCTGGCCTTTCTCGCCGGGTCGGTCCCTCTGGACGGGGAGGGCAGCATCGTCGGTGAGGGGGATCCCGTACGGCAGGCCGAGCAGGTCATCGCAAATCTGCGGGAGCAACTCGCCGCCATCGGCAGTGATCTTCCGCTGGTGGTGTCGACCGAGGTGTACGTGGTGAGCGCCGATCCGGCGGTGCTCGCCGCCGTCTGGGAGGTCGTCCAGGCGTCCGGGCTGAGCGCCGGCCCGCACTCCTCGACGCTCCTCGGTGTGACCGTGCTCGGCTACCCCGGCCAGCTGGTGGAGATCACCGCCACCGCCGTCGTGCCCGAGGCGTCCTAGGAGTTGTCTTCAATTGTCACGCCCACATCAGGAGCGATGCGAGGGTGACGGCTGCCTGGTAGGACTCGGCGGTCTTGTCGTAGCGG
>NZ_JBEXLA010000050.1:0-55519 GCF_040609715.1 Streptomyces sp. NPDC004610 | reverse complement strand
GTAGCTCGGGGGTGGGGGCAGGTGGGGGGGGGTGGGGGGGGGTGGGCCGATCGGGCGGTGCGGGCCGCCCGCCCGGCGTGGCAGCCGCCACCCGCGACCCCCGTCCGTCATGTCATGTGCTCATGCGACCGGTCACCCCTGCCGCCCTCTGCCTCCTCACCACCGCCCTGCTGTCCCCGCTGCCCGCCCCCGCCCAGGCGGCCCCCGCCCCCGCCCCCGCCTGCGGTGACGCCGACGCGCACGGCTTCCCCCTCACCACCCGCATCCACGGCGGCCCGGACACCTACGCCGCCGGGGGCGACCCCGGCACCTGGTACGTCGACGTCACCAACACCACCGACCGCGCCTGCTCCGGGATCCACCCGGTCGTCGTCCTCGTCGACCAGGACCGCGAACTGACCCCCGCCCAGCCCCGGCTGGAGTTCTACGAGGGGCGGCGACCGCATCCGGTCCGTTTCGAGGCGACCGACGCGGACGAGATCGTCGCCCCCTTCGAGGCCGGCGGCTTCCGGGGGTTCACCATCGGGGCGGGACGCACGACCCGGGTCGAGGTCCGGCTGTCGGTCACCTCCGACACCGTGCCCAACGACATCACCGCGACCGCCGCCGTCGTCCAGCGGCAGGGCGACGACGGGGACTGGGTGGGGGAGTCGAACGCCTATCGGTTCCGGGTGGTGGGGGAGACGAGCCGACGGGGGGAGACCGCCGCACGACCCGACAGGGACACGGCGTCCGCTCCACCATCCGCGTCCGCCGCCGCACCGGAAACCACCCCCTCCCCCCGAACCCCCACCACCCTCGCCGACGAACTCGCCCGCACCGGCCTGGGCTCCCCGAGTCAGGCCCTCGCCCTCGCCGTCGCCCTGGTGGTGGCCGGCACCGCGCTCCTCCTGGCCCGGAGGCGCCGCTGACCTCCCCGCCCCCGGCAGCCGCCCCCGGCTGCGCGCGATACCCCGTGATCGGCCGGGTGAAGCCCGGCACTTCCTGATTACCCTGGTGGCGTCGGTACGCCGTGGTTCCGGCGCCCCCGTCCACCCACGTCCCGCACGACGTGACAGGCACCAGGAGTGAACGACCCACATGGCAGACCGCAAGCCCATCGACTCATGGCTGACCGACATGGACGGCGTCCTCATCCACGAGGGCGTGCCGATCCCCGGCGCCGACGCGTTCGTCAAGAAGCTCCGCGAGTCCGGCAAGCCCTTCCTGGTGCTGACCAACAACTCCATCTACACGGCCCGTGACCTGCACGCCCGCCTCAACCGCATGGGCCTGGACGTGCCGGTGGAGAACATCTGGACCTCGGCCCTCGCCACCGCCGAGTTCCTGGACGACCAGCGGCCGGGCGGCTCGGCGTACGTCATCGGCGAGGCCGGCCTCACCACCGCGCTGCACGACATCGGCTACATCCTCACCGACCACGACCCCGACTACGTCGTGCTGGGTGAGACCCGTACGTACTCCTTCGAGGCGATGACCAAGGCCGTCCGGCTGATCAACAACGGGGCCCGGTTCATCTGCACCAACCCGGACGAGACCGGCCCGTCCGCCGAGGGCCCGCTCCCGGCGACCGGCGCGGTGGCCGCGCTGATCACCAAGGCCACCGGCAAGCAGCCGTACTTCGCGGGCAAGCCCAACCCGCTGATGATGCGCACCGGGCTGAACGCCATCGGCGCCCACTCCGAGACCAGCGCGATGATCGGCGACCGGATGGACACCGACGTCCTCGCGGGCATCGAGGCCGGGATGCGCACCTTCCTGGTGCTGACCGGGCTGACCACCCCCGCCCAGATCGAGGACTTCCCCTACCGTCCCTCCCAGGTCGTGGACTCCATCGCGGACCTGGTCGACCTGGTCTGACCCGCCCCCGGGCCGGCCGCCGAAACCTCCGCCGCCCCGGAAACAACCCGTACGGAGCAGCCGGACCGCGCGTCAGGATGCGTGGTCCGGCCGCGCGGGGGAACCTCCAGACATCGGGAGGTTCACGATGGGTTCTCCGTACGTCACTCTCCGCTACCCCGCTCTCCGCATCAATCCCCGTCTCGCTCTCCGCACCGGGCTCTCCGCCGCATTCCTGACCGCCCTGCCCCTCACCCCGGCCCCGTCGGCCCACGCGGCGGACGGCACCGGCTCCGACGCCGACGCCGGTACCGTCACGGTCAGTCCCTCCGCCCCGGCCCCCGGCGGGGACATCGCCCTGCGCGTCACCGGCTGCCGGGCCGCCTCCGCCACCGCCGTCTCGTCGGCCTTCGCCTCCGCGGCCCGCCTCAGCGGCTCGGACGGCACCCTCACCGGCCGCACCCGGATCCGCACCGCGGCCGAGGCGGGCGCCCACGCCGTCCGGATCACCTGCGGCGGGCGCACCACCGACGGCAGCGTCCGCGTGACGGACCCCGGCGCCCAGGAGCGCCCCGCCCCCGCCTCACCCACCGCCCCCGGCCACGCGGGCGGCGGCGGCTCCGCGGCCCACCTCGCCACCGGGGCAAAGCCCGACCGGGACGGCGGCCCCGGCGCCGCCCACGCCATCACCGGACTGCTGCTGGCCGGAGCCGCCGCGGTCGCCGTCATACTGCGCGGCGCCCGCAAGAGCCGCCGTACCCCCTGAGGCGGCCGGACCATGCCGGACGAGGAACACCACGAACGCACCGAACGCACCGCGAGCACCGAACGCACCGAACGCACCGAACGCACCAGCCGACTGCTGACCGGCGTCGCCTGCGTCCTGCTGCTGCTCGGCCTGTGGCTCTGGGGCCGCGAGGTCACCGATCTGCGCCAGGGCATATCCGCCCCCACCACCGGCGATGTCGCCGCCGTCGGCCGCCCCGCCACCGCCGCACTCCCCCCACCCGCGCGCCCCCTCACCGGCGCCGCCCCCCAGCGCCTCGACATCCCCGGCATAGCCGTCCGCGCCCCGGTCGTCGCCCGCGGCCTCGACCGCGACGGCGCCATCGACCCCCCGCCCCACGACCGGCCCGGCACGGTCGGCTGGTACGCGGCCGGCGTCGAGCCGGGCGCCGTCGGCACCGCACTGCTGGTCGGCCATGCCGACACCGGCACCCACCCCGCCGTCTTCCACAAACTCGGCACCCTCCAGCCCGGCGACCCGCTCCGGGTGGCCCGCGCCGACGGCACGGTCGCCGAGTTCACCGTCGACGACGTCCAGGTCCTCGGCCGCGACCGCTTCGACGCCCGGCAGGCGTACGGCCCGCGCACCTCCGGCCGGGCCGAACTGCGGCTGATCACCTGCGGCGGCACCGACGACCGCACGGCCCGCGGCTGCACCACGAACGTCATCGTCTCCGCCTACCTCACCGGCACCCGCGACTGACCCCGGCCGGACAGCGGCTGTAACAGCTCCGGGACAGCCCACGACCGGCCTCGTGGGCGGACCGGGACGTATGTCAGGATTGGGCCTCTTGGACGAGTGCACCCAAGGGGGAGTTGCATGTACGGCAGCAGGGGGGCAGGCCGGTTGCGCGCGCCCGTCGCGGCACTGGGCGCGGCGCTGCTGATCGCGGGCTGTTCGTCCGGGAGCGACGGCGACGAACCGAGCGGCGGGATCACACAGCAGCCCAAGGGCGCCGACCCGTTCTGGGTCAACCCGGACAGCAACGCGGCGGAGCAGGTCGCCACCTATGAGAAGGACGGCAAGCAGAGCGAGGCGGACGAGATCCGCAAGATCGCGCAGTACCCGACGGGTGAGTGGATCAGCCCGGAGAGCCCCGAGGACCAGGCCCGCGGCTTCACCGAGGCGGCGGCTGCGGCCGACCGCGAAGCCCTGCTGGTCCTCTACAACATCCCGCACCGCGACTGCGGCCAGTACTCGGGCGGCGGCGCCGCAGACGGCAACGCCTACCGCGCCTGGATCGACGGGGTGGCGGCCGGCATCGAGTCCCGCCCGGCGACGGTCATCCTGGAGCCGGACGCGGTCCTGCACCTGGTCGACGGCTGCACCCCGGGCGAGTTCCACGAGGAGCGCTACGACCTCCTCAACTACGCCATCGAGAAGCTCGGCGGCCTCTCCGCCACCAAGGTCTACCTGGACGCGGGCAACGCGGGCTGGGGCCACCCCGACCAGATCTTCGACCCCCTGAACCGGGCCGGAATCGCCCAGGCCGACGGTTTCTCGGTGAATGTCTCGAACTTCTACACCACCGACGCCTCCATCGCGTACGGCAAGCAGCTCTCGGCCAAGATAGGCAGCAAGCCCTTCGTCATCGACACCAGCCGCAACGGCAACGGCCCCTACACCGAGGGCGACCCCGGCGAACGCTGGTGCAACCCCCCGGGCAGGGCCCTGGGCGAAACCCCGACCACCAAAACGGCCGACCCGCTGGTGGACGCCTATGTCTGGGTCAAGCGCCCCGGAGAATCGGACGGCGAATGCAAGGGCGGCCCCAAGGCGGGCGAATGGTGGCCGGACTACGCCATGAAACTGGCGCAGGCCACAACGCCGGGTTAGGGGCCCGAGAAACCGCGCGAGAAACCGCGCGAGAATCCCGGCGAGCAACCCCGCAAGCAACCGCGCGAGAAACCACAACGCTCCCGCAGCCGATCCACTGGCCGCGGGAGCGCTCTGTTCTCCGCTACGGAATCTGAACCCACTGAGCCTTGCTGGGCGTCCCCTGATCATCCGTGACAAACAGCATGTACCACCCCGCCTGCACCAGATTCCGGCTCTCCGGCACGGTCACCGTCACCTCGTCCCCGGACACCTCCATGTCCAGCGCGATGGACCGCTGATCCACATCCGTGACATGTGTGGAAGCGCTGGGCCGGATCAGCCGCGCGTTCTTCAGCGAAGAAGCGTGCTGGGAGGTGAACGTCGCCGACTCCCCCCGCTCGATACGGTCCGGCCCGCCGGACAACGACGGCTGCGCCCCCTGGTACAGATACGGCGGCGTATAGATCTCGATCCGCTGCTCGAACTCCCCCGGCTTGGTGTTCGCCTTGTCCGCGTAGAGCGAGTCGGAACCGAAGAACATCACCCGCCCGTCCGGCAGCAGAATCGACCCGGAGTGGTAGTTCCGCCCGACCAGCGGATCGGCGACCCGTTCCATCGAGTTCGACGCGGTGTCGTACAGATGGGCCTGGAGGATGTTGGAGTCGCCGCGCCCCCGGTAGTCCTCGGAGCCGCCCGAGATCAGCACGGAGTCGTCGGGGAGGACGGACGCCATCGGATAGCGCGTCCCCTTCTCCAGCGAGGGCCCGTCCACGAATTCGGGGTCGTCGGCCTTCAGATCGGCGATGCGGGTCTTCTCGCTGGACAGCTGCGACTCACCGACCCCGCCACCCCCGATGACCATGTACTTCTCGTCCTGCGCCGGAGGCAGCAGCACACTGTTCGCGGTCTCCAGCATGTTCGCGTCGCTCATCCCGGGCACCTTGGTGAACTCATTGGTGTCCACGTCCCAGATACCGGGGTCGCGCCCCACGTCGTCCGGTCCGTATCCGGCGTTCGCGCCCGAGTAGAAGATCTTCCCGTCCTGCATCAGGAACAGCGCGGGATAGGTCGGGAACTGCCGGACCTCCTCGGTGTACGTCCAGGTCTGCTCCTCGGGGTCATAGACCTCGTTCTTGCCCGGGACGAGCTGCCCGATGTCATCGAGCCCGGAGACACTCAGCACCTTTCCGTCGCTCAGCGTGGTGAGCGTCGGATACCAGCGGGCCTCGTTCATCGGATCGACCTTGATGTACTTCTCGGCGATCGGATCGAACTCATAGGCGTCCCGGATGCCCTGGAAATCCTTCTTGTCCAGTGCGAGTTTCTCCGCGATGCCATAGGTGTTCCGCGAGTCGGCACCGTTCAGGCCCTGCACCCGGTAGTTGTCCTGGGTGCCGGTCTCGTACTTGCTGCCGGACTTCTGCGCCTCGACATAGATACGGCCGAGCCCGGGGTCGTTGCGCAGAAACGCGCCGGTCTCCGGGTCGAAGACCTTCTCCGCGCGCGGCACCAGCACCGGGTCCTTGGAGACAAAGGTCTTGCCGTTCTCCTTGCCGGTGAACTTGGTGCCCGCGGGCAGGGTGATCGGCTTGTCCGGGTTCTCATTGTGGACGACCATCAGGCCACCGGCCTTGGTGACATCGCCCTTGAGCTTCTCGTACCGCTTGGTGCCGCCGGCGATCAGCAGATTGCCGTTGGCGAGCTGGGTGTGCCCGGTGCAGAACAGATCGGTGGGGGTGGGCACCTTCTTGATGGTGTCCTTCACCGGATCCCAGATCCGGGTGTCGAACTTCTTCGCGTCGAAGTTGTCCTGGTCGTTGCCCGACCCGGCGACCAGCAGCACCTTTCCGGTCCGCAGCAGGGCCGCGTGGATGGTGTTCTGCTTGTACTCGTCGGGAAACTCGACGACCTCCCACTTGCCGTTCTCGGCTTTGTACTCGGGTCGGTTGATCTGGTACTGGTGGTATTTCTCCGAGCCGAAGCGGTAGAGCCACGGCCCGTTCATCCCGGCCAGCGCGAGTACCACCACCGTGCCTATCGCGAGTCGACGGGCGCGACGGCGGCCTCCACGGTCGTTCATTCCTTACGTCCCCCAAGTCCACCCAGGGCGATTTGCATGGTCTGGTCATTGCTCGCGGCCGTGCCGGTGGCACTCGGTGCATCCGGTGCACCTGGGCCACCCTGCGGGCCCGGCGCGCCCTGGTCGCCACCGCCCGGCTGCTGACCGGAGGCGGCGGCCCACTGAGGCCGCTGCTGCGGTGGGTGCGACCCGGACGACCCGTGCGATCCGTACGGTGCGGTGTGCGCGCCATGGCGGGGGGTCCCCTGGCCCCCCGTGGGCAGCGGCTGCGGCTGGTACTGCTGGTGCGGTCCCGGGACGGGTACGCCCGCGCCCGCCCCTGTCTCCTGGGGGTCGGCCGGGGCCGGGGCCGGGGGCCGCTTCTTCGCCTCGCGCAGCGACCAGCGCCACGCGAAGATCGGGGTCGCGGTGATCAGCATGGCGAAGATCGCCCAGATGATCATCGCCGGGTGCGCATGGCCGAAGGCGAAACCGGCGCCGATCGACGCACCGAAGATCAGGATGAAGTACCAGTGGTAGCGGAACGTCCCGAACCAGCGGTCCGGGCTGGCCGAGTCGCCCTTGGGCGTCACCACGAACTTGCTCTTGCGCCGCAGCGCCGAGTCGATCAGCGCCTTCGCGTACAGCGGCGCCGACAGCGCGGACATCACCATCCCGGCCACCCCGCCGGAGCCCTCGGGCTCGTGCGGGGAGACATTGTGGCGGCGGTTCCAGACGTACAGGCCGATCTGGAGCGCGGAGGCGTTGCCGTAGAGCATCAGCCACACCACCGGGTCGATGTTCACACCCGAGGCGCCCAGGCCCAGGAACAGGGCGCAGCTGAGCGCGGCCAGGATCCAGTTCAGGGCGGACATCGGATAGAAGATGATCATCATGGTGTAGTTGAAGAGCTTGCTCGGCGGCAGCGAGTACCAGCCCTTCCAGTACTGCTTGAGGATCGTCTCGTACGTCCCGCGCGACCAGCGCATCTGCTGGGTGAAGAAGTCGGTCCAGGCGCTCGGGCCCTCGCCGACCGCGAGGACGTCCGGGGTGTAGACCGAGCGCCACTTGCGGCCCGTGGCCGGGTTCTTCGCCCGGTGGATCTCGAACCCGGTCGCCATGTCCTCGGTGATCGAGTCGTAGAGCCCGCCGATCTGCTTGAGCGCCTTGATCCTGACCGCGTTGGAGGTGCCGACGAACATCGGGGCGCCGTACTTGTTGCCCGCCCGCTGGATCAGGGCGTGGAACAGGAACTGCTGGGACTCGGCGGCCTTGGTGACGAAGGAGTCGTAGTTGCCGTAGACCTGGGGGCCGATGACGAAGCCGACGTCCGGGTCGCGGAAGAAGCCGAGCATCCGCTCCAGATAGTTCGGCAGCGGGACGTGGTCGGTGTCGACGGAGGCGAAGAAGTCGTAGTCGTCGCCGTGCGCCTCCAGCCAGGCGTTGTAGTTGCCGTGCTTGGTCTTGGCGCGGTGCGGGCCCTTGGCCTGGTTCCACTTGGCTATGCCCTTGCGGGAGAAGTGGTGGACGCCGAGCCGGGCGCACACCTCCTTCACATCCGGGTCGTCGCCCTCGTCCAGCAGCCAGACATGCATCAGACCCCGGTGGCGCAGCTTGACGGCCGCCTCCAGGGTCTTGGTCACCATCTCCAGCGGCTCCTTGCCGGGCACGAAGGAGGTGAGGAACGCCACCCGGGTGCCGGTCTCCGGCACCACCGGGACCGGGTCCCGGGCGACCAGGGTGGCGTGCGCGTTGGACAGCACGTTCATACAGCGGAAGAACTCGATCAGACCGATCGAGACCAGCATCACGACATCGAGGGCCGGCAGGAAGTCGTAGGCCGGGTAGTCGCGTTCGGTCCAGTGCGAGGGCTGGAGCAGCCAGGCCAGCAGGACCAGCGACAGCAGGGGGGCCGCGGCCAGCATCAGGGCCACGCGTATCCGGTGCGGCTCCTGCGAGATCAGGGACCGGTACTGGACCTTGTAGGGCTTGGCGGGGTCGGGCTGGGTGAGGGGGCCCGCGAGCCGGCTGTAGTGCTCGTAGTCGTACCGGGGCAGGGTCTTCTTGATGCGGCGGAAGGCACCCGTGTTGCCGGTGCGGAGCGAGTCCACCCTGAGCTGGGTGGTCTGGGACGGGTCCGAGTCGTCCCGGGCGCCCGTCGGCCTCGACGTCATGAGTCATCCCCCCACACGCGGGTCACCCGCGTGTCTGTCGGTTCGTCTGCCGTCCGCTCGGTCCCCCTCGACCTTCACGGACGTGTGTGTGGTGGGCCACGTCACCACGTCGTCCACACTTTATAGACATGGCGCAGCGCCCTGTCGGTTGCATGATGCCCCCCTCGGCATCGGTTCAGATACGGGCCCCCTTCTCCCGTGCCCTCTCCCGTGCCGAACGGCAACCGGATGCCCCGCCCCCCAACAGGCGCGCCTCCGCCGCCTCTTCCCTGCCAGGGTTCTACGGCGTTCAGCATGATCGCAAGACGCTCTACCCGGTATTTATCGGTCATGTGTGATGAAAGTGATATGGGTGCGGAGCCGGGCAGCTGTGTTCCGTGCGGTGTCCGCGGTGTTCCGTGCGGTGTTCCGTGCGAACGGGGAAAGCGAGCAGGCCCCCTCCGGATGGAGGGGGCCTGCTCGTGTCGTGCGCCGCCAGGGACTCGAACCCCGGACCCGCTGATTAAGAGTCAGCTGCTCTAACCAACTGAGCTAGCGGCGCCTGCTGACCCCGGAAACTTTACCGGACCGCCGGGGGTGCTCCCTACCGCGGACGGCCATGGACGGCCACGGACGGCCGTCCCGCGGCGCTCCCCGCCCCCTCCCGGACCGCCGGATTACATCATTCGGACCGTCAGAATGCGCGCCGGGGTGACAGTTGGGAAAGGCTGATCATGTGCACAGGTGCGGAGAAGTCGAGCAGAAGTGTGAGGGGAATCGCATGAAGCCTCCGGTGTTCGAGGAAATCGAACCGGCGGGCGATTGCGATTGCCCCGGCTGCCGCCACTGGCGGCCCCTCGCGGGATTCTCCCCGCGGTCAGCGTATGGATCCCCGGGCGCGTCGCGGGGCGCCCATCGGGCCGTGGTGGTGGCCGTCGCTGCCGCCGCCACCCTCGGCGCCGGGCACGCCCTGCCCGCCGTCGCGGCTCCCCAGGCCCCCGGCCGGCCCGCTGTTCCCGCAGCTGACGAGCCGGACACCCCGCAGGGCGGCAAGGCCCCGCTGCACGGTCCCGGCGGCCGTCCGGCGCCCCAGGTGGAGCCCACGCCGGGTTCGATCACCCGGGCCGAGATCATCAACCGGGCCAAGACCTGGGTCGCGGCGAAAGTGCCGTACAGCATGACGGAGTACTGGACCGATGGATATCGGCAGGACTGCTCGGGCTATGTCTCGATGGCCTGGAAACTCGCCGGGAACGAATGGACCGGGTCCCTGGACAAGTACGGGGTGAAGATTTCCAAGGAGGAACTCCAGCCCGGCGACATGCTGCTCTTCCACAATCCCGCGAACCCCGAGAAAGGCTCGCACGTCGTCATTTTCGGCGGCTGGACGGACTACACCCACACGTACTACACCGCCTATGAATCCACCCGCCCCCACGCCCGCAAACAGTCGACGCCCTATGCCTACTGGTCGAACTCGGACCGTTACGTCCCGTACCGCTACAAGGGCGTGGCGGTGACAGAGGGCACGGGCACGGGCTCCGGTAGCGGAACCGGTACGGGCTCCGGCACGGGCACGGGCTCCGGTAGCGGTACCGCTACGGGTACGGGCTCCGGTGCCGGCGGGAAGCAGCCCGTGGCCGCCAAGCCGCAGACCCCCGCCCCGGCGGCCACCCCGTTCCCGGGCGCGGCGTCCTTCGGGCCGGGCGCCAACAACAAGTACGTCACCCAGCTCGGCCGGATGCTGGTCAAGCGGGGCGGTGGCCGGTTCTACACCTCGGGCCCCGGCCCGGTGTGGACGAACGCCGACCTCCGGGCGACCCAGGCGTTCCAGCGGGCCCAGGGCTGGACGGGCACCGCCGCCGACGGCATCCCCGGCCCGAGGACCTGGGACCTGCTGGTGACGGGCAAGGGCAGGAACATCCCGGCGGCAGCGGCGGCGGGCCCCCAGGCCCCCACGAAGTCCAAGCCCCCGGCGCGGCCCACACCCGCGTCCGCCAAACCGCAGGGGCGGGTGCCCGCCTACCCCGGCGGCGCGGTCTTCCGCCCCGGCGTGAGCAGCCCGTCCCTCACCCAGCTGGGAAAGCAGCTGGTCAAGAAGGGATACGGCCGTTTCTACACCACCGGCCCCGGCCCGGTCTGGGGCGAGGCGGACCGCCGCGCGGTCGAGGCGTTCCAGCGGGCGCAGGGCTGGCGCGGCGCGGCGGCGGACGGCTACCCGGGCCCGGAGACCTGGCGCCGCCTGTTCCGCTGAGCGCGACGCGCCCCCGACCGACCACCCCCTTCCCCTGATCCGCACCGTCCTGACGCATCCGGCGCGGAGGCTGGAGGCACTCATGAACCCCCCGAACACCCCTCACGACACCCCTGTGGACGATCACCCCTCCCCGGACCTCGCGGAGGTCCCCGAGCCGCCGTGGCCGGGCCGTCCGTCGCCCCGGCTGATCCAGAACGAGGTGACCACCGAGATCCCGGTCCACCTCCTCTTCCGCGACGACCCCGACCCCGAGCCGGTGCCGCTGCGCCCGGCGGTGGTGAACCGGCGCCAGGGCACCGGCGAGCAGCCGCGCGTACGGCGCCCGGTACCGGCGAAGGCCCGCCCGGTGGCGCAGGTCGATCCGGAACTGGCCGAACGTCCGGCCCGGGTGCTGCCCGCGACGGCCGGGGTGCTGGCCGGGCTGTGCGGCGCGGCCGGCTGTGTGGCCACCTCGTGGTGGGCCGGGGTGCTGCCCCCGCCGACCGGGGCGGCGCTCGGTCTCCCGGCCGCCGGGGCGGGGGCCGGGCTGGGTCCGGCGCAGTGGGCGGCGTACGCGGGCGCCGGGGCGCTGGGGCTGTTCGGCTTCGGCGGGCTGGCCCGGGGCGGGACCGGGCGGGCCTGGGTGCTGGGCCTGTTCGGCCGCTACCGCGGGACGGTCCGCCGCACCGGTCTGATGTGGGTGAACCCGCTGCTGCTGCGCCGCCGGGTGGATGTCCGGCTGCGGCACTGGCGCAGCGAGCCGCTGCACGCGGCCGAGCCCGGCGGGGTCGCGCTGCGGGTGGTGGTGCTGATGGTGTGGCGGGTACGGGACACCGCGCGGGCCGTCCTGGGGGTCGAGGACCACGAGGGTTATCTGCGCGAGTGCGTGGAGGCGGCGCTGGCCCGGGTCCCGGTGGAGATGCCGGGCACCGCGCGGGCCTCGGTGGCGGGGGAGTCCCTGACCCGGCTGGTCTCGGCGGACGCGGCGGCGGTGGGCCTGGAGGTCTTCTCGGTCCAGCCGGTACGGGTGGAGTACGCGCCGGAGGTGGCGGCGGCGATGCACCGCCGCCGGATCGCCGCGCTGGACGCCCAGCAGCGGGCGTCCATGCTCACCTCGGTCGTCGACTCGGTCGAGGACACGGTCACCCGGCTGACCATGCGCGGCCTGGTGGAACTCGACGACTACGAACGCAAGGTCCTGGTCCGCGACCTGACGGTCGCCTTCTGCTCGGGCCGGGCGGGGGGCGACACCGCGCACTGACCTGCGCCGCCCGACGGGGTCCGCCCCCGTACAACGCCTCGCGCGCCCTCACCCCCACCCCCGGCCTCCCCACGGCAACACCACCCCCCGTCCACACCATCCCCCCACCACGGTCACGCCCTCGCACAGGTGCCGCACAGACGCCGCTGACACGTGCCCTGCCTGGGCCCGGGTTCCGAGATTGGTATGGACATGTTCAACTCTCGGCAATACATTGATGCTTGGTCTAGACCTGCACGGCTCACGGAACACCCCCACGTTTCACCCCCACGTTCTCTCCAGGAGCGGCAGATATGCGCACTAGGACCAAGCTGTACGCCGCCGCGGTCGGAATGGCGACCACCGGAGCCCTCGTGCTCTCGTCCGGCGGTGCCTCCAGCCACGGCTACACCGATCTCCCCCTCAGCCGGCAGAAGGCGTGCCAGAACGGCACCGTCACCAACTGCGGCAACATCCAGTGGGAGCCGCAGAGTGTCGAGGGGCCGAAGGGCTTCCCGTCCAGCGGCCCCGCCGACGGCTCCATCTGCAACGCGGGTCTGGGGCAGTTCTCCCAGCTCAGCGCGCCGAGGACGCCGTCCGGTGCGGCCTGGCCCGCCACTCGGGTGACCGGCGGTCAGAGCTACAGCTTCCGCTGGCAGTTCACCGCCATGCACGCCACGAGCGACTTCAAGTACTACATCACCAAGCCGGGCTGGAACCAGACCCGCAACCTCACCCGGGCCGACCTCAACCTGACCCCGTTCCTCACCGTCCCCTACAACGGGCAGCGCCCGCCGTCCACCCTGTCCCACTCGGGCACGATCCCCTCGGGCCTGAGCGGACGGCATGTCATCGTGGCGGTCTGGAGTGTCGCCGACACGACGAACGCCTTCTATGCCTGCTCGGACGTCACCTTCTGACGCAGGCCGGGCTGACCCCCGCGCACGCCGGCACCGCTCCCCGGTGCCGGCGTGCGACCCCCCTGCCCGAGCGGGCCGTCCCGTACGTCCCGGCCGCCGAGGACGCCCGGACATACGTCGAAGGGCCCCTCACTCCCACGAGAGGCCCTTCGTCGGTGCGCCGCCAGGGACTCGAACCCCGGACCCGCTGATTAAGAGTCAGCTGCTCTAACCAACTGAGCTAGCGGCGCATGACTCCCGCCGGACCGCTTCCGCGGCCGACGACAGAGAAAATAATACCCGCTCCCCGGGAGTGCTTCCGCCCCCGCCGAGGGGGCCGGTGCGCGGAGCCGAGCCGGGTGAGCGCCTCGCCGGTGACATGGGTGCCGTCGGCGGTCCGGCGGATCGGATCCTCTCCGCGACACCCGGCCCGCACCCGGAGGGGAGCGGTTGTCGGCGAGTACGCACCCGGAGGGCGCCGCCCTCGCCCTCCGTCCTCACAGCACCGCGCCCAGGAACTCCCGGGTCCGGGCCTGCTCCGGGTCGCCGAAGATCTGCTCCGGCGGACCCGCCTCGATCACCCGGCCCGCGTCGAACATCAGCACGCTGTCGGAGATGTCCCGGGCGAAGTTCATCTCATGGGTCACGCACAGCAGCGTGATGTCCGTACTGCGGGCGATGTCCCGCAGTACGTCCAGCACCCCGGCCACCAGCTCCGGGTCCAGCGCCGAGGTCACCTCGTCCAGCAGCAGGATCTCCGGGCTCATGGCCAGCGCGCGGGCGATGGCCACCCGCTGCTGCTGACCGCCGGAGAGCTGGGTCGGACGGGCGTCCACCTTGTCGCTCAGCCCGACCAGCTCCAGCAGCTCACGGGCCCGCGCCTCGGCCCGGTCGCGCTCGATGCCCAGCACATTGACCGGGGCCTCGGTGATGTTCCGCAGCACATTCATGTTCGGGAAGAGATTGAACTGCTGGAAGACCATCCCGATCTTCTTGCGGATCTCCCGCTGATACTTCTCACTCGCCGGCTTCAGCCGCCCGTCCGGCCCGCCCGGCATATGGGACAGCGGGGTGCCGTCCACCGTGATGGTCCCCGAGCTGACCTGCTCCAGCGTCATCAGCAGCCGCAGGATGGTGGTCTTGCCCGAGCCGCTCGGCCCGATCAGCGTCACATGCCGGCCGCGCTCCACGGCGAAGTCCAGCCGGTCGAGCACCACATGGTCGCCGTACCGCTTGACGACCTGGTCGAACTCGATCAGATGGCCGGCCGGCGCGGCGGTCTTCCGCAACGGGTCGGTGGCTCGGGTGGCGTCGGCGTCAGTGGGCAAGGCGCTTCTCCAGTCGTCTCATCAGAAGCGAGGTCGGGTAGCTCGCCAGCAGGAAGATCAGGCCAGCGAGGGTGAAGGTCTCGACGTAGGCGAAGTGGTACGCCCCGTACTCCCGGGCCTCGGCGACCATCTCGGTGACCGTGATCACGGCCAGGAAGGGCGTCTCCTTGAACATGGAGATCGCGTAGTTGCCCAGCGCGGGCAGCACATTGCGCACGGCCTGCGGCAGGATCACCGACTGCCAGGTGCGCCGGGGCGACAGCGACAGCGCCCGGGACGCCTCCCACTGCCCCGCGGGCACGGCGTCGATCCCGGCCCGGTAGACCTCGGCCAGATACGAGGCGTAGTGGATGCCCAGCACCACCACCCCGATGGTCAGCGGATCGACGGTGTTGAACACCGCGTAGGCGCCGACCAGCTGCACCAGCAGCGGGGTCGACCGCACGAACTCCATGACCGCCTTCACCGGCAGCGACACCAGCCGGGTCGGCGCCCGTACGGCGAGGGCCACCACCAGCCCCAGCACCGCCGCCACCAGCGTGCCCAGCACCGTCGCCAGCAGCGTCGTCCGGAACCCCTGCCAGAGCAGCGGCAGCGAGTCGCGTACGGCGTTCCAGTCCCAGTCGTAGTTCATCGCGCGCCTCCCGCCGTCGCGCCCACCTTCGCCACCCCGGGCCGCGCCCGCCGGTCCCTGCCCCCGGTCAGCCGGGCCTTGGCGTGCCGCTCCAGGGCGTTCATCAGCAGCGTCAGCGCGTACGCCAGCACGAAGTACATGACCAGCAGGGTCAGATACGCCGCCGCCGACTCACCGGTACGGTCCCGCATCTGCTGCACGACCGTGGTCAGATCGGCCGCCGAGATCAGCCACAGCAGCGGCGTGCACTTCAGCAGCTGGATCAGCAGATTGCTGAACGACGGAATCATCTGCGGCCACGCCTGCGGCAGGATCACCCGCCGCATCCGCTGCCCCGGAGACATGTTCAACGCGACCGCCGCCTCCCACTGCGCCTTCGGTACGGCGTTCAGCGCGCCCCGCACCACCTCGGAGCCGTAGGCCCCGTAGTTGAGGCCGAACGCCACCACCCCGCACAGCAGCGGCGACAGCTCGTACCCGACGAGCAGCGGAAACGCGTAGTACAGCCAGAACAGCTGGACATAGAGCGAGGTGCCGCGGAAGAACTCCACCGCCACCCGGGACAGGCCCCGCACCGCCACCGGTCGGGCGCGTGTCATGAACCCGAGGGCGAAGGCCAGCGCGAGCGCCAGCGCCGAGCCCAGGACGGTGGCCGCGACGGTCACCCCGAGGCCCGACCACACATCGGGCAGATGGCCGAAGAAGTAGGAGTAGAAGTCACCCATGCGCGCGGATCCCCGTCACGCCTTGCACAGATCGGCGGTCTTCAGCTCGGCCGGCGGGATGGTGTCCGCGCCGAAGCCGTACTCGCCGAGCAGCTGCACATACCGGCCGCGGTCCGAGACGATTTTCTTCAGCTCCCGGTTGAAGGCGTCCCGGACCTCCTCGCTGCCCTGCCGGAACACCGCGCCACCGGGGCTGTACTGCTTCACCCCGTCGACCTCCGGCACGAACGACTCGGTCACCTCCAGACCGCTGTTGTTCTTGGCGAGCCAGTTCAGCGAGATCCCGGTCAGCAGAAACGCGTCGATCCGCCCGGCCTTGACCGCGTCGGCCCCGTCCTGCGGCTTCTGGAGCGTCTTCAGCGAGCCGTCGGGGATCCCGGCGCCGGTGGCGTAGGTCTTCTCCACCGCGCCCGACATCACCCCGATGGCGGCACCGGACTCCTTCGCCGACGCCAGATCGGTGAGCTTCTTCGGATTGCCCCGCTTGACCAGCAGCGCGGTCGGCGAGATGAACTCCGGGTCGGAGAACAGCGCCTTCGCGCAGCGCTCCGGAGTGATCGCCATCCCGGCGCTGATCACGTCGTACTTGCCGGCCTGGAGCCCCGGGATCAGCCCGTCCCACTCGGAGAACGTCGGCCGCAGCTCGGCGACGCCCAGCGCCTTGAAGATCTCCCGGTGCAGCGTCGGCGCCTCCCCCTTGAGCTGCCCGTCCTCCTCATAGCCGTACGGCGCCTCATTGGCGTAGGCGACCCGGATGTGGCCCTGCTCCCTCAGCTTGTCCAGCCCGGCCGCCGCACCGCCCGTGTCGGTCTTGCTGCACGCGGTCAGCAGCCCCGGCACCGCGAGCGCACCACCGACGGCCGCCGTTCTGGTGAGGAAACCCCTGCGGGACGGATGGGGGATGACGGACATCGACGTGCCTCCAGATGTGGTGCCTGTGAACCGGTCGCGACCAGTTCCTCCGCCTGCCCGACAGCGGCAAGCTATGCCCGAACCCGGTCCGATGTGACGAAACAGTCACCGAAATGAGACCTTTACGTTTTCGCGCACCCCGGAACGCGGATCGCCGCCAACCAGGTGACCCTGGAGGCGACGGCGTGCCGGACGGGTACCCGGGCAGTGGAGCGGGAGACGCTGATGCGCAGCAGGAAGGTTGGACATGACCGCACTCGGATTCCTCCACCCGGGCGACGCCCCCGCGGACGACTACCCGCGTATCGAACAACTGCTCGGCAGTGATATCCGGCTGGACGTCGTCCCGACCGATCTCACCGAGCTGGAGCCCGGCGACCGTCTGACGGCCACGGCGGAGCGGCTCCGGCTGACCGGTGCCGAGGCCGTCGTCTGGACGGGCCCCGCCCCCGCCGACCCGGGCGCCGCCCGCGCCCAGGTCCGCACCCTGGCCCTGGCCGCCGGGATGCCCGCCTCCTCCACCCCGCTGGCCTTCGTCAACGCGGCGAAGGAGCTGGGCGCCACCCGGGTGGCGGTGGCCGCGACCGGCCCCGACGCGGAAACCGCCCGCTTCACGGAGTTCCTGACCGCCGCGGGCCTCCAGGTGACCCGGGTCGCCACCGGCACCCCGGACGGCGACCTCCGCGCCCTGGCCGACGAGGCCCTCACCCCCGAAGCCCAGGCCCTCCTCCTCCCCGACCCCGCCCTCCAGGCGGCGGCCCATATCGACCCCCTGGAGGCCCATGTCTCCCTCCCGGTCCTCACCACCAGCCAGACCACGGTCTGGGAGGCCCTGCGCCTGACGGACCGCCGGGTCAATTCCCCGGGCCTGGGCTTCCTCTTCACCCGCGAACCGATCGTGCAGGTGTAGCGCGCGGAATAAACGGAGACAGTCCCCTGTTAGCCGGGGGAACTGAACCCGACGCACCCCCGGAGGCCCCCGTGGTGGCACAAGACATCCCCGGCACACCCCACGGCACCGCCCCGGTGCCCCTCTCCGTGCTGGATCTCGCCACCGTCTCCGCCGGCAGCACCGCCACCGACGCCCTCCGCACCAGCGTCGCCCTCTCCCGCCTCGCGGAATCCCGTGGATTCCACCGCTACTGGGTCGCCGAACACCACTCCATGCCCGGCGTGGCCAGCACCTCACCGGCCGTGATCCTGGCCCATCTCGCCGCCCACACCACCCGTATCCGCCTCGGCTCCGGCGGCGTCATGCTCCCCAACCACGCCCCCCTGGTCATCGCGGAGCAGTTCGGCACGCTGGAGGCCCTCGCCCCTGGCCGGATCGATCTCGGCCTCGGCCGCGCCCCCGGCACGGACGGCCCCACCGCCGCCGCCCTGCGCCGCACCGACACCCTGAACGAGGGCGCCGACGACTTCCCCCAGCAGCTCGCGGAACTGATCCGCTTCCTGGACGACGACTTCCCCGACGGCCACCCCTACCGCCGGATCCACGCGGTCCCCGGCCCGGTCCAGGGCACCGCCCCCGGCGGGGTCCAGTCCCCGCACCGCCCGCCGGTCTGGCTGCTCGGCTCCTCCGGCTTCAGCGCCCGGCTGGCCGGAATGCTGGGCCTGCCGTTCGCCTTCGCCCACCACTTCTCCGCCCGCAACACCGTCCCCGCGCTCGATCTCTACCGCGAGTCCTTCAAGCCGTCCCCGGTCCTGGCGGAGCCCTACGCGCTGATCGGCGTCAACGCGCTCGCCACCGAGGACCCGGCCGAGGCCCGCCGCCAGATCCGGGCGTCCGCGCTCGGCATGGTCCGGCTGCGCACCGGCCGCCCGGGGCTGATCCCGACGGCCGAGGAGGCGGAGGCGTACGCGTTCAGCCCGATGGAGCAGGACTTCATCGACTCCTGGAACGCCGACATCGTCCACGGCACCCCGGACGAGGTGCTGGCCGGGCTGAACGACGTCCAGAAGCGCACCGGCGCCGACGAGCTGATGATCACCGGCAACACCCCGGACAGCGACCTGCGGCTGCGCTCCTACGCGCTGATCGCCGACGCCTACGGCTTCCCCGGCGGCGACAGGTGAATTTCACTTCCGCAACCCAGTTGCGGAAGTGAGATCCGCCTACCCCTCCGCCGGTCCGTCCCGCCTACCCGTTCCCGACCGCCGCCTGCCCCGACCCCGCCGTGCTCGGGCTGGGACTGGGGCTGGGGCAGGTCAGCAGTTCGGCGATCCGGTCCGGCGGCACCGGCCGGGAGTACAGCCACCCCTGCCCGGTGTCGCAGCCGATCCGCCGCAGCCGTCCGGCCTGCGCGGAGGTCTCCACGCACTCCGCCGTCACGGTCAGCCCCAGCCGGTGGGCGAGCTGGATCATGGCCTCGACGACCACCTCGTCGGCGGGGTTGGTCCCGGCCGCGCCCGCCTCCCGCTCCTCGTACTGGAAGCCCCGGACGAACGAGCCGTCCAGCTTCAGCACCGACACCGGCAGCCGGCTCAGATAGGCGAGATTGGAGTACCCGGTGCCGAAGTCGTCGATGGCGATCCGCACCCCCATGTCGCTGAGCGACTGGAGAGCCTGGAGCGGGCGCCCGGAGGAGCCCATCACCGCGGACTCGGTCAGTTCCAGCTGGAGCAGATGCGGGGCGAGCCCGGTCTCGGCGAGGATCCGGGCCACATCGGCGACCAGATCCGAGTCCCACACCTGCCGCACCGCGACATTGACACTGACGAAGATGGGTTCCTCGTCGGGGTGGTCGAGCTGCCAGCGGCGGGCCTGGCGGCACGCGGTGGCCAGCACCCAGCGGCCCAGCGGCACGATCGCGCCGTCCTCCTCGGCCAGGGTGATGAAGCGATTCGGCGTCAGCATCCCGAACTGCGGATGGTTCCAGCGCACCAGCGCCTCCACCCCGCTCAGCCTGCCGTCCGCCATCCCCACCAGCGGCTGGTACTCCAGGACGAACTCCCCGCGCTCGATCGCGGGCCGCAGGGTGGAGGCGAGCGCCTGACGGGTCATCCGGTGGGCGTTGCGCTCCGGGTCGAAGAGGGTCCAGCGGTCCTTGCCGTCGGCCTTGGCCCAGTACAGCGTGGTGTCGGCGGCCTGCATCAGGCCGGTCGCGCTGGTCCCGGCCGCGAGCCGCTCGACCACCCCGATCGACGCCGACACCGACAGCCGCCGCCCGGACAGGTCGAACGGCGCCTGGAGCGCGGTGAGCACGGACTCGGCGAGATCGGCGAGCTGCTCGGTGCCGGTGGAGTCCTCCACCAGCAGCGCGAACTCGTCGCCGCCGAGCCGGGCCACCAGGGGCGCGCTGGCCCGGGTGTGACCGGCGGCGTTGGCGCAGCGGGTGAGCCGCTGGGCGACGGCGGTCAGCAGCCGGTCGCCGATGCGGTGGCCGAGGGTGTCGTTGATGGCCTTGAAGCCGTCGAGGTCGAGATAGCACAGCCCGATCCGCCCGGTGCCGCCGGTGACCTCAGGTTCGGCCTCCAGCGCGGCGGTCAGCCGCTCGAAGAACAGGGTGCGATTGGGCAGCCGGGTCACCGGGTCGTGCATCTGCAAGTGGCGCAGCCGGCCCTGGAGTTCGCGACGGGCGCTGATGTCACCCGCCGACAGCAGGACGCGGTGCGGATCGCCGGGCAGCGGGGCCACGGTGATCTGCACCCAGACCGCGTGTCCGTCGTCGGGGTGCTTGAGCCGGCGGGTGCAGCGCAGCCGCGCCTGCCGTCCGCGCAGCACCTCGCGGTAGGCGTGCCAGGTGCGGGCGTCGGAGGTCAGGTCCATCAGCTCGGCGGCCGTCTTCCCGGTCAGCCGCTCCGGCACGATGCCCAGCAGTTCGCCCAGCGCGTCATTGGCGCTGACCACCAGCCCCTCGCCGTCCACCACGGCCATGGCGAGAGGCGACGACACGAACGCCGAACGATAGGGGTCGCCGGGCCCGCGCGGGCTTCCGGCGGGAGTATCAGCGCTCACTCCGGCACCCCCCGTACGTCGAGCCTCTTTGTGCTCACTCTCTGTGACGGCCGGCCGGATGAGGTCTGCCGCGGGCGTCGGCCCTTCGGACGTTCCGCTCACCGCTCGCTCCCGCAGTGCACTCGATCCGCTCGATCTCTGTCCGGGCAGGAAAGTGTCAGGAAAGTGTGCCGATCATAGAGGTTGGTCCCCGGCCCTTCCAGCCACTGTCCAGTGTCGCGGATTGCTCCACTGTCCTGACAGATCGTTTCTGCCCGTGCGGGGACCGGTTTCCACAACCACCGACCGATTGTGACGGACCGTGAACATTCCCGGGGTGTCGACCCGGCGAGTGTGACCGGCCCCTCACCCGGCCGGGGTAGACAAACAGGGCATACAACCTGAAATTCCCACAGGCTGGGTGCGGTGTCCCCTGAACCGCTCCCGGAGGTACCTGTGCCGCGTCCGCTTCCGCGCCCCCGACTGCGCAGCACCGCGGCCGTGTTCACCGTCCTGTCGGCCGTCGCCGCCACCTCCTTCATCACCGCTCCCTCCATCGCCGAGCCGTTCGCCGCTTCCCCGTGCGCCCTCGGCCGCACCGACGCCCACCACTCCGAGGGCCTGGACACCTGGAACGCGGCCTATCCGAAGCCGGCCCGTGCCCTGGACGCGGTGATGATCTTCCTGTCCTTCCCGGACGCGGCCCCCCGCACCACCCCGGCCGAACTGACCGCCGATCACTTCCCCGCCACCTCCGACTTCTTCGCCCGCGCCTCCTACGGCCGCTTCACCCTGCGCGCCCACCCGCAGCGCCAGTGGATCCGTATGCCGCGCCCCTCCACCGCGTACGCCATACAGCGTGACTGGAACGCCGCCCATCGGGCCGCCTATCTGCGCGACGCCCTGGCCGTGTCCGACGGCCGGGTCGACTTCTCCCGCTACGACGTCGTCTACTTCGTCGCGGATCCCGACGCCCCCGGGGTGGACTCCGACGCCACCAAGGTGGTGAACCTGGACACCCCGCTGCGCGCCGACGGCACCGACATCCGCCGGGTGGTGACCGTCTTCGAGCAGCATCCGCCGGACCGGCTGGTACTCGCCCATGAGACCGGTCATGTCTTCGATCTGCCCGACCTCTACCACCGCCCGGTCGACGGCCGGGGTGACTGGGACACTCATGTCGGCGACTGGGATCTGATGGGCAGCCAGTTCGGACTGGCCCCGGATCTCTTCGCCTGGCACAAGTGGAAACTGGGCTGGCTGGACGACCGCCAGGTGGCCTGTGTCCCCGGCACCGGCCCGACCCGGCTCACCCTGGAGTCCCTCGGCACCGGCCCCGGCACCCCGGCGACGGCCACCGCCGGCTCCCCGGCCTTCGGCACCGGCCGCGGCACCAAACTGGCGGTGGTCCGCACCGGCCCGGACAGCGCGCTCGCCTTCGAGGCGCGCGGCGCGGTCGGCAACGACGCCACCACCTGCCGCCAGGGCGTCCTGGTGTACCGCGTCCAGTCCGACGCCCCCTCCGGCACCGGTCCGGTCCGGGTCGTCGACGCCCACCCCGGCTCGGAGTCCTGCTGGCGCAGCTCCGTCTACCCGCCCCTGGCGGACGCGCCCGTCGAACCGGGCGAGAGCTTCACGGTCCCCGGGGAGCGGGTCACGGTGAAGGTGGAGGACCGGACCCCTACGGGGGCCTGGACGGTCAGAATCACCCCGGCCGACTAGCTGGGCGCACAGCAAAATGACGGCCGGTCCGCGTTTCCGCGAACCGGCCGTCACCGATGTCGTGCGCCGCCAGGGACTCGAACCCCGGACCCGCTGATTAAGAGTCAGCTGCTCTAACCAACTGAGCTAGCGGCGCCTGCTGACGTCGTAGACCTTAGCACCCTGCTCCTGAGGAGGAGAAATCGATATCCGCACGGTGGCGCGGGCGGCCCGTACGGCGGCCCAGAGCAGCACCTCGGGGCCGGGCAGCCAGGGGTGGCGGGTGTCCGGGGCGACCAGCCAGCGGTTGTCGAAGGGGCCGTGGCAGCCGTCGGCGCCGATGGGCGCCGGGACGGTCACGGCGTCGCCGGTGCCATGACACAGCAGCGGCGGAATACCTCCGGTACGGCCGCCCCCGTCCGGGTCGTCGCCGTCGCGGGCGCCCCACTCCTCCCAGTGCAGCAGCGACGGCAGCCGCTGGGCCGTGCCGGAGGCGGCGAAGAGCAGCACCCGGCCCCGGTAGACGGCGACCGGCCCGGAGCCGGGCCCGTCGTCCCACAGCCGGTCCAGCATCCGGCGGCCGAACACCACGGGCGCGCTCACCACGTCGAAGACGGCGCCCCGCAGGGCAGGACGACCGGTGCGTCCGGATGCTCCTGCCAGACGGCGAGCGTGCTGCGCGGATAGGCCCCGGCGGAGGCGAGCCAGGCGGCACCGTCCGGGGTGACCCCGGCGACATCGGCACCGTGCCTGCTGTCGGCGTCCTCAGTACCGGAGGGACCGGGGGGACCGGAGGGGCCGGAGGGGCCGAGGGGGGAGGGAAAGGCGGCGAAGATGGCGCTGGACGCGGTGCTGGGTGCGGTGCTGGTGGGGGGTGTGCAGAAAGGTTCATTCCCGGCGCGGCTCATGACATCCAGATCTACCTGCTGTGAGCGGCCGGTCTCCATGAGTTGCCGAAAATCGGGACAGGGCCCACCTGGGGGCGGTATCTTGCCCGGCTGGCATATGCGGGGGGCTTGTTGCCGGGGGCTGCGAGGCGCGGACGCCTCCCCCCCCTCAGACCGGATCCACGTGCTCCCGCCCGCCCTCCGCGCCGCTCATCAGGTCCCGGCCGAACTCGACCATCTTCTTCGCGTAGTCCTCGGTCCACTCGGCCCGCGCGGCGATGTCCGCCGGGGTCAGCCGGTCGAACCGGCGCGGATCGGCCAGCTGGGCCGCCGCCATCGCCTGGAACTCGACCGCCCGGTCGGTCGCCGCCCGGAACGCCTGGGTCAGCTCCGTCGCCCGCGCCAGCAGCGCCCGCGGGTCGTCGATCGACTCCAGGTCGAAGAAGTGCTCCGGATCGGCCGCCGCCTGCATCGGTTCGAAGAGCAGGGGCGCGGGGCGTAGCCGCGGCTCCTTGCGGCGCGGCGTGGGCTCCGCCATGTCGTTCCTCCCGGTCTCGCGTTTCCGCTCGGTTCGGTGGTGCCGGTCTGTCCGTCTTGCTTGCCTGGGCCTGCGGTGCCGTCCCGGTTCGGGTGCCCGGTTGGCTGCCCGCTCCGGCTGCCCGCTCCGGGTGTCCGGTTCGGGTGTCCGGTTCGGTCCCGGTCTGGTTGCCCGATCCGGGTGCCCGGTCTGGGCGTCCGGTTCGGGGTCGCTGGTCCAGGGCCGCTGGTCCGGCTGCCCGGTTTCGGGTCGCCGGTCCGGGGCTCCGGTCCGCTGTTCGTGCTGCGTGAGGGGCGCACCCGCACGCGAACGTCACGGGCCACCGTCCATTGTCCCGCGTGAGCGCAAGAGGGCCCGCCGTCCCGCACGTCACATCCGCCACAACACGGCGGCGGGGCGGGGGCTTCCGGGGTTGTCCCGGGTGCCGCTGTCCGGGGCAGTGGGCAGTGGGCCGTGCGTGGGGGCGCGGCGGCGAGGGTACCTATGACCGGCGTAGGCCGGTTACCGCCGGGGGACGGCTGGGGACGGCTTCCGGGCGGGCCGGATCGGCGACGTGGTCGTCGCGGCTGGGTGAGCGCGCCGCGCGCGGGGCCGTCAGGGACCACCCCGGCGCGTTGGGCCGGACGGCGACGGCGACGGCGGTGGGCGCCGAGGGTGGCCGTCGGCAGAGCCCGGCGCTCCAGGTCACCCGGTGCTCCCCCGGAGGGGACAGCACCGCGCGCTTCGCCTCTCAGCCGCCCGGGGCGGTGGCCGTCGCGACTGTCCCCAGCCGCGCCAAGGGGCGGCCGGGGATCACCCGGGGCCGGGCGGAGCCGGTCCCGTCGCGACTGCCCCAAAGGCCATGCCGGGGCCCGCGCATCGGGCGGGCGGCGACCCGGACCCCGGCGACGTCGATGGCCCCTCGCGGCTGCCCCCGTAGGCCGACCCCAGGGCGGCCAGGGGCCACCCCAGGGGCGTTGGGCCCGGCGGCGGCGTTGCAGCCGACCGGGTCGATGGCCGTCGGCGGAGCCCGGCGCGGAGGCGCGGTCTCCAGGTCACCTGGTGTTTTCGCCAGAGGGACAGCACCGAGTGGTGCCCAGACGGGACAGCACCGAGTGGTGCCCAGACGGGACAGCACCGTGTGGTGCACGGCTCAGACGCCCAGGGCGTCGGCCGGCGACGGTGGCCGACGAGGCCGTCCCCGTAGGCCGCACCCGGCGGCTTCCAGGCGCCACCCCGCCGGCGCTGGCCGGACGCCGACCGGAGGGAGGTCCCCGCGTCTCACGGTCTCCACGTCACCCGGTGTTCCCCCAGATGCGACAGCACCGCGTGGTTCGCCTCCCAGCCGTCCGGGAACTTCACCAGCGTGCCCAGCTGCACCGGCTCGGTCGACGGATAGGCGTCGAGGAGGTCGGCCACGCCCGCCCGGCACACCACCACACAGGCGTGCCGGTGGCGCGAGGCGAGGACGCACAGCCGGCCCGTCTCCAGATGGAACGCGGTGGCGTCCGGGCGCCCCGACAGCGGATGCAGCACCACCGTGACATCGAACTCCATGCCCTGGAGCCGGTTGGCCGTGTCCACCGTGACCCCGGTGACGCCCAGCTCGGCGAGGGCCGCGCGGACGGCCGCCGCCTGGTCGCGATGGGCGGTGCCGACCGCGATCCGGGAGGCCGTCAGTGCCACCGGCTCGGACGACCGCTCCGACACCGCCGCCCCGCCCCGGTCCAGGAGCCGCCGGACCACCATGGCCACCGCGCGGACCGCCTCCGGGTCCGTGCGCGGGGTGTGCCGGGGCGGCAGCTCCAGCAGGCCCCAGCCGGACTCGGCCGCCGCGTCGATCACCCGGTCGGGGCCGGAACCGTCGGCCGGGACGGCGAACGTCAGCCGCCGGTCGTCGTGGCCGGTGCCGCTGCGGAACGGGGTGTAGGGGTAGAACGCGTCGGAGACCAGCGGCGCCGCCGACGCCGGGAGGCGCCAGGAGACCGGCAGCCGGTGCTGCGGCAACTGCGGATTGTGCGCGAGCAGCGTCGTCACCGCCGAGGCCGACGGGTCGTACGACAGGCCCGCCCACTGCTCGCCGCCCACGATCGAGAACGGGTCGAGCTGCCCGGGGTCGCCGACGAACAGCGCCCGCTCGAAGAGTCCGGCCACCGCCAGCAGCGAGTCCGAGCGCATCTGGTACGCCTCGTCGACGATCGCGTGCCGCCAGGGCTCGTCCACCGTGACATGCGCCCACTTCGCCGCCGTGGAGATCACCACCGGCAGCCCTGCCAGATCGGCCGCCTTCGCCGACGTACGGACCTGGTCGAGCGGGTCGAGGGCCTTGTCGTAGGGGTCGGTGTCGCTGCTGTGGAGGCGGCCCACCGGGAGGTCGGGGCGTTTGTCGGCGAGGCGCAGCACCAGATCGTCGACCTGGGCGTTGGTCTGCGCGACCACCATCAGGGGGCGTCCGGCGTCGGCGAGTTCCAGGGCGGCGCGGACCACGAGGGTGGACTTCCCGGCGCCGGGCGGGGAGTCGACCACGACACCGCGCTCGGTGCCACGCAGGGTGTCGGCGAGGATCGCGTCCGTCGCGCGGGAGGCCGCCGCGCCGGGGTCGAGCGGCACCGGGGCCGGGGCTGCGGTGGTCACAGGACGTCCTCCTCGGTGACCGGGTCGGCCGCCGGGACGGCCGTCTCGTCCGGCGGTCCGCCATGGGTCCAGGGGGTGTCCTCCGGCTCCGGGAGCCGCGCACCCCCGCGCTGCTCGTGCTCGAACAGGGTGAAGCACACCCGGTCGCCCTTCTCCGGCACCGACCCCTCCTCGGGCTCCTTGCCCCGCCCCATCTTGTCGACGATCCGCACCACGACCAGCAGCGGCCCGTCCTCCCCATCGTCATCGTCATCGCCATCGGCCTCGTAGCCGACGAACTCCGCCGCCTGCGGTTTGCCGCCCAGCGAGCGGAACGCCTTGGCCCGCTCGCCCAGATACGGCCGGTCGTCCGTACGGACCGTGACCAGCGGGCGCGGACTGGGGCGCTTGCCTTCGCTGTACGCCATGACGACGTCCACGACCTCGCCCGCGAACGCCTCCCCGGCCAGCCGCCGCCCGGCCATCACCAGCGGATCGTCCAGCGCCTCCTGGGCCTCCAGACGGGCCTGTTCACGCTCACGGGTGGCGAGTTTGTTCGCGGCGGTCACCGCGTCGTCGTGGCGCGGCTGGGGCGGCTCGCCCGCGATCACGCGGTCGCGGTGGCCGGTGAAGGACCAGCGGTCGCGCGTCCACCGCTCGGCGACCCGCGCCCCCTCCGGCAGCTCCCGCAGCAGGTCGAGACCCCGCCACACCGCGTTCCAGGTGGGCCGGGTCCGGGACTCGACCAGGGCCCGGATGTCCCGCTCGGCGGCGGTCACCTCCCGGAGCCGGTCGTCGGCCTCCAGTCCGTCCTCGGCGGCGGCGAAGGCGGTACGGGCGCGGTCGTAGCGGTCGATGGCCGGGGCGAGCAGCTTGTTGTCGAACGCCGGGTCGGTGGCCGGTCCGGCGGGCGGACAGCGCAGCTGGCCCTCGCGGTCCCGGTCCAGCTCCGCGCGGAGCGCCGCCTCGGCGCCGGACGCGCCGCCGGGCGGGTCGAGCCAGGCGAGCAGCGCGCCCAGGTGCTGGTCCTCCATGCTCGACTGGCCGGTGGCCCAGTGCCGGGCCAGCAGATCGGTCATACCGAGCAGCAGCGAGGAGCCCGGCACCCGGGCCCGCTCCCCGTAGTGGGTCAGCCAGCGCCCGAGCAGCGGCACGCGCGGGGGCGCCGGATAGGGCGCCTCGGGGTCCTGCTCGGCGGTCCGCCGGAACCGCGTCGAACGGCCCAGCAGCCGGACGTACGCGATACCCGCGCGGTTCGGCACGATCAGCTGCGGGGCGTCCGCGCACAGGTCGACCTGGACCTTGACGCGTTTGCCGGTCTCCGGGTCGGTCTCGGTGCGCTCGGCGGCCTCCACGGACTCGGCGTAGGCGTCGATGTACGGCAGCACGATGTCGGCCAGCTCGGCGAGGAACGCGAACCGCAGCTCGCGGTCGCGCGGCTGGGGCACGGTCAGCAGCCGGGGCGCGTCCCGGTCGGTGCCGACCAGCGCGCCGAGCGGCGCCCCGGCCTCACCGGCGGTGGTGAGCGGCACGAACACCAGGGGGTGCGGGGACACCTGCCGGTGCCGCACGGTCGCCGCGGCCTGAGCCCGCCCGCTCCGTACGGCCTCCAGCCGCCCCAAGGCGGAGATCAACGACATCCCGACGCCTCCCCGCCCATCCCTGAACCCGCGCCGGGCGGGACCTGACCGCCATGGCTCCGGACGTCCCTGAGCGGCGGCCCCTGCCGGCCCACCGGGCCAGCGCCCGGCGCCGACGACCAGGCCACCGCCCTGCTCGGCCCCAGGCCGGTCCCCGGGCCCGTGCCCGGCGAGGTGGCCCGGAGCCGATCCGTCTCCGCGCCTGGCGTATCGCCTCCGGCGCCCAGGAGCGGCGGTGGCCCGGCTCGCTCCGGTACCGCGCCGGTGCCTTCGCCTGCGGTGCCGGTCCCGGCAGCCGCGTCCGGCGAGTTCCGACCGGTACCGCTCCTGGCGTCCGTGAGCGGCGGACCCTGCCGATCCACCGGGCCGGTCCCCGCGCCCGGCGAGGTCCCACCAACACCACTCAGGGGCGGACTCTGCCCGCCCCTCGGGCCGGTCCACGGGTCCGTGAGCCGCGAGGCTCCTTCGCCCACCGCGCCGGTCGCCGCCCCCGCGCCCGGCGCGGAGCGGGCGGCCCCGAGCCGATCCGCCCCGGCCCCGCCGGGATCGTGTACGCCGCTCAGCGGCGCCCCGGTCCGCTCGCCCGCCGTGCCGGTGGCATCCGCCGACGCCGGAACCGAAACCCCCGCGTCGGCCACCGGCAATCCCGCGCCCCCCACGTCGGCCACCGGCAACCCCGCGCCCCCCAGGGCCTCCGCCCGCAGCCGGGCCGCTCGGCGGAGCGCGGTGACCGTGGGGTCCGTCGGGTCGCCGTGGGTGCCCCGGGACGTGGCCAGGACGGTGTCGATGTCGGTCAGGGCGCCGAGTTCGGCGCGCAGCGGGCGGCCGAGGGCGGTGACCGCGCCGGACGCGCGGGCGCGTGCCCGGCAGTGGTAGGCCAGTTCGCAGGCCGACAGGCACTCGGGGGCGTAGGCCGCTGGGACCGCCTCGACGGACGCCGTGAGCTGCTCGGCCGGGAGGTCGGGGGCGAAGCAGGCACCCGGGGGCAGCGCCTCGGCGATCTCGTCCAGCCGGGTCAGCCGGCTCAGCTGCCGCGCGGTGACCGCGCGCTGCTTGCGGATGTCGACGGCGGAGGCGGTGGGCAGGTTGGAGAAGTCCTTGGGGCACACCAGCAGCACCCGGTGGCCGACCCGGGGGGCCGGGTCCAGCCGGGCGGCGACCTCCTCCAGCGCCAGCACGTACACCGCCGCCTGGCGGGCCGCGGCGCCGACCTTCGCGGGGTCGGCCGAACCGTCCAGCAGGGGGAAGGACTTGATCTCCACCACCGTCCAGCGCCCGTCCGGATGCACCACCACCGCGTCCGGCTCCAGGAAGGCCGGTGCGCCCGCGACCTCCAGCGCCAGCATCGGATGGTCCAGCAGCGTCCACTTCCCCGAGCCCGTCGCATCCCGGGAATCCCCTGAGTCCCCGGAACTCCCGGAGTCCCCGGAACCGGTCGCCTCGCGCAGGGCCAGGGACGTCCGCGCGGTGCGGCCCTCGGGGCCGATGGCCGTGAGGTCGGGGACCTCGGCGCCGGACGGCGGCTCGGCGCCGGGGTCGAGGGTGCGGTGCACCAGGGACAGCAACTCCGCGCCGCCGTCCGCCTTGACCCGGGCCTCGAAGGCGTTGCCGCGCGCGAAGGCGAACTGCGACTGGCCGAACGCCGACGGGGAGCCGAGCGCGCTTGCCAGCTCGGCCTTGTTCACCCCCGCGCCGTCCAGGATCGCGCGGCGGTCGCAGCCGGGGTTGGCGGCCAGGGCGGCGAGGGCGCGCGCGTCCAGCGCCTTGGCGGGGACGCCGGGGCCGCGCAGCTCAGCGAGCCTTGCCCACGCTCTCGGCGCCGCCGCTGCGGGAGAGTCCCCATCCGGCGACATCGTCGTCGCCCGGGTCCGCGGGGGCGGCACCCGGTCCGGTACGTGACTCTCGCTGCCGTGGAATTCGTTCACCCTGGGAAGTCTGGCATCCACCACTGACAACCGGGGCCGAAGCGCCCGGAGAGCCCGAAGTGAGCGCCGGGATCCGGCGGACGACCAGCGTCCGCACCCGCTCCGCGCCCCGCAGCACATACGGCGTCAGCAGCAGCCCGAGGCCCATCACGGCCGCGCCCGCGACCGCGTCGAGGAAGTAGTGGTTGGCGGTGCCCATCACCACGACCGTGGTCACCAGCGGGTAGACCACTGCGGCGACCTTCGTCCACCGGTTCCCGCCGTACCGCCACAGGATCACCCCGCACCACAGCGCCCAGCCGACATGCAGGCTGGGCATCGCCGCGTACTGGTTCGTCATCCCGCCCAGCCCGCGCGGCGCGCTCGCCTCGCCCGCCCACCAGCCGTACGCGCTGTACTGGGCCATCGTGTCGACGAAGCCGTAGGCCGGGTCGAGGAGCCGGGGCGGGCAGGTGGGGAACAGGGTGAAGCCGATCAGACCGATGAAGGTCGAGGTCATCAGCCAGGCGCGGGCGGCGCGGTAGCGCACGGCCCGGGAGCGGAACAGCCAGATCAGGACGGCCGGGGTGACCAGGTAGTGCAGCGAGGCGTACCAGAAGTCCGCCGGTATCCCGATCCACGCCTCGCGCGTGAAGAGCCGGTTGAGCGGGTGCTCGGCGTTGAGCCACAGCGCCTTCTCCAGACGCAGGATCGCCAGGCCGTGGTCGACGGCGGTGCTCTCGTCACCCCGGGCCAGCAGCCGCCCCGCCGAGTAGGAGCCGTACACCAGCAGGATCAGCAGCAGCTCCGTCCACCAGCGCGCCCGGGGTGGCGGGGACGCCCCGGTGCCCGCTATGTCGGAATGCGGCATCCGATCGCCCTCCCCCTCGTCCTGTCAGCGGCGCCGGCGTACCGGTCGGGTCACTCTACGGCGTACACCCGCGGCAGCGATGGGGCACTCCAGCCCCGATAGACGCAGGGATCGCCCGCCGGGTTGCCCCATATGGGCGTCGGCGATGATGGAGGGACGCCGCCCGGTCTTCGGACTCCCGTAAGGACAGGGACACCCATCCGACGCCCGGCATTTCCCGAAAGGTCTCCAAGGTCTCCATGGCACCGCGCATCCTGCTGGCCCGGCACGGGCAGACCCGGTGGTCGCTGGCCGGCAAGCACACCGGCAGGACCGATGTCCCGCTGCTCGACGAGGGGCGGCGCGGCGCGAAGCTGCTGGGGGAGCGGCTGCACCGGCCGCCGTTCGCGGGCCTCGCCGACGCCGAGGTCCGCACCAGCCCGCTGGTCCGCGCCCGCGAGACCTGCGAACTCGCCGGCTTCGCCGACCGCGCCACCCCCTGGGACACCCTCCAGGAGTGGGACTACGGGGCCTACGAGGGCATGACCCCGGACGAGATCCAGGCGGTCCGTCCGGGCTGGCTGATCTGGCGCGACGGCGTCCCGGACGGCGAGAGCGTCGCCGAGGTGACCGCCCGCGCGGACGAGATCGTGGCCTGGGCCCGCTCCGCCGACCGCGATGTCCTGGTCTTCGCCCACGGCCACATCCTGCGCGCCCTTGGCGCCCGCTGGCTCGGCCTCCCCCTCGACTTCGCCGCCCGCATCCGCCTGGCCCCCACGTCCCTGTCCATCCTGGGCTGGGCCTACGGCGAACCGGCGATCGACAGCTGGAACGACCGCGGGCATATGGGTTAGCCGCGCCGCGACCGACCCACCCTGTGCTGCGACTCGCGGTGCCCTGGCCGACCGCCGGGGCGCCGCGCCGTACTGCTTGCGGGTACCTGGGGTCGCTCCCGGGGGCCCGCCCTCTGGTACCGGCTGCGGCTACGCGGGGCCGCTCTCAGGGGCCCGCTTCTCTCGTACCGGTTGCGGCTACCTGGGCCCGCCGCCAAGGGCCGCGCCCCCCGTACTGCCTACGGCTACCTGGGGCGGCTCCCAGGGGCTTGCCCCTCTCACACCGGTTGCGGCTACCGGGCCAGCCCTCAGGTGTCCGCTCCCACGCACCGCTCTCCGCTCCCCGGGGCCGGTTCCCAGAGGCCCGCTCCTGCCGACGTTTGCAGGCACCTGGGCGGGCCCTCAAGGGCCGCTCCCTCCCGCCGCCCGGCGCATCTGGGCCCCTCCCAGGGCCCGCCCTTTCACCCGCTCGCGGCTACCCGGACCCGCCTCCGGGAGCCCGCTCCCAGACACCCGTCCCCAGCCCTCTGAGCCCGTCGCCAAGGGCCCGTTCTCCCACCGCTCGCTGCTACCTGGGTGTCACCTGGGTCAGCCGCCAAGGGAGCCCGCCCTCTCCCGCCTGCTCGCGGCCACCCGAGCCGGCTCCCAAGGGCCCGCCCCTCACACCGCCGCGACTACCCGAGCCGGCTCTCAAGGGCCCGCCCCCTCACACCGCCGCGACTACCCGGGCCGCCCCCGAGACCCGCTCCCCACCCCACCGCCCGCGGCCACCCGCCCCCGCACGCAAGGCCCGCCCCCACACACCACCCCCAGCCACGCCACCCACCCGCGCCCGCCCTCAACCCCGCCCCCACCCCCTAAACAGCCCGCGGCAACCCCCCATGCCGGTCCAAGAAGTCCGACACCCCCGTCGTCCGCCGATGCGGCAGCAGAACGCGGGCCGTGGCCGCCAGCATCGTCTGGATGCGGGACGACTGGACCTGGCCCAGCAGCTCCAGTACCCGCAGGCCCGCCTGCGCGGCCTCGTCGGGGTGGCCCCCGCGCGCGAGGTCGTCGGCCAGCTCTGCGGTGTAGAGGGCGATGTTGCGGGTGAAGTGCGGATCCTGGAGGTGGGCCGCGCGCCGGGCGTGCCGGGCCGCGCGGGGCCAGTCCCCGAGCGCCGACCAGCACTGCGCCTCCAGGCCCTCCAGCTCGGCCTCGCCGTAGAAGGTCATCCACTCCGGATCGGCCTCACAGGGCCCCCGTTCGAAGAGGGCCTGCGCGCGGGCGAGGGCCTGGACGCAGCCGGTGCGGTCGGCGAGCCCCGCCCAGCCGCCCGCCTCGCGCAGCGCCAGCAGCGACATCAGCCGCGCCGATCCCAGCGGCCGGGCGATCCGCTGCGCCGCCTGAGCCGTGCGCACCGCCTCCCGCGGACGCCCGGTGTCGCGCGCGAGGAACGCCGTGTTGCAGAAGGCGTGCGCCTCCAGCCCGGCGTCGTCGGAGACCCGCGCGGTGGCCAGCGCCTCCGCGTAGTGGGACCGGGCGTCGTCGAACCGGCCCGAGTCGTGGGCCAGCCACCCCACCGAGATCGCCAGTTCCCCGGCGCCCGCGTGCAGCCGGTCGGCGGTGGCCTGCCGGGTCGCCCCGGCGTCCAGCAGCGCGTAGGCGGCCCGCAGCGGCGCCGCGGCACGCCGGTACAGTCCGTCGGCGCCGTGCCGGTCGTCCAGCAGCCGGATCCGGCGGACCGCCTCCTCCAGAGCGCCCGCCTCGCTCGACCCGGCCCGCCGCGCGGGGCGGGTGGCGGGGCGCTGGGCGGCGGACGCGTCCGGTGCCAGGGCCAGCGGGCCCAGCGGGCCCAGCGAGACGGTGGCCGCGGTGGCGCTCCCGCCGGTCATGAATGCGCGACGCAGCACGTCGCTCTCCTCGTAGTCGTGGTGCCAGTCGTCCGGGTCCCGTGGGGCGCCCCGCGCCGGGTCCCCGGTGGGTGCGGGGGCCGGTACCGCGGTCGTCGTCCGCGCCCCCCGGCCGCGGACCGAGGAGCGGGGCGCGAAGCCCAGGTCGGTCAGCGTGCGGCCGGGAAACATGTGCAGGAAGACCCGCTCGTACGCGTAGTTGGGACAGCGGATCTCGCCGGCCTCGACCCGGCCGACGTACCGTGCGTCACAGCTGACCTGCTCGCCGATCTCCCGTGCGGCGCGGCGCACCTCCGCCGCGAACTCGGCCGGTGAGCGCCGTCCGCGCAGCCGGCGGAAGGCGAGGTTCGGCCGCGGTGGCCGTCGGGGCTGGGACGAGGTCACCTTTGACGACGTCATGGCCGGGTCCTCTCATACGAAGCGTCGAACCCTGCCGGATTCGAGAGGAGTTGACCCGGTTGTCGGGTTGGTTCCCTTGCGGTCCGGCGGCATGAACGTACCCAATGTGGCCGGTCCGCCACGCAGCGTTTGGCTACAAACCGGATATCTCATCCTTGATCTGCCATGAACTGCCATCCTTTGCGGCGCACTTCCGGCGTAGCCGTTGACGCCCCCGCGGCGTTGAACCTGCGGACCGGGAGACCCCGACTCCCGACCCCATGCCCAAGGAGGTTCGTGGTGGAGGCCGGGATGGAGACCAGACAGAGTATCGATTTCCGCGGTGCGCGCGGGATGTGCGGCGCACGGGGCGGGCCACCGACCGCGTGGCCCACCGCCTGGGACCTGGTGACCGTCCCCGCGCGGCAGGGACTTGAGGCCGTCGACATCCTGCGCCGCGGCGCCTGCGACGCCGTCGGGCCGGTCCTGCACGACAACGGCTGCGACACCCTCGGCTTCCTCGTCCCGCCCGGCACCGCCGCCGCCTGGGACGTCCCCGGGAGCACCTGTACCGAGACCCAGGGCCGCGGTCTGCGCGTCGCCCCCGAACCCCCCGTCGAGGGCTCCGACTGGCTGCTGCCCCCCGCCGACACCGGCCACGGCACCGATCTCGCCACCGACCCCGCCGTCCTGCGCGCCGCGCTCGGCGAGGCGGCCCGGCTGATCGAGGCGGCCGACAACTGCCGCTGACGGCGACCGGGGACCGTCCCCGGCCCCGCGAACCGGCGCCCAGCGCGGGCGCCGCCCCCGACCCCCTGTGACAATGGCCCCATGGGGAAGTCGGGACAGTCCAGGAACGGCACCCGGCGCCGACCCGCCGGGGCGGTCGTGGAGCCCGTCGACGGCGGACTCGCCGAGCTGATCCCCGACCGGGACCGGCCTCGCGCCTGGACCCTGCTGATCGACGGGGCGCCCCAGTCGTACGTCGATCTCGACGACCCCGCGTTCCTCTCCTTCGAGTACCAGCGCCGCCTCGGCCATGTCATCGACCTCGCCGCCCCGCCCGGCGCCCCCCTCAGGGCCGTGCACCTCGGCGGCGGCGCCCTCACCCTGGCCCGCTATCTCGCCGCCACCCGCCCCCGCTCCACCCAGCAGGTCATCGAGCGGGACGCCCCCCTCGTCCAACTGGTCCGGCGCTCCCTCCCGTTGCCCGGCGGCGCCCGCATCCGCGTCCGATCGGCGGACGCCCGCGAAGGACTCGCCAAGGTCGCCGACGGCTGGGCCGATCTGATCCTGGCCGATGTCTTCAGCGGCGCCCGCACCCCCGCCCATCTCACCTCCACCGAGTACCTGGACGAGGTACGCCGGGCCCTGCGCCCGGGGGGCCTGTACGCCGCCAATCTCGCCGACGGTCCACCGCTGGCCCATCTGCGCGGCCAGATGGCCACCGCCGCCGCCCGGTTCACCGAACTCGCCCTGATCGCCGACCCGGCGGTCCTGCGCGGCAAACGCTTCGGCAACGCCGTACTGGTCGCCTCCGACCACCCCCTCCCCCTCGCCGACCTCACCCGCCGGGCCGCCTCCGACCCCCACCCCGCCCGCGTCGAACACGGCCGTTCCCTGACCGACTTCACCGGCGGAGCCGTCCCGGTCACGGACACGACGGCGGTGGCGTCCCCGGCACCACCACCGTCGGTGTTCCGCTGAAACGGAGCCCTGGGGAGGCGCTCCGCGCCTACACCGGCCGATACGCATCCACGATCGTCCGCGCGACCTCGTTCCCGTCCCGGTCCCGGTCCCGGACCACCGCCCGCAGGGACACCGATCCGCCCGCCGGGGCGATGGAGCCGAGGGCGAGTGCGGGGCCGTAGCGGATCACGCTCGCCGGGACGGTCCGCCGTGGCGAGGAGCCTGCCGTCGCGGTGGAGCGTGGTGCCCTGCTCGTACGCCGTGAACGCGCCGGGCGCCGCCGAACCGGTCGGCAGGGCCTTGATCCGGGCGCCGCTCCAGTCCAGGTGGCGCTGGGTCAGCAGGGCCGCCGCGCCCGCGACATGCGGGGTGGCCATGGAGGCGCCGCCGAGGGTGACATGGCCCGGCGCCGGGCGTGGGGCGTCCGCCCCCGCGCCCCCGGCGTCGCCCGCCGCGACCACGAACAGCGCGCCCTGTCCGAGGTGATGGGCCGAAAACGCGAAGAACCCCGTCCCCTATGGATGACCTGGGGACAGGGTTCGTCGTCTGGAGCGCTGGGCAGGGCTTGCACCTGCATTTCCCCGCAGGAAGCGGGGCGTCCTGACTTGGACCACCAACGCGAGGGCAGTTTGCCCGGGTTTCCCCGGTGGGCTGCTCTGTGATCAGCTTACCGTATTTCCGTACCGCGACCGACCAACAGGGCCCGGGGCAGGGCTAGTACGTCCCCACGTCCACCCGGGGCGGTCCGTCGTGCCAGGTGCAGAACACCGACACCCGCTCGGCGCCCGAGGAGAACTCCACCCGGATCCAGGTCTCCGTCTTCCAGACCTGCATCGACCAGTCGGCGTTGGGCTTCGCGGAGACCAGTGTCGCGGAGGCCGCGCCCATGTCGAACACCGCCCGCCCGGCCTCGGTGTCATAGCTGCGGACCGTGCCGGAAGCGGCGGGCGGGGTCGTGGCCGGGGTGCTCGGAGCGGCGGGCCGGGTGGTGGGGCCGGTGGAGGGCGGGGTGGTGCCCGGGGCCGCCGGGCGCTCGCTGGACGGCGCCGGATCACTGGCCTCCGGAGGCTCCGACGACTCCGGCACCGTGGGCGTGACCTGCGGATCCGGTCGTTCGTCCGCCTCGGCGGCCACCGTCACCGGCAGGGCGCGCGGCGGGTCGTAGGCCGTCGCCACCATCACCGAGTGGACACCCCACCAGGACAGCGTGACCGCCGCGCCCGTGGCGAGCGACCAAGCCAGAACATGAACGAGACCTCGCAGCATCGGGGGCCATACTGCCCCACCCGCCCCGGTGGTGTCCCGCCGCCGTGACGCTTTTCCACAACCCGGGAGTTGTCCACAGGCGGCCGATGGGTATCGCCCGTATGGCGTACGGTGCCGCGCATGGCAAGTGTGCTCGTGGTCGAGGACGACCAGTTCGTACGCTCGGCGCTCATCCGGCATCTGACGGAGGCCGCGCACACCGTGCGCAGCGTCGGTACGGCGCTGGAGGCATTGCGCGAGGTCGCCCATTTCCGTTTCGACGTGGTCATCCTCGACCTCGGACTGCCCGATCTGGACGGCGCCGAGGCGCTCAAGATGCTGCGCGGCATCACCGACGTACCCGTGATCATCGCCACCGCGCGGGACGACGAGACGGAGATCGTGCGGCTGCTCAACGACGGGGCGGACGACTATCTGACCAAGCCGTTCTCCGTGGAGCACCTGTCCGCGCGGATCGCCGCCGTGCTGCGCCGCTCCCGGTCCACGGCCGGGGAGGCCCCGCCCTCGCCGGTGCTGCGGGTGGGCGGGCTGACGGTCGACCCGCTGCGCCGCCAGGCCGAGCTGGACGGCGAGCGACTGGACCTGACCCGGCGGGAGTTCGACCTGCTGGCGTTCCTGGCCGGCCGCCCCGGAGTGGTGGTGCCCCGCCGCGAACTGCTGGCCGAGGTGTGGCAGCAGTCCTACGGCGACGACCAGACGATCGACGTCCATCTGTCCTGGCTGCGCCGCAAACTCGGGGAGACCGCGGCCCGCCCGCGCTATCTGCACACCCTGCGGGGCGTCGGGGTGAAGCTGGAACCACCGGGAGCGGAGCCGCCGCGATGAGATGGGCACTGGTCAAGGTCTCCCTGGCGGTCACCGCCATGGTCGTGGTCGCCTTCGCGGTACCGCTGGGCCTGGTCATCCAGGAGATGGCCCGTGACCGCGCGTTCTCCAACGCCGAGCGGGACGCGGCCGAGATCGCCCCCGCGCTGTCCATCACCACCGACCGCGAGCAGCTCCGGCGGGCGATGGCCGCGGCCGGCTCCGACGCCCGGATGGCCGTCCATCTGCCGACCGCGAGCGGTACGTCCACGGCCGGGATCGGCGTGCCCCGCGCCCTGCCCGAGGACATCGAGGCCACCCGCACCCTGGGCCGCGCCTCCACCGCCGAGGTCCCCGAGGGCTCCGCGCTGCTCCAGCCGGTGGCGCTCAGCTCCGGCCAGATCGCCGTGGTCGAGGTGTACGTCGCCGACGCCGCCGTCAGCCGCGGGGTGAGCACGGCGTGGGCGGTCCTCGCCGGGGTCGGCCTCGCCCTGATCGTCGGCTCGGTCGCGGTCGCCGACCGGCTCGGCGCCCGGATGGTCCGCCCCGCCCAGCGGCTGGTCGAGGGCGCGCGCGAACTCGGCGACGGCCGGCTCGGCGCCCGCGTCCCCGAGGAGGGCCCGACCGAACTGCGGCTCGCGGCGGTCGCGTTCAACTCGATGGCCGACCAGGTCGTCCAGCTCCTCCACAACGAGCGGGAGCTGGCCGCCGACCTCTCCCACCGGCTGCGCACCCCGCTGACCGTGCTGCGGCTCAACGCGGCCTCGCTGGGCGAGGGCCCGGCCGCCGAGCAGACCCGCGCGGCCGTCGCCCAGCTGGAGCGCGAGGTCGACACCATCATCCGGACGGCCCGGGAGGCGAAGCCGCAGACCGTCGCCGCCGGGCCGGGCGCCGGGTGCGACGCGGCCGAGGTGGTGCGCGAGCGGATGGGCTTCTGGTCCGCCCTCGCCGAGGACGAGGGCCGCAAGTGGCGGGTGGCGGGGGCGGAGACCCCGGTACGGATACCGGTGGCCCGCGCCGAACTGGCCGCCGCGCTCGACGCCCTGCTCGGCAATGTCTTCCGGCACACCCGGGAGGGCACCGCCTTCGCGGTCGACCTGCACAACGGGGAGGACGCGGTGATCGTGCTGGTCTCGGACGCCGGGCCGGGGATCGACGACCCCGAGGAGGCCATGGCCCGGGGGAGCGGTTCCGGCAGCGACGGCTCGACCGGGCTCGGCCTGGACATCGTGCGCCGCCTCGCCGAGTCCACCGGCGGGGACGTACGGATCGGGTCGTCCGTGCTGGGCGGCACCGAGGTGCGGATCTGGATCCAGCTCGACGGGCGCCGACCGGAGCGGCGGGGGCATCGCGGGGGGATGCGAAGACGCCGGCCCCGCCGGCTGGTCCCCTCGCTTAACCGGCCCCGATCCCTTCCTTAAGCCCACCCTAAGGATCCCGACTAACGCCCGTTAAAGGTGATGTGCTGGATTCCGCTTCGCTAGCGTGTGATGTGTTCCCCCAAGAGGGCATCGCCTCGGCGCCCCGACCTCCCCTGGCTAAGGCGCCCTGACACGCCCGGACCCCGAGGGGAGTCGACGGGGCGCGACACCTCCCCCCCATATGGTGTCGCGCCCCGCTTCCCCTCCCCCCTCAGAGACCCCCTCCCCCAGAAAGAACACCCCCCCCAGCTACACGGCCCCGACCCCCGGCAGAACCCCCGTCCGCGCCGCCTGTCCGTACCAGTGCGCACTGGACTTCGGCGTCCGCTCCAGCGTCGCGAAGTCCACGTACACCGCCCCGAACCGCTTCCCGTACCCGTACGCCCACTCGAAGTTGTCCAGCAGCGACCACAGGTAGTAGCCGCGCACATCGGCGCCGTCCGCGAGGGCGTGGCGCACGGCCGACAGATGGCTGTGCAGATAGGCGATCCGCTCGGGGTCGTGCACCCGGCCGTCCGGACCCGGCGCGTCCTCGTAGGCGGCCCCGTTCTCCGTGATGTAGAGCGGCAGTCCGGGCGCCTCGCGCGCGTAACGCATGATCAGCTCGTGCAGTCCGCTCGGGTCGACGGTCCAGCCCATCCCCGTCCGCTCGCCCGGCGTCTGATGGAACACCACGTCGTCCGCCCCCGGCCAGGGCGAATGCTCGCTGGCGCCATGGCCGTCGGCCCGCGCGCCGGACGCCCGGTCACCGGCCACCGGACCGGAGACCAGCGCGGGCGTGTAGTAGTTCAGCCCCAGCGCGTCCAGCGGCTGCCGGATCGCGGCGAGGTCCCCGTCCCGGACGAACGACCAGTCCGTGAGCGGCGCGGTCGCCGACAGCAGCGTCCCGGGGTAGGCGCCGTGCAGCATCGGGCCGTGGAAGATCCCGTTGGCGAGATCGTCGATGCGCCGGACGGCGGCCAGATCGGCGGCGTCCTCCGACACAGGCCGCACCACCGAGGAGTTGAGACTGACCGCGACCGTGTTGCGCTCCGGCATCACCGACCGCAGCGCCGAGGCGGCCAGTCCGTGCGCCAGATTGAGATGGTGCGCGGCCCGCAGCGCGGCCACCGGATCGGTACGGCCCGGCGCGTGCACGCCCGAGCCATACCCGAGGAACGCGCTGCACCAGGGCTCGTTCAGCGTGATCCACTGCTCCACCCGGTCACCGAGCGCCTCCCCGACCAACTGCGCGTACTCGGCGAACCGGTACGCCGTCTCCCGCTCCGGCCACCCTCCCGCGTCCTCCAGCTCCTGCGGCAGGTCCCAGTGGTAGAGGGTGATCGCCGGCTTGATGCCCCGGGCGAGCAGCACATCCACCAGCCGCCGGTAGAAGTCCAGCCCCACCTGCACGGCCGGCCCCCGTCCGGTGGGCTGCACCCGGGGCCAGGACACCGAGAACCGGTAGGCGTTCAGCCCCAGCTCCGCCATCAGCGCGACGTCCTCGCGGTAGCGGTGGTAGTGATCGACGGCCACGTCCCCGTGCTCACCACCGGCCGTACGGCCCGGCGTATGACTGAAGGTGTCCCAGATCGACGGAGTACGACCGTCCTCCCGCGCCGCGCCCTCGATCTGATAGGCGGACGTGGCGGCACCCCAGAGAAACCCCACGGGGAACGCGGCCGGATTCTGGGACGGCAGGGGCGTCGGCACGGGTGAGGCGGATGGTGTGGACGACATGGACGACGTGGACGACGTGGACGAAATAGACGGTGTGGACGACATGGATGACATGGATGACTTGGACGGCATGGAAGCGCTCCCATAGGGGGTGGTGAGGGGGTTGTTGACTACTGGGGCTGGAGGGGTGGGTTGGAGGGGACGGGGTGGGGACGGGGCGGCGGGCGCGGCGGGTCCGCCGGGCGGTGACGGCGGGGGCGTCCGGTGTGTCGGTCGGGGTCGGGGTCGGTGTGCGGGGGTGGGCTCTGCGCGGTGTCGGGTGGCTGGCGACTGGCGACTGGCGTCCGGTGACTGGCGTCCGGTGACTGGTGACTGGTGACTGGTGACTGGTCACGGTCGGGCCCGTGTGCGCGGGCCCGGATCGGCGTGATGGCGGTCGGCCCGGGGGACGGCGGGGGCCGGGTCCGCCCGGCGTCGGTAGGCCGGGGCCCTGCCCGGGTGCCCACCGGGTGAGGCCCCCGGCAACCGCTCGCCGTGAGAGCCCGGCGGCCCTCGCCAGAGCGGACGGGCGCCGCGACAGAAGGGACGGCCGAGACCGCCCACGTGGGGGAGGGGCCGGATCTGCCCGCCGTCGTGGGGCCGACCGACGGCCGGGCCAGGCCCGGGTGGCGGCTGGCAACGGCCACCGGACGGCGGTTGGGCCCACCTGTGGAGGACCGGCGATCGCCCACCGCGACAGCGGGGACCGGCCCGGTCCGGAGTCGCCCGCCACAAGGACCGCCGGGACTCGCGACGGCAGGCACCTCGCAGTGCGGGAACCGCCACCCCGGGCGCCCGCCCGCCACCGCGGCGACCTGGCCCACCGGAACCTGGGGTGCCCGCACCCAGGCTGACCGCACCCCGGCCACCACCGGCACCTGGGCGGGCCCCCACCCCACCCCCCTCAACCCTTGACCGCCCCCTGCATGATCCCGCCCACGATCTGCTTGCCGAAGATCGTGAAGACGAGCAGCAGCGGCAGCGTGCCCAGCAGGGCGCCCGCCATGATGAGTGACTGGTCGGGCGTGTAACCGCGGCCCAGGCCCGCGACCGCCACCTGCACGGTCGGGTTGCCGGTCTGGGTGAGGACCAGGAACGGCCACAGGAAGTCGTTCCAGGTCTGGACGAACATCAGCATGCCCAGCACCGCCATCGCCGGGCGGGCCGCCGGGAACACGATGTGCCACACCACGCGCCAACTGCTCGCGCCGTCCACCCGGGCGGCCTCGATCAGTTCGTCGGGCAGCGCGGAGATCAGATACTGCCGCATGAAGAACACCCCGAACGCGCTCACGATCGACGGCAGGATCACCGCCTGGAGCTGATCGGTCCAGTCCAGCTCGGCGACCATCATGTAGAGCGGGATCACACTGAGCTGCGGCGGCACCATCATCGTCCCGATCACGATCAGCATCAGCGCGCCCCGGCCCCGGAACCGCAGTTTGGCGAAGGCGAACCCGGCGAGGGTCGAGAGGAACACGACCGCCCCGGACGCGATCCCGGCCACGATCGTGGTGTTCAGGAACGCCTCGCCGAGGTTGGCGTCCGTCCAGGCCGTCTCCAGGTTGTCCAGCAGATTGGCGCCGAACCAGAACGGCGGCGGGGTCTCGGCGAGCCGCTGGTTGTCGCGGGAGGCGGCGATGGCCGTCCACACCAGCGGGAGCAGCGAGCCGAGGGTGAACAGCGCGAGGATCAGATACGCGATCGGCCCGGCGTGGCGCTGGCCGCCCGCGCGGGCCGCCTTGGGGAGCCGGCGCCTCGGGCGACGCCGCCGCGGTGATGGTTCGGCCGCGGCCGGCTGATCGGGGGGAGTCAGTGTCGTCGTCACGGCCGGTCTCCTAACCACGGGCACTACCGCCACTGCTGCCGCTGCCGCTGCCGCTGCCGCTGCCGATACCGCTATCGCCACTGCTGCCACCGCCACCGCCACTACTGGCGCGCAGCCGGTGCGAGATGACGTAGTTGATCAGTCCGATCACGATCAGGATCAGGAACATCGTCCACGCGATGGCCGAGGCGCGGCCCAGATGCTGATTGATCCAGCCCTGCTCGTACAGATACAGCCCGAGCGTCTGGAACTGGTGCTGGGAGCCGCCCGACGCACCCTTGTTCGCATCGAACAACAGCGGTTCACCGAACAACTGCGATGCACCGATGGTCGAAACGACACAGGTGAACAGAATGGTCGGCCGCAGCGACGGCAGCGTCACATGCAGGAACTGCTGCCAGCGGCTCGCCCCGTCCAGTGCCGCCGACTCGTACAGGTCATGGGGGATGGCCTGCATCGCGGCCAGATAGATCAGCGCGTTGTAGCCGGTCCAGCGCCAGATGACGATGGTCGAAACGGCGATCTGGGACGGCCATGTGTCGTTCTGCCAGTCGATGTGATCGATCCCGATCACCCCGAGCGCCCAGTTGATCATGCCGTAGTCCCGGCCGAAGAGCAGCACGAAGACCAGTGACGCGGCGGCGATCGAGGTGGCGTAGGGCGCGAGCATGACGACCCGGTAGAACGTCGAGGCGCGCAGGCGGTAGTTGAGGATGTGCGCGATCCCGAGCGCCATCAGCAGCTGCGGAACGGTCGAGATGATCCCGATCGTCAGGGTGTTGCGGGCCGCGTTCCAGAAGAAGTCGTCGTCGAGGATCCGGGTGTAGTTGCGCAGCCCCACCCAGTCCATGTCGGTCGGCGCGGTCAGCTCCACCTGGTGCAGCGAGGCCCAGCCGGTGTAGAGCAGCGGAAACAGCCCGAACGCCAGGAACAGCAGGAAGAACGGCGAGACGAACGCGTACGGGCTCCACTTCATGTCCCGCTGCCAGCGGCGGGACAGCCGGGCGCGGCGCCGTCGGCCGGGCCCGGTGAGGGCGCTCGCGCCGGCCGGGGCCGTGCCCCCCTCCGGGGAGAGGGGCACGGCGGCGGTGTCGTGCCGGGTGGCCATACCGGTCACTTGTCCAGGTTGTTGTCGATGGTCTTCACGGCCGTCTCCCAGGCTTCCTCGGCCGACTTGCCCTGGGCGACCAGGATGACCCCGTTGTCGGTCAGGCCCTGCTGGATGATCTGGTCCTTCGGGCCGATCACCTGCACGGGACTGTTCTTGGCGGCCTCGGCGAAGAGGGTGCCGATGGGCGCGTCACCGGTCATCTCATTGGTGGCGTCCTTGACCGCGGGCATCTCATAGGCGGCCGGGGCGCTGGGGAAGCTGCCCTGCACCTCGAACAGCTTGGCCTGCTGCTCGGGCGCGGTCAGCCAGGCGGCCAGCTCGGCGGCGGCCTCGGCGTTCTTGCCGGACTTCGGCACCGCGAGGAAGGACCCGCCCCAGTTGCCGGCCTGCGGGGCGGCGGCCACGTCCCACTTCCCGGCCGCCTCCGGCTGCGACTTGCCCTTGATGTACCCGAGCATCCACGGCGGGCAGGACATCGCCGCGAACCGGCTGTTGGCGATGGTGGTGTCCCAGGCGGGCTGGAACTGCGTCTGATTGCCGACGAGTCCGTCCTCGGCGGCCCGCGCGGTCAGGTCGAACGCGTCCTTCACCGCCGGGTTGGTCTTGTAGACGACCTCGCCGGAGGAGTCGTAGAACCGCTCGGTCTCGCTGCCCAGGATGGCCTGGATGAGGCCGCCGGGGGAGTCCAGGAAGGTGGTCTCGTCGGGGGCCTTGTCCTGGTACTGCCGTCCGACCTCGACGAATGTGTCCCAGGAGCCCGCCCACAGCTTGCCGACCTCCTCCCGCTCGGAGGGGAGTCCGGCCGCCTCGAAGAGGTCCTTGCGGTAGCAGATCGCCATCGGCCCCACATCGGTGCCGAGTCCTATGGTGGCGCCGTCCTCGGTGGTGGCCTGCCGCCACTTCCACTCCAGGTAGTCGCTCTCCTTCCCGTACTCCGACAGATCGAGCAGCTTCGCCGACTGGGTGTTCACCACCTCGGCGATGTTGCCGACCTCGACGGCCTGGATGTCCATCAGTCCGCTGCCGGTGGTCAGATGGTTGACCAGGGCCGGGTAGTAGTTCTCATTGCGCTCGGTGACGTTCTCCTTGATGGTGATGTCGGGGTGGAGCTTCATGTACGCGTCGTAGAGACCGGCCTCCTTGAAGCCCATCGCGCCGAACAGCCCCAGCGTGATGGTGGTCTTGCCGCCACCGCCGTCCGAGGTGTCCGACTCGTCGTCGCCGTCGTCGGCACAGCCGGCCAGCAGACCGGCGCCCAGCGACACGACGGCCGCGAGGACGAGCGCCTGACGGCGGATGATCCGGGAAGGGGCGGGTGCTCGCATGTGCGTCCTCCTGTCGCCCTGAGGGGCGGGGAACGTGCGGGATGGGGAGTGCGGGAAGACGTGCGGGAGTGCGTCTGGAAGTGCGCCCGGGAGTGCGTGTGGGATGTGTAGGGCGTGGGTATCGTGAGGGCTGTGGGAGCGCTCCCATCGATGATGTGTTGAAGGGTCGTGGCTCCCGGTGGGCATGTCAAGGGACCGGACGCGACGGGCCGCGTTCAGTTATCGGCCCGTTAGCCGGGCGCCGGGGCCTCGCCAGGAGAGCGGGTTGGGGCCCGTACCGCTCCTGTGACGGGCGCCGCTGTTACATTCCAGGCCAGGGTGACGACGGGAGGGCGAGCCGATGGCAGGCCAGGGAACGCGCGGCCGAGGGGCCGGGCGGCCGACCCTCGAAGAGGTCGCCGCACGGGCGGGCGTGGGCCGCGGCACGGTCTCGCGCGTGATCAACGGCTCGCCCCGGGTCAGCGCCACCACCCGCGCCGCCGTCGAGGCCGCCGTCGCCGAACTCGGCTATGTCCCCAACACCGCCGCCCGCGCGCTGGCCGCCAACCGCACCGACGCCATTGCCCTCGTCGTCCCCGAGCCGGAGACCCGCTTCTTCGCCGAGCCCTACTTCTCCGACATGCTGCGCGGGGTGGGCGCCGAACTGGCCGAGACCGAGATGCAACTGCTGCTGATCTTCGCGGGCAGCGACCGGGAGCGGGCCCGCCTCGCCCAGTATCTGGCGGCCCACCGGGTCGACGGCGTCCTGCTGGTCTCGGTGCACGCCGACGATCCGCTGCCCGATCTGCTGGCCCAGCTGGAGATCCCCGCGGTCATCAGCGGCCCCCGCTCGGCGGCCGAGGCTCTGCCGTCCGTCGACTCCGACAACTACGGCGGCGCCCGCTCCGCGGTCGAGCACCTCCTCGCCCGGGGCCGCACCCGGATCGCCCACATCACCGGCCGCCTCGATGTCTACGGTGCCCAGCGCCGCCTGGACGGCTACCGCGACGCCCTGCGCGACACCGGCCGCCCGCTGGACGAACTCCTCCTCGAGCGCGGCGACTTCACGGAGGACGGCGGCGCCCGCGCGATGACCGCGCTGCTGGCCCGCCGCCCCGATCTGGACGCGGTCTTCGCCGCCTCCGATGTCACCGCGGCCGGCGCCCGCCACATCCTGCGCGAGGCGGGCCGCCGCATCCCGGACGACGTGGCCCTCGTCGGCTACGACGACTCCGCCATCGCCCGGCACATGGACCCGCCCCTGACCAGCGTCCGCCAGCCCATCGAGGAGATGGGCCGCAGCATGATCGATCTGCTGCTCACCGAGATAGCCGCCCGCCGCCCGGCCCCGCAACCCTCCCGCCACGCCGGGCACCAGGTCGTCCTCGCGACGCGACTCGTCGTCCGCACCTCCGCATGAACACCCCCGGAGACCCGACACCCGAGCTGGCACACTGGCTGTCCGCCCGACTGGACGAGGACGAACACACGGCACGGGCGGCGAGCCGCCGGCACGGTGAGCCCGGTCCGCCGGGCGGGGTGCGCTGGCGCTGGGAGGACCCGGAGACCGACGAGACCGTCGTCCCCGACCTTGACCGCGGGGAGTACGTCGGCGGTGATACCGAGGTCGACGGCGGGGACCTGGGCGAGGGCGTCGTGGTGGCCCTCCGCAGCGCGGAGACCTGGCCCACCCGGCACTTCGGCGAGCTGCCGCAGTTCGGGATCGATCTCGCGCAGAACGTCGACGCCGCCGTGGGCGCGCACATCGTCCGCCACGACCCGGCACGGGTCCTGGCCGAGACCGACGCCAAGCGACGCGTCCTCGCCTGGGCTCTGACCGCGCCGCCGTCCCCGTCCAGGGACCACGTGCTGCGCCTGCTGGCCCTGCCCTACGCGGACCGGCCCGGCTACCGGGAGAAGTGGCGGCCCTGAAGCCGCCGGACCCGGACCTCCCGGCAGAAGGCGGCGCCGGTCCAGGCCGCGGTGGCGGCGAGGGCCAGGACGATGGCCGTACCGACCAGGAAGGGGACGATCACAAGGGCTCCCGGGGTGGTGTCGTCATCGTGGCGGTGCGTGGGGACATACCAAGGGCCGGTCCGAATGTCTCGGACCGGCCCTTGGTCGGTGGGGTGAGTGACGGGACTTGAACCCGCGGCCACCTGGACCACAACCAGGTGCTCTACCAACTGAGCTACACCCACCATGACCGGCGGTGGAAACTGGCGTCTCTCCGACCGGCCAAGAAAAAGTGTACAGGGTCCGAAGGGGTGCTCGCGCCCGGCTTTTCCGGGGCTCCGACCGACCGCTACCGGGCAGGCAGAACGTGCTGCGCGGCGATGGCCCTGGCGGTGTCGGAGTCCGGTCCGGGCTGGGGGACGAAGATCGCCTCGCGGTAGTAGCGCAGCTCCGCGATGGACTCGCGGATATCGGCGAGGGCGCGGTGGTTGCCGTTCTTCTCGGGGCTGTTGAAGTACGCCCTCGGGTACCAGCGGCGGGCCAGCTCCTTGACGCTGGAGACATCGACGATGCGGTAGTGGAGGTAGCCCTCCAGGGCCGGCATGTCCCGCAGCAGGAAGCCGCGGTCGGTGCCGACGGAGTTGCCGCACAGCGGGGCCTTGCCGGGTTCCTTGACGTGCTCGCGCACATACGCCAGGACCTGCGCCTCGGCGTCGGCGAGCGTGGTGCCGCCGGGCAGCTCGGTGAGCAGTCCGGACGCGGTGTGCATCTCCCGGACCACCTCCGGCATCGTCTCCAGCGCGGCGTCCGGCGGACGGACGACGATGTCCACGCCGTCGCCGAGCACATTCAGCTCGGAGTCGGTGACGAGGGCGGCCACCTCGATGAGCGCGTCGTCCGACAGCGAGAGGCCGGTCATCTCGCAGTCGATCCACACCATGCGATCGTTCATGCGACCACCCTACGGCCGAGGTCGGCATATGCGGTGCCCCGTGTCGCTCCCCGGACCGGCGGAAGCGGACGGGGACGCGGACGGGGGACGGGAACGCGGACGGGGGGTGGGGGTGTGGGTCGGCCGACCCCCACCCCCACCCCCCGTCATCGCTGAGGGACGAACCCCTGCCTACGGCCTACCGCCCCGCGCTCATGCCCCGCTCCGCTGGCCCGGCAGGCTCGCCAGGGGCGCTCCGGCGCCGAGCGCGCTCGCTGTCGCCGGGGTGCGGCGGGCCTGGAGCGGCACCGGCGAATCCGGGTGCAGGGAGTGCGGCGGCGGGAGATGGGAAGGCGTGGGCGGACCCGGCTGCGACGACCCGTGATCCTGGTCGGACGACTTGTCCACCTGCGGACGCCGGGCCCGGTACGCGGCCCGGTAGGCGGCCGGCGACGAGCCGAGCTGACGGCGGAAGTGGCCGCGCAGGGCGACCGGCGAGCGGAAGCCGCAGCGGCCCGCCACCTCGTCCACCGAGTAGTCCGAGGTCTCCAGCAGCCGCTGCGCCTGGAGCACCCGCTGGGTGATCAGCCACTGCAACGGCGCACTGCCGGTCAGCGAACGGAAGCGGCGGTCGAACGTCCGCCGGCTCATGTACGCGCGGGCCGCCAGCGTCTCCACGTCGAACTGCTCGTGGAGGTGCTCCAGCGCCCAGGCGACGACCTCGGCGAGCGGGTCGGCGCCGATCTCCTCTGGTAAAGAGCGGTCCAGGTAGCGTTCCTGGCCTCCGCTCCGGCGCGGTGGGACGACCAGCCGGCGGGCCAGTGCCCCGGCGGCCTCGTTGCCGTGGTCCGTGCGCACGATGTGCAGACACAGATCGATTCCGGCGGCGGTGCCCGCCGATGTCAGTACGTCGCCGTCGTCCACGAAGAGTTCTCTGGGATCGACATGGACGGACGGATAGCGCTTGGCCAGCGTCGGCGCGTACATCCAGTGGGTGGTCGCCGGGCGGCCGTCCAGCAGGCCCGCCGCCGCGAGGACGAAGGCGCCGGTGCACAACCCGACGATCCTCGCGCCCTCCTCGTGCGCCCGGCGCAGCGCGTCGAGCGCCTCCTCCGGGGGCGGGGAAGTGATCGAGCGCCAGGCCGGCACGACGACCGTGCCCGCCCGCGCGATGGCTTCCAGGCCATGCGGTGTACTGAGTTCCAGGCCCCCCGTGGTCCGCAGCGGACCGTCCTCGCCGCCGCACACCAGCAGTCGGTAGCGCGGTACGCCGGCGTCCTGGCGGTCGATCCCGAACACCGACAGCGGTATGGAACTCTCGAAGATGGGGCCGCCGCTGAACAGCAGCACCGCGACGATCTCCTTGCGCCGCCGCCCGGACAGTTTCCGGGTCGCGGCTTCCGGCGCGGCAGTGGAGTCGTGGCTCATCCTGCTAAGCCCCCCTCGGTGGTCGCGGCTCCTCGGTTGTGTCGCTCCTGCACGTTTCCCCTCGGTCCTGCACGAGTCCCCCGCCATACGACAGTCAAGATCGAATCTACTGCGTCCCGCACCACGGAGGTGACCGGATTGGCACCCCTGCGGAGGTCGAGTTGGCAACTTGGCGTAAAGCATTCGATCACGAAGCGTTGCACTCACGCGGCGCACAGGGAAGTGCGCCTTGTCGCGGTGGCCAATCCGCGTAGGGTGCGGAGCCGGGCTGAGACCCTTTCCGTGCAGGTCGAACGGTGCGTGGGGGGCCGTCAGACCAGTGGATGCGCGGTATGCAGAAGTTGGCTGAAAAGTTATGGGCCGGGGTGCGGAAACCGGTCAGTCGGAAGGGCCTCTCCGTCCGTGCTCCGGTGAGGGGGGAAGTACGGGGGAAAGTGCGGAGGGAAGTACGGGGGGAGCGAGGGCTCTGTCGCGCCCGTCTCCCGGTGCGGGAGCGGGAGTTCCCCGTCGGCGGGCGGGGCGGCGGCGGCCCGGCGTTCCGCGCGGCGCAGCAGCAGTCGGCACACCCCGGTGACCGCGGCGAGGCCCAGCGCCGTACCGGCCGCGCCGGCCAGGGAGGTGCCGTACCAGAGCAGGACCAGGGGGACGAGGGCGCAGCTGAATACGGCCCAGCGGACCACGTCCCCGGCCGGGTCCTGCGTCGGGTCCGCTGCCGGGTTCGCTGCCGGGTTCGCCGTGGAGTCCGTCGCCGGGTTCGCCGTCGGGTCCGGCCCGGTGGGGGGCGTCCCGGGGGCGGGCGGGGGGTTGTGCGGGGCCGGGGTCCGGTGCGGCTCCCCGCCGGTGGCGCGGGGCGCGGTGGGGACGGTGCGGGGTGCGGACATGGCGTGCTCCCTGTGGCGTGGTTCACGCACTTCAACGCCCGCGTCCCGGGACGGTCACTGTCAGCGAGCGGCCGGGCGATCACCCTCCCGCGCAGTGAATCCTGTGCAAACCGCCTGTACGGGGCAGCAACCATTGCGTGACGGGCGCCCCCTCGTGCATGCTCCACGAAACCCGCCGGGCGGCCGTGCGGGATCTGGGCGAAGGAGGCGTGCCGCCGTACCCTTGGGGGTATGGGGTTGGGAAGATGATTCCCGGACACAGCGCGGACGACCCGGTCGTCCCTCCCCGATGAAGGATCACAACGCCGAGACAGCCATGGCCGGTCACGAATTCTTTGAACCCGCGGACCGCAAGCGGCCCGTCGCCGACCCCACGGCGGCCGATCCCCTGGCGGCGGAAGAGCCACGCCACGCGTGCGACCCCGCCTTCAAGCACGGCGTCGTCGTCGGTTTCGACGGCTCCACCTCCAGCGAGCGCGCCCTCGCGTACGCCATCGGCATGGCCCGCCGCTCCCACGCGGGTCTGATCATCGTGCATGTCGCCAACCGGCTGCCCACCACCGTCTGGGCGGGCTGCGAACCCCCCGTCTTCGTCGATGTCCCCGACCACCGCACCGAGGTGCTCGGACTGGAACTCGCCTGCGCGGACTATCTCGCCGAGGTGCCCTGGATCCTGGTCGAGCGCGGCGGGGACATCTGCCATGAACTCGAAGAGGTCGGGCGGGAGTACGAGGCGGACGCGATCGTCGTGGGCTCCACGCACGGGCTGGTGGGCCGGATGTTCGGCTCGGTGGCCGGGCGGCTCGCCAAGCGGGCGAAGCGGCCCGTGGTCGTCATTCCGTAGTCGGGTCGCCGTGCGGTGGTGGTCGCCCTGCCGTAGTCGACTTCGCGCCGTTGCCGGGGTGTTCCGAGGCTGAATCTACTGGTGCGTAGAGGTGTTTGTGCCTTTGTGAAGGGCATATAGCGGGCACCACAACTGCACATGCCTGAAGGGAGCCCGCCGTGGACAACGCCGTCTCTGCGGGAAGCGGAACCACCACTGTGGTCGGCCGACTCGCCCTGGGGATCACCCTGTTGGCCTTCGGCCTCGCCCACACCGAGGTGCTCGACGGAGTCTCGGCCGCCGACGCCGTGTCAATCGCCCGGTACGTGGGCGGAGTCGCCCTCTTCGTCGCCGGTCTGCTGGCCTTCCGGGACCGCGACAGCGCCTCCGGTACGGCCTTCACCGTGCTCGGCGCGCTCTGGTTCACCTGGGCCGTGTCCGTCTCCGCGTCCGCCGCCGGGGACGCCCCGGTCTCCGCGAACGCGGGTGGACTGTTTCTGCTGCTGTTCGCCCTTGTCGCCCTCACGCTGACCCTCGCGGGTGGGGATCAGTTGGGGCAGGTGGCGTACGGGCTGCTGTTCGTCTCCATGCTGCTGCTGGCCATCGCGTTCTTCGCCGAGAACGAGGGGCTGGTCAAGGTCGGTGGGTGGGTCGCGGTGGTTGCGGGGGCGGTGGCCTGGTACGGGGCCACGGCTGTGCTCGCGCACTGGCCGACGGTGTTGCCTCGGCGGGCGGGTGGGCGGGTGGCCCCTACGGGGTAGCTGCCGCTGGGTGGCCTGGTGTTGTGGGCCGGTGAGGTGGGGCGAGCCCCCTGTGACGGTGGCGTCATGTGGGGGCTCGTTTGGGTTGAGTGGCCTGTGCGGGTGGGGTGTGGCTGGTCGCGCAGTTCCCCGCGCCCCTGAAAAGACTGCGCAGTTCCCCGCGCCCCTGGAAGGACTGCGCAGTTCCTCGTGTCCCCGAAAAGATTGCGCAGTTCCCCGCGCCCCCGACAAGACTGCGCAGTTCCCCGCGCCCCTGGAAAGAGCGCGCGGGGCTGAGGGGGCTACTCCACCGTTACCGACTTGGCGAGGTTTCGGGGCTTGTCGATGTCTCGGCCCAGGGTCAGGGCTGTGTGGTAGGCGAGGAGTTGGAGGGGGATGCCCAGGAGGATGGGGTCGAGTTCGTCCTCGTTCTTGGGGACCAGGATCGTCTGGTCGGCCTTGGCCTGGGGCTGGTGGGCGACCGCGAGGATCTTGCCCTCGCGGGCCTTGATCTCCTCCAGCGCGGCGCGGTTCTTCTCCAGCAGATCGTCATCGGGGACGATCGCCACCGTGGGCAGGGCCGGTTCGATCAGGGCGAGGGGGCCGTGCTTCAGCTCGGACGCCGGGTAGGCCTCGGCGTGGATGTAGGAGACCTCCTTGAGCTTCAGGGATGCCTCGCGGGCCACCGGGTAGCCGCGCACCCGGCCGATGAACAGCATCGAGCGGGCGTCGGCGTAGGTCCGGGCGAGCTTCTCGATCTCGGGTTCCTGCGTCATGATCTCGGCGATCTGGGCGGGCAGCCGACGCAGGCCCGCGATGATTCGCTTGCCGTCGCGGACGGACAGGTCGCGGACCCGGCCCAGATGCAGGGCCAGCAGGGCGAAGGCGACGGTGGTGTTGGTGAAGCATTTCGTCGAGACGACGCAGACTTCCGGGCCCGCGTGGACGTAGATGCCGCCGTCCGCCTCGCGGGCGATGGCCGAGCCCACCACGTTCACCACGCCGAGGACCTTGCCGCCCTTGCGCTTCAGCTCCTGTACGGCGGCCAGTACGTCATAGGTCTCGCCGGACTGGGAGACCGCGATGTAGAGGGTGTCGGGGTCCACGACCGCGTTGCGGTAGCGGAACTCGGAGGCCGGTTCGGCGTCGGCGGGGATCCGGGCCAGCTCCTCGATCAGCTGGGCGCCGATCATGCCCGCGTGGTACGAGGTGCCGCAGCCCAGGATCTTGACCCGGCGGACCGCGCGCGCCTCGCGGGCGTCCAGGTTGAGGCCGCCGAGGTGGACGGTGGAGAAGCGGTCGTCGATCCGGCCGCGCAGCACCCGGTCCACGGCCTCGGCCTGCTCGTGGATCTCCTTGTGCATATAGGTGTCGTGGCCGCCCATGTCGTAGGAGGCGGCCTCCCACTCGACGGTGGTGGGCTCGGCGGTGGTGCGGGTGCCCTCGGTGGTGTAGGTGCGGAAGTCGTCGGCCTTGAGGGTGGCCATCTCGCCGTCGTCCAGGGTCACTATCTGCCGCGTGTGGGTGACCAGGGCGGCGATGTCCGAGGCGACGAACATCTCCTTCTCGCCGATGCCGAGGACGACCGGCGAGCCGTTGCGGGCGACCACGATCCGGTCGGGGAAGTCGGCGTGCAGGACGGCGATGCCGTAGGTGCCCTCGATCAGGCGGAGGGTCTCGCGGACTCGGTCCTCCAGCTTCTCCGCCTGGGAACGGGCGATGAGGTGGGTGAGGACCTCGGTGTCGGTCTCGGAGAGGAAGACCACGCCGTCCGCCTCCAGCTTGCGGCGCAGGTCGGCGGCGTTGTCGATGATGCCGTTGTGGACGACGGCGACCTTGCCCTCGGCGTCCAGGTGCGGGTGGGCGTTGACGTCGGACGGGGCGCCATGGGTGGCCCAGCGGGTGTGGGCGATACCGGTGGTGCCCTTGAAGCGGGCCGGGACCTTCGCCTCCAGATCGCGCACCCGGCCCTTGGCCTTGACCGTCCTCAGCCCGGCGGCCTTGGGGGAGGTGACGACGATGCCGGCCGAGTCGTAGCCCCGGTACTCCAGACGCTGGAGGCCCTCCAGGAGCAGCGGGGTCACATCACGCTTCCCGATGTATCCGACGATTCCGCACATATGGGATGTTCCTAGTCGTAGAGGGAGGGGAGGAGGGGGAGGGGGCGGGGCGAGGGTGGTGTTGAGGGTCAGCCGTAGACGATGCGGCGCAGTTGGCGCTGCGACAGGTCCGGGGGGGCCACCGCCCGGTACTTGAGGTCCGTCTCGATCCGCTCGAAGATCGTCGCGTTCACCAGGCCCTGGGCCTGTAGCTCGCGGTGGCGGCGGCGGACGTAGTCGACGGTCGTCTCGTCGAAGTAGGCGAGCACGTCCTGGATCACCCGCAGTGCCTCACCCCGGCTCAGGGGGGTGGAGCGGGTCAGGTGATCTACGAGTTCGTCGTGCACTCGCTTGATCCTGGAGTACGGGGGAGGGTTTCGCAAGAATTCTGCCCGATTTCGGGCAGGGGGGTGAGTTAAGGGTTCCCGTTCGGCCCACAGTCGGCTCATGTGCGGCTCATGTGCCGCTCACATTCGGCGTAGGACGGCCTGCTTGGCCTGGGTGAACTCCTCGTCGGTCAGTACCCCCGAGCGGTGCAGTTCGCCCAGTTCGCGCAGGCGTCGCAGCAGTGCGTCGTGGTCGTCGGACGGGGTGGGGGCCTTGGTGAGCTGCGGGCGGGTGTCGGGCGGGGTGGTGGTTGCCGGGGTGGTGGTTGTGGCGGTGGTGGTGGCGGCGGTCGGATGGGCCAGTCGGGACTGTACGGCCGCCGCGATCAGTGCCATCAGCGGATCCTTTTTGAAGCCCCAGAGATCGACCGAGTTGGGGTCGTACTTCGGTGGCGCCTTGGTCGGCGCGTGGCGCACGGTGAAACGCAGGAAACCGTTCTCCAGACCCACCGCCGGATGCCACTCCACCGCCGAGATCTCGCTGATCGCGATGATCCGGGTACCAGACGCCGACTTCGCCTCCTCCGTCTTCCAGTTCCACTCCAGCCGCACCCGCTCCCCGTCGAAGCTCGCCGTGGCGTCCCCCGCCGAGAACGACAGCGGCACCCCGGGGCCGGGGAGCAGATAGGTGTCCACCGGGTCGCCCGGCACCTGGTCCAGCAGCAGTGCGTTGCGCACCTCGTCCACGAAGTACTCCGCGACCCCGTATCGGTCGGACTCCACCACCAGCTGATACGGGTCGTGCGGCTCGGTCAGTCGGCCGCCGGTCGCGAGTTGGAGCGGGTCGGCGCCGTCCCGCAGTCGTAGTCTCAGCCGCCCGGACCTGCGTCCCTGCTCGAAGGAGATCCCGGCCAGTGCGCCCAGCGGGACGACGAGTTCCCCGAGGGTTCTGCGCAGCAGACCGACGGACTTGTCCCGACCGGGTGTCAGCCGTAGGGCGTCGCCGTCGAACTCCCAGGTGCCGTCCTTCTGGATGATTTCCGCCATGACAGGGATTGTTTCACCGGAGGGGTGGGGGACGGGGTCTGCATCTGTCGGGATCAAGGGAGGGGCGGGTTGTGGGGTGGGTGCGGGTGGGGTGTGGCTGGTCGCGCAGTTCCCCGCGCCCCTGGGAGGTCCCGGCGTCTGCCCGCGTGCCCAAAGGATTGCGCAGTTCCCCGCGCCCCTGGGAGGTCCCGGTGTCTGCCCGTGTGCCCAAAGGATTGCGCAGTTCCCCGCGACCCTGGGAGATCGCGGCGTCTGTCCGCGCCCCCAAAAGATTGCGCAGTTCCCCGCGCCCCTAGGGCGTGTCTTCAATTGATCTTGCGTGGTGGATCATGGTCGGGTGATACGTCGTCATGAGCTGTCTGATGAGGAGTGGGAGTTCCTCCGT
>NZ_JBEXLA010000049.1:0-59034 GCF_040609715.1 Streptomyces sp. NPDC004610 | reverse complement strand
GCCGACGTCCTCTTCGCCATGCTCCGAGACGGCACCTACTACGATCCCCAACCTGCCCCATCACCTTGACCAAACCCATAGGGGCACCCCCCCCCCCCGCACCGACAGGAGTCGGCGCCCCCTCACACTCACCCACCCACACCATTTACACCCGTTTACAGCGTTCCGGTGACTTTTGGATTGCTCTGCGCCCTCGGTGCCGCGCTCTGTTTCGGTACCGCGACCGTGCTCCAGGCGATGGCGGGGCGCGGTGGCGGCGGTGTGCGCCGGGCTGGCGATGCTGGCGCTGGCCTCCGGCCCGCAGGGCGGCCGTCCCGGTCCGGCGGCGCTGCCGTACGCGTTGGTGGTGACGGCGGTGGCGGTGGCGGTGCTGGGGACGCTGGGCGGGCGGCTGCTGCGGGGCCGGGTCAGGGCGCTGGTGCTGGGTCTGGGGGCGGGGTTCGGGTTCGGGGTGGTGGAGGTGTCCGTACGGCTGATCGACGACCCGGCGCCGGAGGCGCTGCTCACCGATCCGGCGGTGTACGCCCTGCTGCTGGGCGGGGGCGCGGCGTTCCTGCTGCTGACGTCGGCGCTGCGGCGCGGTTCGGTGACGACGGCGACGGCCGGGATGGTGATCGGGGAGACCGTCGGGCCGGGGCTGGTGGGGGTGGTGTGGCTGGGGGACGGCACCCGGGCGGGCCTGGCCTGGCTCGCGGTGCTGGGGTTCGCGCTGGCGGTGACGGCGGCGCTGTCCCTGGCACGGTTCGGGGAGCCGCCGGACGCCGCTCTCTGAGGCACCAGACCCTGCCCCTCACCCCGACCGCAGCATCAGCCCGATCCCCAGCACCAGCAGCCCGGCCGCCACCACCCTCGGCAGCCCGAACCGCTCCTTGAAGAGCACGGCCCCGATGGCGGCGCCGACGATGATGGACGACTCCCGCAGCGCGGCGATCGGCGCCAGCTCGGCCTGGGTCTGGGCCCACAGCACCAGCCCGTACGCGGCGACCGACATCACCGCGCCGATCAGCCCCAGCGCGGCGGACGGCCGCAGCCGGGCGAGCGTCTCCCCGCGCCACCGCCACCAGGCGTACGCCGGGAGCACGGCCCCCTCCAGGATCATCAGCCAGCCGATGTAGCCGAGCGGGGAGTCGGCGGCGCGCACCCCGAGGCCGTCGACCACGGTGTACGCGGCGATGGTGACGCCGGTGGCGAGGGCGGCGCCGATGGCGGGCCAGTTGGGGCGCCGGCCGCGCAGCCCCCACAGGGCGACGCCGGTCAGCCCGGCGCAGGACAGGGCGATCCCGGCGGCGGCCCAGCCGTCCGGCACCTCATGGGCGAAGAGCGCGGCGAGGCCGGTGACCAGCAGGGGCGCGGTGCCGCGCGCGATGGGGTACGCCTGCCCGAAGTCACCGAGCCGGAAGGAGCGCATCAGCAGCAGGTGGTAGGCGATGTGGATCAGCGCGGAGAGGACGAGGTACGGCCAGGCCGCGACGGCGGGGACGGGCACGAACGGTACGAGGGCGAGGCCGATGAGCAGCCCGCCGCCGGAGATGAGGGAGAAGCCGACCAGCTTGTCGGTGATGCGGTGGGCGATGGCGTTCCACCCGGCGTGGGTGACCGCCGCGCCGAGCACGGCGGCCACGACCAGCGGCGTCACGCGGTGGGCTCGCGCACATCCACCAGCGTGGCTCCGGCGTGCGCGATCAGCTCCTTGGGCTCCACGGGGAAGACGGTGTGCGGGTCCCCGGCGGCGGCCCACACCAGGTCGTGGGCGAGCAGCGAGCGATCGGCGAGGACCCGGGTCCGGCTGCGGTGCCCGAAGGGCGGTACGCCGCCGATGGCGTACCCGGTGGTCTCACGGACGACGTCGGCCTTGGCGCGGGTGACCTCGGCCGCGCCCAGTTCCTGCCGGACCCGCTCGACATCGACGCGCGAGGCCCCGTCCATCAGCACCAGCACCGGGACCCCGTCGGCGGCGAAGATGAGCGACTTGCAGATCTGGCTCAGCTCGCAGCCGATCGCGGCGGCGGCCTCGGCGGCGGTGCGGGTGGCGTCGGGGAAGCGCCGGACCCGGCCCTTCACCTCCCCGAGGCCGAGAGCGTCCAGCGCCTCGGCGAAACGGGGGTGCGCAGCGGATCCGCGTGAAGAGGAGGGGGAGGTCATGGGCGGCACGCTAGCGTCGCGTGTAGGGCGCACGCGACCGGGTTACGGTTCCGTCTCCGCCCTTCCCCGGGGCGCCGGTCGTCCTGGAGCATCCCCCCATGACACCCCAACAGACCTCTGCCCCCGCCTACTTGGCCGCGTTACGCGCCCGACTGGAGGCCGACCACTGCGCGGTCTCCTCGACCCACTGGCACGGCCACGAGGTGGTGGTGGGCGAGCGGACCGACCGAAAGGCCCGCTGGCTGGGCTCCGGGGCACGGATCTTCGTCCACGCCGCCGCCGTGCCCGTCGTGGACGAGGCGGCGCTCGCCGAGTTCAGCGACTGGGCCATGGCCGCCGCCGGGCACCGGATCTCCGGCATCTCGGTCGCCTTCGACGCGGGGCTGGTTCTGCCCGCGCTGATCAGCGCGGACGTCCGGCCGGCCGCCGCGCAGTGGGCGGCGCGGGAGCACCGGGTCAGGGGGATGACCGTGGTGGGCCGCCCGATCGCGGTCGCCGTGACCGAGCACGGCCCCCGGACCGCGATGTTCCGGGGCCGGGGCGTGGCGAAGGCCATGTTCGCGGGCCATGTACGGGACAAGGCGGCGCTGTACTTCCCGTAGCCGGACCGGAAAGGTACGGCGCCGCCTCCCCCGCGGGGCCCGCCTCAGTCGTCCTGGCGGGCGGCGGACCCGCTCCCCCGGCCCTCGTCCATCCCCATGTCCTCGTCGAAGGAGGGCGGGGTGTCCGTCCACCGCTGCTCGACGGTCGTGGTGTACGAGGTGATGTCACCCTTGGCCCAGCCGTCGTGGGCGCGGGTGGCGACGGTGAGGGTGCCGAGGGGGGTGCCGGTCGTGCGGTCCAGGATCAGCCGCAGCTCGGACTCGCCCTCGCGGGCGGGCAGGGCGACGCCGTACCCCTCGCGCCCGCTCTGGTCCTCGACCACCCCGAGGTCCCGGACGCCGGGCTCCTGCGAGAGCATCCGGTAGGCGGCGGCGCGGAGTTCGGCGTCGGCGGGCAGATGGACGGCGATCTCGATGGCCTGCCAGATGACGATCCGGTCGGTCAGATCGTCCGGTGAGCCGTCGGCCGACCGGAACCGGGCGTTGGCCAGCTCCACCAGCCGCGCCCGCAGCGCCCCCGGCTCGGTGGGCAGCGCCGCCAGCTGATCGGTCGTCAGTTCCCCGATCGGGACGACATCGACGCCGTCCCCGGGAGCGTCCCGCTTCACGACGCCGGTGGGCTCCCGCCGTACGACATCACCGCCGGACGATTCCGGCAGCGTCCACTCGGCCGGGGACCCGGCGGCCCGCCAGGCCCGCTCGTCGGCGGGGGACGCGGGACGGGTCCCGATGTCCTCGTACTCGGACCAGCGCCGGTCGGACCCGGCGGCGAGCCACTGCCGCCCACGCTCCCGCTGATCGACGACGTACTCCCCTTCGTTCCCGCCCTCCTCCCCGGCGACGCGGTGCAGGGCGCCGAGCTGCTCCTCCTGGAACCAGTAGTCGCCCTCCGCCCCGTCCCCCCGGGCCTCCACCTTCGCGGCGGCGGCCAGCAGATAGTCACTGGCGTCCCCGGATCCGCCCCCGCCTCCCTGCACCAGCGTGACCGTGACAGCCACGGCGACGGGCAGCGCGGCCAGCGCCCACCGGGGCCGCACCGACCGCACCGGCCGCCACGACTTCCTGCTCACGGGAGTGTCGTGCCGTACGGCGGCGGCGAGTTCGCGCGCCCTGGTGGCGGGGTCGGCCGTCGCCCCGTCGTCCAGCGCGGCGGGCCGGGCGGCGGCCAGCCGCGCCATGACGTCCCCGTGCTCACACTTCTCGGCCTGCTTGCGGACCATGTCTCACACTTCCTCTCGCACGAACCGGACCCGGGGCTGGACGGAGGGGGCGGGCGGGGGCATGTTCCCGAGCGCCTTGGTGAGCCGCTTGCGCGCACGGTGCAGCCGCACCCGCATGGCGGCGGCCGAGCACCCGACGACCTCGGCCGCCTGAGCCGGCGTGAGCCCCTGCCAGGCGGCGAGGATCAGCACGTCCCGATCCTCGTCCGCCAGCGAGGCGAGCGCTGTCAGCAGATCGTCCCGCTCGGCGACGTCCTCGGCGATATCGGCGTCGTGCGCGGTGGTCCACACCCTCAGCTCCGCCGCGAAGGACTCCCGTCTGACCTCGGCCCGCACGGTGTCGCGCAGTACGTTCCTGGCGACGCCGAGCAGCCAGGGCAGCGGGGGCTCGGGGACATCGGACCGGCGCCGCCAGGCGATGGCGAAGGTCTCGCTCACCACCTCGTCGGCGACCTGCCGCCCGGCCCGGCTGACCACATAGGCCCAGACCCGCGCCCGGCAGTCGTCGTACATCACGGTGAAGCGGGCCTCTCCACCGGCCTCCTCCGCACCGGCCATCCGATCGGCCACCGCCGCACCTCCGTCTTCTCCGGTGTTCTCTGTCATGAAGAAGTGGTGGGGGGAGGGCGATCGTTACAGGGTGATCGCCTCGATCGTCAGCCGACCACCCGCACGGCATCCGGTTTGGGGAACGGCATCATGGCCCAGCCGGAGGGCCAGCCGCGCTCGCGGCGGTCTCCGGCCTCGGTCTCCAGCAGTCGCGGGACGCGCCATCTCCACCACTCCCCCGCCTCCTCCTCACCCCGGCCGGGCCACGGAACCGTAGCCGCCCGAAAACGCCGGTCCGTCTCCCGCAGCTCCGCCCACCGGATGGACCGGACACGCGGCGGCAGCAGGGGCCAGACCCGCGCGAGCGCGCCACGGCACCAGAGGTCGTGCCGAGCTCCGGCGCGCACCACGAGTAGCCGTCCTCCACCTCTGCCACGACCGACCGCCAGCTCACGAGCAGCCCGTTGAGCGTGGGGGGCCGACCGCCGACCCCGCATCCGCCCCCGACGGAGACGGCGGCCCGCACAGCGGCGTGCTCCTCCGGGGAGAGGGGCGGGTCGTCGGTGGGCGCAGGGGGGTGGTCCATGGGGTGACTATCCCAGGAGCAGGGCGGGGCCGACGATTCCAAGCGGTCAGGCGGGCCGGTATTCCGCGTGGGGCACGGCCCTCTCCCACGCCGCGTCGTACGCCGTCACGTACTGCGTCGCAAGCTCCGGGTCGTGGACCACCTCCATACGCGGGGCGACCCACTGGCCGTCGCCGCTGAAGTGGTGGAGGATCACGGTCTCCTCGTCCACCACCCAGCCGTCCAGCACGGGGAGCAGCAGACCGCGCGCCCGCGAGCGCGGGAGCCAGCGGACGTTCTCGCCCGCCGCGACATTCGTGAAGGTGCCGTCGTACTCGTAGCGGACGTAGTCGCTGAGCGGCTCGGACACGACCCTCAGCCGTCGCATGGTCACACCCCGGCCGGTCGTCTCGGCCACCACGTCCAGCCACGGGCGCCACCAGGACTCACGATCGGCCGGATCGTACCGGTGACCCCGCTGCCAGCGGATGAACTCCGGGTCGTCGCGCATATAGCCGTCCCGCATCTCAAGGTGCAGGGCGGACCGCCGCGCCCCGGCGAGGGCCTCACGTACGGGTGTCGCCACGGTTGGCCTCTCTGTTCGCGCGTATCGGGCACCGATTCCGCCCGGTCGGGCATCGCGGCCCGATCGTTCCACGGTACGCGTCCCGCCGCGTCTAGCTTCGTCGTCGTACGAGGCCCGCCTCCCCATCCGGTGGACGGCGGACAGATCCCGAGGGGGGAATCCATGCGTCTGAAGCAGACTCTGGCAGGACTGGGACTCGCCGGCCTGTTCACCATCGGAAGCATCGCGGCGACCGCGGCCCCGGCGGCGGCCGAGCCCGGCACGAACACGGTCGTGGCGATCTTCCACGCGCCCACGTCCCCGGGCGTCCAGATCGAGTGCAGCCTGGCCCGCACCACCTACAGCGGCCAGGACCCGTACGGGTACTACTGGTGCGACAACCTCCGGCAGGACAACAACGGGTGGGCCATGAACCTCTGGGTCACCCGCTGACGTGCGGCTGCGCCCCCTGTGCGTGTGCAGGGGGCGCGGGTCGTCAGCGGTCGCCGGTGTGCGCGACGAACGCGGTCCAGGTGGACCGGATCTCGTAGACCGGGTACGCCACCGATACGCCGTCCACGCGGACGGGGAGGACTGTTGTGCGGCGGAACCCGGCTTTGGCCAGGACGCGGCCGGACGCGGGGTTGTCGGGGTGGTGCTTGGCGCTCAGCCGCTCCAGGGCAGTGGCGGTGAAGGCGTACGCGATGACTCGCCGGACGGCGTCGGTGCCGTAGCCGCGCCCCCAGGTGTCCTCCCGCAGGATGTAGCTCACGGTGGCGTGACCGGCGCCGCGGTCGCGGAGCTTGATCAAGCCGATCAGGTCGTGATCGGCGCTGACACCGAAGCACCACCTCTGGGCAAGGGCGGTGGAGACGTACGTGGTGGCCTCGCCAGGGCTCATGGCGTGACCGCGGGTGAAGGTGACGGAGGCGCCGCTGTAGATCCTCCGCACCGCGGGGGCGTCGCCGGGCTCCAGGTCCCGCAGTGTGATCACTGCGCCCGCTCGATGAGAGCGCCTAGTTCGGCTGCCGTGGGCCGCTCGTCGGCGACCGGTGCCAGGCAGGCGGCGAGGATCTCCTCGAAGAGGGGGAAGCGCCATGGCCGGGCGTCATCGAATCGGACGCGCTGTCCGTCGGCGATGGCGCGGAGTTTGTCCCTGCGCGGGGTGTCGTCGGTGTAGGGGACAGGGCGTTGTCCGGTCCAGCACCAGAACAAGGACGCGCCCAGGCCCCAGATGTCGGCTGGTGGCCGCGCCTGGATGTGGGTGCCGGTGGGCGTGGTGAGGATGGCTTCGGCGATCTCGGGAGCGGTGGTGTGGGTGAGGGCACCCCGGTACGGGAGTCGGTCCGCCGCCGTGCCGGGCCCGCACGAGAGGGCGAAGTCGAAGAGCGCGGCACATCCGTCGGGCGTGACCAGGGTGTTGGTGGGCTGCACATCGGCGTGGGCCCAGCCGGCGGTGTGCAGCGGTTCGAGCTGCGCCGCCCAGGTGCGGGCGATGTCCAGGAGCCACGACCGTACCGAGCGCCGGTCGCCCTCCGGGGCGCGGGCCGGGGCCATGGCGGTCCACAGCGGGGTTCCCTCGATCCAGCGGACCCCCAGCCAACGGCCACCCGCCCATTCACCGGCCCCGACCCGGTACCCGGAGCTGAGGGCACCGGCGTCGACGAGGGCGAGCAGGTGCCGGTCCTCCTGGGCCAGTTCGGCGGCCTTGTCCCGTCCGGGCGCGGCTTCGGGGTTGTTGGCTTTCAGCGCCACGACGCCCCGGGTACCGATGACCTTCCACGCTCGGGAGCCTCGCCGGTCGCTGAGCGGATCGCAGGTGACCGGGCCCACGATCTGCTCCAGAGCGGCTACCGCCTCCGGGGGAGGTGCTGCGCCCATCGTCTGACGTCCTTCCAGTCGTACCCGATACCGCTGAACACATCACGCCCGTCGTCCGTCGCGGACGCCACAGTCGCCGCCAGGTCCGGGGTGCGGTGCAGGAAGCGTCCGTCACGGGACCGAACGGCCGCCCGTACCGGCAGAAACGAAACGGGCGGTGGGGGGATACGTCGGCCCTGGTGATCGGTGCGCTCCTCGCCTGCGGCGAATTTGCCGATCATCAGTCCCACCGGCCCGTACAGGTGCTTCAGCGCCCAGTGCGGCCATTGCAGCACCTCCCGTCCAACGCCCAGGACTGCCACGTTCTCGCACACGAACGCGCCATGGGCACGGGTCATCAGCGGGCGGACCCATTCGGCGGCCTGTACGGCGGCGTGGAACACCGCCGCCTCGACATCCGGGGCGGCACCGGCGGCTTCGTAGAGTGTCCAGCCGGTGAGGTCGTGGCCGAGGGACGAGGCGAGATACGGGCAGTGGGCGGTCACGGCCTCCGCGTAGGCGACGATGTCCGGCCGAGGTGTGGTGGTACGGGAGGTGACGAGGCGGAGTGCCCCGGTGCCGGGCCGTCCGGCGGTCACCGAGGTACGGCGGCGGCCGTGGGCCGCGCGGGCGCCGCCTCGTCGTCGCCGTCGCCGGGCACCGGTGAGCAGTCCCATTCGGCAACCACGGTCCCGGTCTCGCGGTAGTGGGTCAGCCGGGGTTGGTCCAGGCGCCCGGACTCGTCGACGAACCAGACCTCGGGCAGCGGCCCGAACCGTTCCTCGTAGACGCGGATCCAGGAGACCTCACCCGCCCCCACGTTGGGGGCATGGCCGATCTGACGCCCGGCGTGTGCGGTGCAGAACGCCTGATAGTCCGGCGAGTCGAGAAGGCGGTGCCATTCGCGGTCGATGGCCGGAGAGAACATCTCCGGGGCGGTGCGCCCCGCGTCGAACTGCTGGGCGGCGACCGTCAGGAACCTGCCGAGTTCGACCCGTGCCACGGCTGTGGTGTGCATGACGTGCTCCTCTCGCGGGCGGCGGGTTCGAACGAGCCTGACGGCCATGCCCGCGGCGGCACAAGGGGGTACTCGGGGCGCGGCGTCAGCGCTCCGCGCCCTGAGGTCAGATCAGTGCTCGCCGGTGTGCGCGACGAACGCGGTCCAGGTGGACCGGGTGACGGTGAGGTGAGGGGCGGTGGGGGTCTTGGAGTCGCGGAGGTGGATGGTGGCGGGGGCTATCGCGACCTCCACGCAGTCGTGTCCGTTGCTGCTGTCGCTGTAGCTGCTCTTGAACCAGTGGAGTTCAGGGGTGCTCATAGTTCTCCCAACTTGCGCTTGATGAACGTCAGCGACTCCCCCGGCGGGAGCGCCTGAGAACGGATCACGCCGAGCCGTAGGTCAAGGATCCGAATCTCCTTGGGGTCGGAGACGAAACGGCGATGACCGTTGGTCCAGCCATCGGCGCGACCCAGCGAGGTGCCGTCCGCGAATTTCAGCACCTCGATCAGTCCATGCATCCCGGCGTGCTCTTCCCGATCGGTTGGCATGATCTGAAGGGTCACGTTCCGCAACTGAGCGACTTCCAGCAGGCGTTCGAGCTGAGCGCGCAGCACCTTCCTGCCGCCCAAAGGGCGCTCCAGCGTGACCTGTTCCTGGATGAAGGTGAGCGTCGGAGCTGGATCCCGCTCGAAGATGGACCTGCGGGCCATACGGCCTGCGATCTCCTGTTCGACCACTTGCTCCGGATACACAGGTTGCCTCATCTCGTACAGCGCCCGCATGTAGTCCTGTGTCTGCAAGAGACCCTGGATGTTGTGAGTGCTGTACTGAGCCAGCTCTGCCGCCTTGTCCTCCAGCGACTTCAGCTCGCGTTCCTTCCTCGGGTACTGGGCCTTCTCCATGTCCACCATGAATGCCCGGAGATACCCCCGCGCCTGAAGGACATCATCGGCCCGGTCCAGGAACTCCGGCCGGGGAATCCGTACCCCGCGCTCGATCTTGCGGATCATGTCAGGGGTGTACCCCATGGCCTTCGCGAACTCCTCCACCTTCATCCCGGTCCGTCGCCGGGCCACCTGCACCAAGCGGCCGACCATCAGAACCAGTGAGGCAACGTCGTCCTCCGGCTCCTGTCCGTCATCGGATTCCGCCGCAGCTTCGTTGCTCATAACCCCCACCTTCGAGACGGGACGAGACAGCGCGAGACAACGGTGAGACAGCGCCGATACGCACCGCCACAACCGCACCTCAAGGCAACCACATCCCGCCACGCTGGGTGACATGAGCCAACAAACCACCCCTTCCCTTCCACAACCGACCGACAGCTTCAGGAACTTCTCCACCCTCCACCCCCCAACCCCCCGCGCCGCCCGCGAAGCCCGGCTCCTCGCCCGGGAGCAACTCCTCTCCTGGGGCTGGCCCCTGGACCCCGCGGAGCACATCGTCGGGGAGCTGACCGCCAACGCCGCCACCCACGGGCGCGTCCCGGACCGGGCCTTCCGGCTCACCCTCTATGTCGTCGGGGACACCCTCCGGATCGAGGTCACCGACACCCTCGGCGACCGTCTGCCCAGGCTCACCCACCCCCGGCTCGACCATGTCTCCGGGCGGGGTCTGTTTCTGGTCGAGGCGCTCGCCGACACCTGGGGGGTCAGCGGTGGGCCGTATCCGAAGAAGACCGTCTGGGCCGAGGTCCGCGCACAAGGAAGCCGGTGAGGGCAGCCCCGTCCCCACGGAAGCCCTCACCGGCTGGTCTCAAACAGAGCCGTACCGCGTCGTCAGACGCGTACCAGCTCCTTCTCGCCCTCGGCGTCGGGGGCGGACAGGGTCTTCAGGCCCTCGCCCTCGACGTCGACATTGGGTACCGCGCGGTCCAGCCAGCGCGGCAACCACCACGCGCGCTTGCCGAGGAGCGCGAGGACCGCCGGGACGATGGCCATGCGGACCACGAACGCGTCGAAGAAGACCGCGATGGCGAGGCCGAAGCCGATCATCTTGACCATGGAGTCGGAGGAGCCGATGAAGCCGGCGAAGACGGCCATCATGATCACGGCCGCCGCGGCGACGACCCGCGCCCCGTGCTTGAAGCCGGTGACGACGGCCTGCGTCGGGTTCTCGCCGTGGACGAACGCCTCCCGCATCCGGGTGACGAGGAACACCTCGTAGTCCATGGCCAGACCGAACACCACGCCCACCATGAAGATCGGCATCATCGACATGATCGGGCCGGTCTCCTCGACCCCGATGACGTTCGCGAACCAGCCCCACTGGAAGACGGCGACGACCGCGCCCAGCGCCGCCAGGACGCTCAGGAGGAAGCCGAGCGCCGCCTTGAGGGGGACCAGGATCGAGCGGAAGACGAGGATCAGGAGGAGGAAGGCGAGGCCCACCACCAGCGCCAGATACGGGATCAGCGCGTCGTTCATCTTCTGCGAGAAGTCGATGTTCATCGCCGTCGTGCCGGTGACCAGGACATTCGCGCCCGTGTCGGTGGCGATCTCGCCGCCCGCGTCGCGGATCGCGTGGACCAGGTCCTCGGTCTCCACGGACGACGGCTTGGAGTCGGGGATGACCGTGATCGTGTAGGTGTCGCCCGCCTCGTTGGGGGCGGGGGGCGTGACCGTGACGACGCCGTCCAGGGCCTCGATGCGGTCCACGACCTGGTTCGCCGCGGCCTCCGGGTCGTCGCTCGCGCGGGCGTCCGTGACGATCATCAGCGGGCCGTTGAAGCCGGGGCCGAAGCCGTCGGAGAGCAGGTCGTAGGCGCGGCGCTGGGTGGTGTCGGTGGGCTGGGAGCCGTCGTCGGGCAGACCCATCTGCATCGAGCCGACCGGGATCGCGGCGGCCCCGAGGCCGACGATGCCGATGAGGAGGACGGCCAGCGGGCGCCGGACGACGAAGCGCGCCCAGCGGGTGCCCATGTTCGGCTTCTCCGCAGCGGCGGAGTCGGCGGCCTTGCCGCGGCCCAGCAGCTTGCCCTTCGTGCCCGCCGGCTGGACCTTGCGGCCCGCGTAGCCGAGCAGCGCCGGGATCATGGTGAGGGCGATGACGACGGCCACCACGACCGTGCCCGCCGCCGCGAGGCCCATCTTGGTGAGCATCGGGATGTTGACGACGGCCAGGCCCGCGAGGGCGATGACGACGGTCAGGCCCGCGAAGACCACCGCCGAGCCCGCCGTACCGACCGCCCGGCCCACCGCTTCCTCGCGGTCGCGGCCCTCGGCGAGTTCCGCCCGGTAGCGGGAGACGATGAACAGGGCGTAGTCGATACCGACCGCGAGCCCGATCATCATCGCGAGGGTGGAGGTGGTGGAGCCCAGGTCGAGCGTGCTGGCCAGCGCCGTGATCGAGCCGACGCCGATACCGACGCCGATGATCGCGGTGAGCAGCGGCAGCCCGGCGGCGATCAGCGAGCCGAGGGTGATGACCAGGACGATGGCGGCGACCGCGATACCGATGATCTCGCCGGTGCCGGTGTGCGGCATGGCCTGGAGGGCGTCGCCGCCGATCTCGACGGTCAGACCGGTGTCCCGGGCGTCGGCGGCGGCCGTTTCGAGGGCGTCCTTGGTGGCGTCCGCCAGCTCCATGCCGGAGACGTCGTAGGCGACGGAGACATAGGCCGTCGTGCCGTCCTGGCTGACCGCGTTGGCGGTGTACGGGTCGGTGACCGAGGTGACCTCGGCGCCGTCGGTCAGTTCGCGGACGGTGTCCTCGACGACGGACTTGTGCCCGGCGTCGTTCATGCTCTCGCCCTCGGGCGCCTTGAAGACGACCCGGGCGGTGGCGCCGTCGGCGGCGGAGCCGGGGAAGCGCTCTTCCAGCAGGTCGAAGGCGCGCTGCGCCTCCGTGCCGGGGATCGAGAAGGAACCGGAGCCCGCGGCGGGGGCGCTCGCCGCGCCCACTCCGACGAGGGTCAGCATCGCCACCCATATCAGGACGACGAAGTGCCGTCGCCGAAAGGCGAGACGGCCGAGTTTGTAGAGGAACGTGGCCACGAGGGCGTACTCCCGGTCATGGTCGTGGGGAAAACATCGGGGCAAGGGTGATCAGCCCGGCGGTGACGCAGGGGTGATCGTCCCGACGACATGAGCGGGTGACGTCAGGTGAAGCGTGGGTAGGTAACGCGGGTGATGGGTGACAGGTGATGAGTCGGTCCTCGGCCGGGGAATGCGGCTGACGGCGGCTCAGTCGGTCGTGCGCACGCCGAGGGCGGGGAGGACCACGGCGTCGATGTACGAGACGAGGAAGTCCTGCGTCGGCGGCTTGTCGTCCAGCAGTGCGGTGGTGGCGAAGCCGCCGACCATCATGTGCACCATGAACTTCAGCGCCGGGCAGTCCTCCCGGATCTCACCCCGGTCGATCGCCCGCTGGAAGATCTTGCGGAACTCTTCCATCTCGGGTTCCACGAGCTGCTCCCGGAACGCCTGGCGCAGATCGGCGTTGGAGTGGATCGCCATGGCGACCCCCCGCATCAGCGCCGAGTTCTGTTCCATCGAGCAGTCGTCGTCGATGGTCGCCATCGCGTGCAGATCGTCCCGGAGCGAACCGGTGTCGATCTCGTCCAGGTTGTGGGGCTTGTTGTGCCGTACGGCCCGGACGACCAGCGGTGCCTTTCCGCCCCACTGGCGGTAGAGGGTGGCCTTGCTGGACCGGGTGCGGGCGGCGACGGCGTCCATGGTGAGGGCGTCGTAGCCGACTTCCCGGAGCAGATCGAGCACGGCCTCGTACAGCTCGGCCTCGCGCTCGGGCGTGAGCCGACTGCGACGCGCCGTTGCGACTTCAGTCATGTCTCTCGCCTTCCTCTCCGGTGACGGACACCAGGGTGTGTACACGACGAATATAGCGGCGCAGCAAGCGAAACGAAACCGTTTCGTACGTGTGCTGGGTCACTTTCGTAAAGGATAGCTAAAGAGACCGGCGACGCGGCACACATGGACGAGTTGCCCACCCCCGTCCCCCGGAAAAACATGAGGAGGTGAGCTATCTGCGCATGCCCCATCTCCACGGCGATCTGCTGTGCTTCGTGACCGAGGACGATCTCTGGCTGGCCCCCCTCGACGGCGCCGGACGCGCCTGGCGGCTGACCGCCGACCGGACCAAGGCCGGTCACCCCCGCTTCTCGCCCGACGGCCGCCATCTCGCCTACACCAGCTGGCGCAGCCTCGTCCCGGAGATCCATCTCGTCCCGGTCGACGGCGGGAGCGCCGCCCGGCAGCTGACGTACTGGGGCAGCGCCGACACCCGGGTCCGCGGCTGGACCCCGCCGGGGCCGGACGGCGAGGAGCCCGAGATCCTCGCCGTCGCCTCGCACGGCGAGCCCTTCTCCTACTTCACCTGGTCCCACAAGCTCCGCCCCGACGGCGACCCCGGCCGCAGGCTCCCCTGGGGCCCGGTGACCGACATCCAGGTCGCCGACCTCGGCGGCGAGCGCCGCACCCTGCTGCTCACCGGCACCCCGCCCCACGAACCCGCCTCCTGGAAGCGCTACCGGGGCGGCGCCATGGGCCGCCTCTGGCTGCACGGCCACCGACTCCTCGAAGACCTCGGCGGGCATCTCGCCGACCCGATGTTCCTCGGCGACCGCATCGCCTTCCTCTCCGACCACGAGGGCGTCGGCAACCTCTACTCCTGCGCCCACGACGGCACCGGCCTGCGCCGCCACACCGATCACGACACCTGCTACGCCCGCAACGCCGCCGGCGACGGCACCCGCGTGGTCTACCAGTGCGCCGGGGACCTGTGGCTCGTCGACGACCTCTCCCCCACCGCCGTACCGCGCCGCCTCGACATCCGGCTCAGCGGGCCCCGCACCGGCCGCCGCCCCTACCAGGTCCCGGCCGCCCAGCACGTGGACGGACTCTCGGTGGACGAGACCGGCCGGGCCAGCGCCGTCGTCGTACGCGGCAGCCTGTACTGGCTCACCCACCGCGACGGCCCCGCCCGCACCCTCAGCGACACCCCGGGCGTCCGGGTCCGGCTGCCGGAGATGCTCGGCGCGGGCGGCCGGGTCGCCTATGTCACCGACGCGGAGGGCGAGGACGCCGTCGAGATCGCCTCCCTGCCCCGGGCCAGCGGCGACCGGCCCGCCCGACGGCTCGCCTCCGGCGCGCTCGGCCGGGTCCTGGAACTCGTCGCCGACCCCCAGGGCGAACGCCTCGCCCTGGCCGCACACGACGGCCGACTCCTGCTGCTCGACGCGAGCGAGGAGCCCGAGGGGGATGCGGAGGTGGATTCGGCCGGAGACTCGGAGCAGGAGTCCGACGGCGAGGTCACCGAGCTGATCCACTCCCTCAACGGCCCGGTCCGCGACCTCGCCTTCTCCCCGGACGGGGCCTGGCTGACCTGGTCCCACCCCGGCATCGGCCGCTCCCTGCGGCAGATCAAACTCGCCCGTATCAAGGACCGGCTGATCACCGATGTCACCAACGGCCGCTTCGAGGACGAGAACCCGGTCTTCACCCGCGACGGCCGCTATCTCGCCTTCCTCTCCTGGCGCGGCTTCGACCCGGTGTACGACGTCCACACCGGCGACCTCTCCTTCCCGCTGGGCTGCCGCCCCTACCTGGTCCCGCTCTCCTCCGCCACGCCCTCCCCCTTCGCCCTCTCCCCCGACGGCCGTCCGGCGGCGGGCGGCTGGGACCCGGTGGAGTCGGAGGAGATGACGGCGGAGGGTGCGGGCGAGGAGGGCGCGGTGGCCTCCGTGACCGTGGAGATCGAGGGGCTGGAGAGCCGGGTGACCCCGTTCCCGGTCACCGCCTCCAAATACTCCGCGCTGTGCCCGGTGGCGGGCGGCGGGCTGATCTGGCTGCGCTGGCCGATCTCCGGCGCCCTCGGCGAGACCTTCGCCAACCCCGCCGACACCACCGGCCGCCCGACCCTGGAGTACTTCGGCATCGCCAAGGCCCGCACCTCCGAACTGGTCGGCCATCTGGACTGGTTCGCCGTCAGCGGCGACGGCTCACGGGTGGTGGTGATGGACGAGGACGAGCTGCGGGCCGTCCCCGCGACCGAGGCGGCCGACGGCGAGACCACCACCTGGATCGATCTGCGCCGCGTCCTGCACGAGAGCGACCCCGGCGCGGAGTGGCGCCAGGCGTACGCCGAGGCCGGGCGGCTGACCCGCGACTACTTCTGGGACCCCGGTATGAGCGGCATCGACTGGCCGGGGATCCTCGCCCAGTACCGGCCCCTGGTGGACCGGGTGGCGACCCCCGACGAGTTCGCCGACCTGCTGCGCGAGGTGCTCGGCGAACTCGGCACCTCCCACGCCTATGTCACCCCCGCCCGCCGCAACGAGGGCCCCCCGCACTACCAGCGCCGCCAGGGCCTGCTGGGCGCCAACCTGGTCCCCCGGGACGGGGCGTGGCTGATCGGCCGGATCCTCCCCGGCGACTCCTCCGACTCCAAGGCCCGCTCCCCGCTGGCCGGGACGGGCATCCGCGAGGGCGCGGTCCTCACCCATGTCGACGGCAGGCCGGTGGACCCGGTGACCGGCCCCTACCCGCTGCTCGCCGGGGCGGGCGGGACGACGGTGGAGCTGACGTTCATCCCGGCGGAGGGCGAGGCGGGCCGGGCCCGCCGGGTCGCGGTGATCCCGCTGATCGACGAACGCCCGCTGCGCTACCAGGACTGGGTGGCCACACGCCGGGAGGTGGTCCGGGCCCTCAGCGACGGCCGCTGCGGCTATCTCCACATCCCCGACCTGGGCGGCTCGGGCTGGGCCCAGTTCAACCGCGATCTGCGGATGGAGATGTCCCGCCCGGCGCTGATCGTGGACGTCCGGGGCAACTCCGGCGGCCACATCAGCGAACTGGTGGTGGAGAAACTGACCCGCACCATCCTGGGCTGGGACCTCACCCGGAACGCCCAGCCGGTGTCATACGCGTCCACCGCCCCGCGCGGCCCCCTGGTCGCCCTCGCCGACGAGGCGACCTCCTCCGACGGCGACATGATCACCGCCGCGTTCAAACTCCTCGGCCTCGGCCCGGTGGTGGGCCAGCGGACCTGGGGCGGAGTCGTCGGCATGACCGGCCGCCACCGCCTGGTCGACGGCACGGTGATCACGGTCCCGATGAACGCGGCGTGGTTCGACGCGTACGGGTGGGGCGTGGAGAACCACGGCGTCGAACCCGACGTCCCCGCCCTGCGCACCCCCCTGGACTGGGCGGAGGGCCGCTACGCCCAACTGGACGACGCGGTAACCCTGGCCCTCACCACCCTCACCAACTCCCCACCGGCAACCCCACCGACATACGAAAACACCCCGAACCGGGCGCGTCCACGACTGCCGGAGAGGGGGGATGCGTAGGGGGAGGGGGATGCGTCGGGGGAGGGGGACGCGCAGGGAGAGGGGGATGCGTCGGGAGAGGGGGATGCGTAGAACGCCGGGGGCGGGGCGGTTCGGAGGGGCGGGGGCTGGTTGCTCCCGAACGCCGGGGGCCGGTCGCTTCGGAGGCGCGGCGGACGGTCGCTGCCGAACGCCGAGGGCCGGTCGCGTCCGGGCGCGCGGCGACCGGTTCCTGCCGAACGCCGGGGGCCGGTCGCTTCGGACGCGCGGCGGACGGTCGCTGCCGAACGCCGAGGGCCGGTCGCGTCCGGGCGCGCGGCGGCCAGTTGCTGCCGAACGCCGAGGGCCGGTCGCGTCCGGGCGCGCGGGGGCCGGTCGCTGCCGACGCCGGGGCCGGTCGCTTCGGACGCGCGGCGGCCAGTCGCTGCCGAACGCCGAGGGCCGGTCGCGTCCGGGCGCGCGGCGGCCGGTCGCTGCCGAGCGCCGAGGGCCGGTCGCGTCCGGGCGCTGCGCTGGCCAGTTGCTGCCGAACGCCGGGGGCGGGTCGCTTCGGAGGCGCAACGACCGGTTCCTGCCGAACGCCGGGTGACCACCGGCTTTTAGGGGCGCGGGGAACTGCGCGACCAGCCCCCCACCACCCGCACCCGACCCTGCACCCAAGCCCCCGTCACCCCCGCCGCGCCGCGCGAACCCCGTCATCCGCAACCCCACCCGCCCCCACCAACCCCGTCCGCACATCCCCCAACCGCCCCGCAACCCTGCGCACCTCACGCGCCCCCACCACACCCACCACCCCCGGCAGAAACCCCCGCACCCCCTGCATCCCCCGCAACCACCACTGCGCGTACACATGCGCCCCCCGCCGCTCGATCCCGGCGACGATCCGGTCCACCGCGGGACCGAGCGGGTACGTCCTGCTCGCCGGCCACGGCAACCGCCGCCGCAACTCCCGCATCACCGCGTCCTGATCCGCCCCGCGCACCATGTCCGTGTCGGTCCAGGACAGATAGGCGACCCCCACCTTCACCCCCTGATGCCTCACCTCCGCGCGCAGACAGTGCGCGTACGCCTCCACCCCCGACTTGGACGCGCAGTACGCCGTCATCATCGGCGCCGGGGTGATCGCGGCGAGGGAAGCCACCTGGAGCAGATAGCCCCGGCTCTCGGCCAGCAGCGGCAGAAACGCCCGCGCGGTGACCGCCGAGCCGATGAGGTTGACCTCTATCACCCGCCGCCACGCCCCCGGATCGGAGCCGGTGAACGGACCGCCCGCCGCGACCCCCGCGTTGGCGACCACGATGTCGACCTTCCCGAACCGTTCCCTCACCTCCGCAGCGACCCGCCCCATCGCCTCGTCGTCGGTGACATCGGCGTACCAGTGGCCGCCGTGGCCGCCCTCGGCGTGCAGTCGGTCCGCCACCCGCTTCAGCTCGTCCGGCTCCAGCCCGACCAGCGCGACGGTCGCGCCCCGCGCCGAGAGCTTGCGGGCCAGCAACTCCCCCACGCCCCGCGCCGCCCCGGTGACCACGGCGACCTGTCCCTCCAGACTGACCCTGCTCATGCGCTCTCCTCGGCGTGTACGGGATGGGTGAGGTACGTGTCCACCAGCTCGCGGAGCTTCTCCGTGACCAGGTCAGGCGCCTCGACCGGGGTCATATGGCCCACCCCGGGCAACTCGGTGAGCCCGACGCACCGGGGCAGCCCGGCCGCCAGCGCCCGCGCGTGCACCGGCGGCGTGAGCCGGTCCCGTACGCCCGCCATGACCGCCACCGGCAGCCGCAGCTCCCGTACGGCCGCGTCGAGATCGAGGGTGGCGAGGACATGGGACCAGTCGGCCCGTGCCCGGCGCGGGCAGGCGTGCACGATCCGGGCGGCGGCGTCCACCATGGCCGGGGTCGCGGCGGAGCCCATCGTGGCGTACTTGAGCACCGCGCGCGCCACCGGCGTGACCGGCCCCAGCGGGGCGCGCGAGCCCAGGACGCGCCCGGTGAGTGCCGTGCGCAACCGGCCCGGCCGCAGCGGCAGGACCGTCGACTCGGCGACCAGCCGCCCGCTGCCGGTGCTGCACAGCAGGACCGCCGCCGTCCGCTCCCGGAAGCCGTCGCGCCCGGCCGCCGCCATCACCGTCATCCCGCCCATGGAATGCCCGGCGACGACGGCCCGCCGTCCCGGGGGCAGCGCGGTGCGCAGGACCGCCTCCAGGTCGTCGGCGAGTTCCGCCGTGCCGCAGCGCGGGTCGGCCGGGGAGCGGCCGTGGCCGCGCTGGTCGTAGGCGATGACCCGGTGGTCGGCGGAGAGCGCGCGGATCTGGGCCGCCCAGAAGGCGGTCGAGCAGGTCCAGCCGTGCGCGAGGACGACGGCGGGGGCGTCCTCGGGGCCGTGCGCCTCGACATGGAGCCGGGCGCCGTCCGCCGAGACGGCGGTCAGCTCACGGGCGGGGACGGGGGCGTACGGGCCGGGGGGTGTCCGGGTCGGGCGGCTCACGCGGCGCTCACCTCCCGGGCGTCCGGCGCGACGGCCTCGGCGGCCCGCAGGACCTCGTACTCGGTGAGGTCCACCCGCCGGGTCGCCCGGCGGAACTCGGCCGTGGTGCCCGGCCAGACCGTGGTGTTGCGGCCGGCGGCGTCCAGGTACCAGCTCGTGCAGCCGCCGGTGTTCCACACGGTCCGTTTCATCCGCTCCTGGACCCGCCGGTTCCAGGCGCCGACCGCGCCGGGGCGGGCGTCGAGGGCGACCCGGCGGTCCTGGCCGCTTCCCAGCAGGTCGAGGTGGCGCATGTAGTCGGCGAGGTAGTTCAGCTGGGACTCGATCATCAGGATCATGGAGGAGTTCCCGAGGCCGGTGTTGGGCCCGATGACGCTCAGCCAGTTCGGGAACCCGGCGGCCGAGGCGCCGCGCAGCGACTCCATCCCACCCTGCCACGCCTCGGCGAGGGTGCGCCCGCCGACGCCGACGACCCGCTCGGCGATCGGCAGGTCGGTGACATGGAACCCCGTACCGAAGACGATCGCGTCGACCTCGGCCTCCGTCCCGTCCGCGCCGACGACCGTCGAGCCGCGCACCTCGCTCAGCCCGCTCGCCACGACCCGCACATTGGGGCGGGCGAGGGCCGGATAGTAGGTGCTGGAGAGCAGGATGCGCTTGCAGCCGATGCGGTAGCGGGGGGTGAGCCGGGCGCGCAGGGCCGGGTCCTTGATCGCGCGGGCCATGTTCCGCTTCGCCAGCCGCTCGACGAGGCCCAGTTCGTCGGGGTGCCGGGTGAACGCCTGGACCTGCATCTCGCGGATGCCCCAGAGCAGTCCGCGCCGGGCCCGCGCGGTCAGCGGCAGCCGCCGGTGCAGCCAGCGCTCGGGGGCGCTGATCGCCCGGTCCACCCGGGGCATGACCCAGGGGGGCGTCCGCTGGAACAGCACCAGCCGCGCCACCTCGGGCTGGATCTCGGGCACGATCTGGATGGCGGAGGCGCCGGTGCCGACCATGGCGACCCGCTTGCCGCGCAGATCGGTGCCGTGGTCCCAGCGGGCGGAGTGGAAGACCGTGCCGGGGAAGGTGTCGAGGCCGGGGATGTCCGGGACCTTGGGGTCGGAGAGCGGCCCGGTCGCGGAGACGACGACCTCGGCGGTCAGGGTCCCCGCACTGGTCTCGATCACCCACCACAACTCCGCCGCGTCCCAGGTCATCCGCTTGACCTCGGCGCCGAACCGCAGCTGCGGGCGCAGTCCGAAGACATCGGCGACATGCTCCAGATAGGCGCGGATGTGCTCCTGCCCGGAGAAGGTGCGGGGCCACTCGGGGTTGGGGGCGAAGGAGAAGGAGTAGAGGTGGGAGGGGACGTCGCAGGCGCACCCCGGGTAGCTGTTGTCGCGCCAGGTGCCGCCGACGGATCCGGCGCGCTCCAGGACGACGAAGTCGGTGACACCCTCGCGCCGCAGCCGTACGGCAGCCCCGAGCCCGCCGAAGCCGGACCCGATCACGGCGACGCGCACATGCTCGTGCCGCCGCGCCCGCTCCGGGATGTGCTGAGCCATCGAACCGCCTCCACTCATCACCCATCACCCCTCACTCATCACCCATGAACTCTGCCAGTGAACACTGGCGCAATGGGGAGAGTAGAGGAGGACCGTACCGACCGGTAGGGGTCGGGAAGGGTCGGGAAGGGGTCGGGAGAGGAAAGTTACCGACGGTACGACTTAAGGTGCGGGCGTGGCAGAAACACAGCAGGGGGCGGCGCGGGCGCCCGAGGCGCCGGAGTACCGCATGGCGGAGCTGGCCCGGCTGGCCGGGATCAGCGTGCGCACCCTGCGCTTCTACCGCGAACGCCGACTGATCCCACCGCCCCGCCGCGAGGGCCGCATCGCCTGGTACGACGACCACCATCTGGCCCGGCTGCGCACCATCGCGGCGCTGCTGGAACGCGGGCACACCCTCAGCGGCATCGCGGAACTGGCGGAGGCCTTCGAGCACGGGCGCGATGTCGCCGATCTGCTGGGCGTCGGCCCGCCCAGCGAGGAGACGCCGGTACGCCTCACCCCGGAGGAACTCGCCGACGCCTTCGCCGGGCAGGCCACCCCGGAGAATCTCGCCGCCGCCCTCGACCTCGGCTATCTCGGCACGGACGGCGAGGAGATCGTGCACATCAGCCGACGGCTGCTCGATGTCTCCCGGGCCCTGGTCGCCGAGGGCATCCCGCTGTCGGAGGTCCTGGCGGCGGGCCGCCTGGTGCGTGAGCACGCCGACGCCCTCGCCGCTCTCTTCGCCGACCTCGTCCTCCGGCACGCCCCCGAGGAGGACCTCCCGCGCCTGCGCCCGCTGGCCAGAAGCGTGGTGGAGGCGGAACTGTCCCTGGCGCTGGACCGGCGGACGGCGAAGGGGAGTCCCTGACCTACCGGTCGTACACCACCGTCACCGGCGCGTGGTCCGACCACCGCTCGCCATGCGTGGCCGCCCGCTCCACATACCCCTTGACCGCCTGCCCGGCGAGCCCCGGCGTGGCCACCTGGTAGTCGATCCGCCAGCCGGTGTCGTTGTCGAACGCCCGCCCCCGGTACGACCACCAGGAGTACGGCCCCTCCGCCTCCGGATGCAGCGACCGCACCACATCCACGTACCCGACCCCCTCCGCGTCGAACACCGAACCCAGCCACTCCCGCTCCTCCGGCAGGAAGCCGGAGTTCTTGATGTTGCCGCGCCAGTTCCTGAGGTCGGCCCGCTCGTGCGCGATGTTCCAGTCACCGCAGACCAGCACCTCGCGCCCATCGGCGGCGGCCCGCTCGCGCAGCTCCTTCAGATGGGCGGCGAACTCGGCCATGAACCGGTACTTCTCGTCCTGCCGCTCGGTGCCCACATCGCCGGACGGCAGATACAGCGAGGCGACGGTCACCCCCGGCAGATCGACCTCCGCGTAGCGCCCGCTGCCGTCGAACTCCGCCGACCCGAACCCGATCCGCACCCGGTCCGGCTCACGCCGGGTGTAGAGGGACACCCCCGCGCGCCCCTTGGCGGCGGCCGGGGCGTGCAGCACATGCCAGCCCTCGGGGTCACGGACGTGCTCCGGCAACTGCTCCGGCTCGGCGCGCACCTCCTGGAGGCACAGCACATCGGCGTCGGTGGCGGCGAGCCACTCCACGAAGCCCTTCTTGGCGGCGGCACGCAGCCCGTTCACATTCACGGAGGTCACAGTGAGCACCCCGGCACCCTACCCGCACAATGGACCCAGTCCATTCACGACGCATATCCGTGTGCCGCCCCCACCCACCCTGAGGCACCCTTTCCTGGTGAGCAGCACCCCTGACCACCCCGACAGCCCCGACAGGACACGCATGACCGCCACGACCGACCTCATCGAGATACGGGCCCTGCCCTTCGACCACCCCGACGCGGTGAAGCTGAACGACGAGGTCCAGGCCGAGTACCACGAGCGCTACGGCGGCGGCGACGCGACCGCCCTGACCCCGACCGACTTCCGGCCCCCGTACGGCGTCTACCTCATCGCCTACGACGGCACCGGCCGCCCCGTCGCCACCGGCGGCTGGCGCCGCCAGGACAGCAACGGCGAGGGCAACGAGGACGGCGACGCGGAACTGAAGCGGATGTTCGTCGTCCGGGATCTGCGCGGCCGGGGCCTGGCCCGCCGGATCCTCACCGCCCTGGAGGACGACGCCCGCGCGGCCGGACGCGTCCGCATGGTCCTGGAGACCGGCACCGAACAGCCGGAGGCCATCGCCCTGTACGCGTCCAGCGGCTACGAGCCGTGCGTCAAGTTCGGCTACTACCGGCACTACCCGTCGAGCCTCTGCTACGCGAAGCCCCTGTAGCACCAGCATCAGCACCAGCACCGCCTCATGGGTGGCGGGTCTCCTCGGAGTGCGCGGCCCGGCGCAGATGCGCGGCGAGCGCCTCCGTGGCCTCCGGCGCCGGGCGCCCCTCGACCCCCCAGGCCAGCAGATGGTGGCGGCGTGCCCAGGGCTCCTGGAGAGCGCGGACATCGAGCGGCTGGAGCGGATCGACGGCCCGGCGGGGCACGACCGCGAGCCCGGCACCGGCGGCGGCCAGCGAGATCAGGACATTGAGATCGGCGACGGTGGTGCGGTAGCGCACAGCGGGCGCGTGCGGTCCGAGATGGCGCTCCATCCAGCGCCGCAGCGAGGACCCGGCGTCCAGTCCGACGAGGGGATGCTCGGCGACCTCGCTGTAGGTGAGCGAGGTCCGCCCGGCGAGCACACCCCCGGCCTGCCCCACGACCACCAGGGAGTCATCGCCGAGCGGCTCCCGGCGCAGGGTGCTGTCATGGGCCTCGTCGTCCAGGACGAGCCCCAGATCGGCCTGCCCGTCGGCGAGCATCCGCAGGGTGTGCGGGGTACGGCTCTCGGACACGGCGACATCGACGTCCGGGTGGGCGCGCAGGAACGAGATCAGCGCCCTCGGCACCAGCCGGTGCAGCGAGGAGCCCCCGGCCAGCAGGGTGAGGCGGGCGGTGGGCGAGGCGGTGTAGCTGGCGACGGCGCTCTCCAGCCGGGCGGTGCGGTCCAGGACGTCACGGGCGTGCCGGGCGAGGGTGCTCCCGGCGGGGGTGGGGCGCACCCCCCGGCGCCCGCGGATCAGCAGGGTCACCCCGGCGTGGTGCTCCAGGGCGCGGATCCGGGCGCTGGCCGACGGCAGGCTGAGATGCATCAGCCGGGCACCGGCCGTGATGGAGCCCTCGTTCACGATGTGCAGGAAGAGCCGCAGGTCGTCGAGGTCGTAGCGCACGCGGCCAGCGTAGCCCCGTCAGCCTCAGTCTGAGCCAGAGGCTGGGTGCGCGGATAGCGCACGGTGTACCCATTGTGAGCGGCGCCCGTGCCCGGCGATGCTCGGCGGATGTGGGAGCTGCTGCTGGTCGGTCTGACGGGTGTCGCCGCGGGTGTGCTGAACGCCATGGGCGGGGGCGGCACCTTCGTCGCCCTGCCCGCGCTGGTCGCCTGCGGACTGTCCCCGGTGACGGCGAACGCGGTGTCCCGGATCGCCCTGGTCCCCGGCGCGGTGGCCTCCACCTGGGTCTACCGCCGGGAACTGACCCAGGTGGGACCGGTGCCGACGCCCCGGCTGACGGCGGTGAGCGTGGCGGGCGGCGCGGTCGGCGCGGTGCTCCTGCTCACCCTCCCGGCGACCTCGTTCGACGCGGCGGCCCCCTGGCTGCTGGCCTTCGCCACCCTCGTCCTGGCCTTCGGCCGCCGCCTCTCGCGCGCGCTGGGCGGCGCACGCGGGATGAGCGCGCCGTCCCTCCTGGCCGGACAGTTCGTGCTGGCGGTGTACGGCGGATACTTCGGCGGGGCCGTAGGCATCATGATGCTGGCGCTGTGGAGCATCGGCCTGGGCCTGGACGCGGCGGCCACCAATCCGATGCGGATCGCCCAGCTCGCGGCGGTCTACCTCAGCGCGACGGCCCTGTTCCTGGCCGCGTCGGACGCCCTGCGCACCCCGCTCCTGCTGACCGCGATGCTGACCGGCGCGGTCCTCGGCGGCTACGCGGGCGCCCACCTGGCCCGCGCGCTACCGGCCCGCGCGCTGAGAGCGGTGATCCTGACTACGGCGGTGGTGATGACGTGCCTGTACTTCTGGCGGGGGTGATGAGCCGGGGCGGGGGTGCGCTGGGGCGGGGCGGGGATGTCCTGACGCGGGGTATGGAAACCCCGGTCCCGGGCTCGGAAGCCCCTGCCCCGGGCGCGGAAGCTCTGACGCCGGGCTCGGAAAGCTTGGGCCCCGGCTCGGAAACCCCGGTCCCGGGCTCGGAAACCCTGACGCCGGGCTCGGAAAGCTTGGGCCCCGGCTCGGAAACCCCGGTCCCGGGCTCGGAAACCCCGACGCCGGGCGCGGCCACAGGAGGGGACCAGTGACTCCGTCGACGAACGGCGACGGCCCCCGCCCCGACGCCGCCCACGCCCGCGTCCTGATGTCCTACGCGGCGTGCGCGCTGTCCGACCTGGCGCGCGCGTCGGTCCCGTTCGCGCCGGACGATCTCGCTGCGGACGGCACCGCGACGGCCCCGGGCGCCGCCCTCGCCGACGCGCTCCGCGTCCTCGCCGCCGCGCAGCGCCTGGTGGAGGCGGCGGTGGTCTTCGAACGCCGAGCGGGCGCGGACTGGCCGGCCCTCGGCGACGCCCTGGACGTCTCCCCCCGAGCGGCGCGCACCCGTTTCGCCCCGGCGGAGGCGACGTTCGTCACGGACCTCCACAGCGCCGAGGCGTCCTCACCCGAAGCCCCGCCCCTGCGCGCCCACATGACCCGCGAACCCCTGGAAACGGCCCTGGACCTGGATGACTGGCTCCACCGCCACACGGACGACGCGGGGACGGGGCTGGGGGCGGGGCCGGTCTCGGGCGGACTGCTGGGCTGAGGGACGGAACCCGCGGCAACGACGAAGGTCCCCACCGACCGGAGTCGGTGGGGACCTTCATCAATGTGCGGTGGACCTGTGGGGATTTGAACCCCAGACCCCCTCGATGCGAACGAGGTGCGCTACCGGACTGCGCCACAGGCCCTTGCAACGAGTGAAACCTTAGCACCCCGATCGGCGTGCCCGGAAATCCGTTCCGGGGCCGCCACGAGGGCCCGCGCGGGCCCCGCGTGAGGCGGCGCGGGGCCCGGCTACTCGTTGGCCGCGCGCGGCCGGTCGCCGTCCTCGTAGGGGTCGTACTGGTCGAACAGCGGGGTCCGGCCCCGCTCCCGGGCGCGGCGCGCGGACGCGGCGCGGCGGGCGTCGCTGCGGCCGTCGTCGTCGCTCCGGTCCTCGGCCGCGGGTCCCGGAGCCGCGGGTGGTTCGGCGCCCGGCTCCCCCTCCTCGGCGGCCGGCCGCCGCTCCTGTTCCCGGGCGACGGAACTGGACCGGGCCGAGCTCCACGCGTCGGGCGCCCCGAGGTCGACGTCGGAGGTGGCGCGGGGCGCGACCGGCGCCGTCACATACGTCGGCAGCGGCACCGGTACCGGGTCCCAGCTGTCGCCCTGGCCCGGCCCGCGCTGCCGCTCCCGCTGCTGGTCGACCCACTCGGCGTGGTCGGTCTGCTCCACCAGCGCCCGGCGGTCCGCCGCGAGCGCCGAGAGCCCGGGGTCCGTTCCCGGCTCGGGGTCGGCCTCCGGTTCGTCGCTGTCGGCGGCGGTCACGGACGCCGCCCGGCGGGGCAGCCGCTCCCGCTCGCGCAGCCGCTGCGCGGCGGCCTCGGCCCGCTGCCGGTCCATCTGGTACGCGAACCGGCGGCGCTCCTGGGAGCGCAGATAGGCGATGTACGTGCTGAGCATCACCGCGGGCACCCCCGGCGCCCACAGGAACGCCAGCCCCCCGACGGCCGCGACGATCGCGCCCACCGTGAAGGCGAGGAACAGGACGACGGTGGTACGGCGGCGGCGGGCCAGCACCTTCGAACGCCGCGCGCGGGCGGCTGCGGCCTCGGCGGCGGGGGTACGGGCCGCCCTCTGGGCCTCGGCCGAGCGGGCGGCGGCGGCTGCCCCTGCGGCCGATGCCGGTACCGATGCCGATGCTGGTGCGGTGGCCTGCGCGGGGGGCCTGGGCTGGGCCTGGGCTTGCGCCTGGGCGCGGGCCTGCGCCTGCGCCTGGAGCCGGGCCTGCACCTGGGCCTGCACCCGCGCCTGGGCCTGCGCCTGCACCCGGGCCAGAGCCTGAGCCTGGGCCTGAGCTTGGGCCTGGGCTTGCGCCTGGGCCTGCTGGGGTGTGGGGCGGCGGCCCTGCGCGGCCCCGGGGCCGGCCCCGAGCCCGGCCTCGTTCCCCTCGCCGCTTTCGCGGCGGGATGCCGGGGGCATGGCGAAGGCCCGGACGTCCACCGAGTCGGTGGCGTCGCCCGGGTGGGACCCCGGCTCGGCCTCGTCGGCCGAGCGGGTCCGCAGGTCCTTGGCGTACCGGCGCTCCATGCCCGCCCGTCCGGACAGCAGCCGGATGGCGGTGCTGAAGCGTTCCGTCGGACGGGCCTCGTTCAGCTCGTCCTGCCTACGGAGCCACATAGGCACCAAGTAGGCGGCCCAGGCCCCGACAATGACTGCGTAGATGAGGCCGCTGCTGCTCACGCCTCACACGGTAGAGGGGTTTGTGTGGGGCCATCCGCCAATTGAGCCGGTGTGTCGCACGATCCGGCTGATATTTCGAACTTTTTTTGTGATCGATGCGATCAACAGACGGTACGAACCATGAAATCCAATGCATCGATGCGATCGAATTCGAACATGTATTCAATTTTAATGCCGGGTCGTCCCGGTCACGGAGGATTCCCCGGGGTGTTCTGCCGGTCCCAGGGCCTGCTCGGCCGCTCCTGGGCCGTGCTCTGCGCGCGCGAGCGCTGCCAGCGGGCGAGGAGCCCCTCGGGGACTTCCTCGGCGGTGAGCGCGAAGACGAGATGGTCGCGCCAGGCACCGTCGATGTGCAGATAACGCGGGCGCAGGCCCTCCTCGCGGAATCCGAGTTTCTCCACGACCCGGCGGCTCGGGCCGTTCTCGGGGCGAATGCACACCTCGATGCGGTGCAGCCCGATCGTGCGGAAACAGTGGTCGACGACGAGGGCCACGGAGGTCGGCATCACCCCGCGCCCGGCCACCGCCTGGTCCACCCAGTAGCCGATGTGCCCCGAGCACATGGAGCCCCAGGTGATCCCGGCGACGGTCAACTGCCCCACCAGCCGCCCCTGGTACTCGATGACGAAGGGCAGCATCCGCCCGGCGCCGGCCTCGGCGCGCAGATGACGGACCATCTGGCGGTAGGTGGGGCGGTGGGTGATCGGGCCGCCCGGGGTGGGCGGCGGGATGGTCGCCTCCCAGGGGCGCAGCCAGTCCCGGTTGCGCCGGTTGACCTCACGCCAGGCCCGCTGGTCGCGCAGTTTTATCGGCCGGAGGACGACATCGCCGTCGACCAGCTCCACCGGCCATGACGGACTGTTCAGCGGGCACCCCCGGGGCGTCTGGATGCGTCGTCGGCCCGCGCGTGGTCCGCGGTGGGCCTGGGGTGGTCGCCGCCGCGGAGCTGGTCCACGGCGTGCCGCAGCAGGGGCTCCAGAACGGCCAGGCCGTCCCGTACGCCGCCGGTCGAGCCCGGCAGGTTGACGATCAGGGTGCCGCCCGCGATCCCGGCCAGGCCCCGGGACAGGGCGGCCGTGGGGACCTTGTCGCGGCCGTGGGCGCGGATCGCCTCCGCGATGCCGGGGACCTCGCGGTCGAGCACCGCGCGGGTGGCCTCCGGGGTGCGGTCGGTGGGCGAGACGCCGGTGCCGCCGGTGGTGACGATGACGTCGTACCCGGCGGTGACGCCCGCGCGCAGGGCGGCCTCCACAGGGTCGCCGTCCGGCACCACCCGGGGGCCGTCGACGGTGAACCCGGAGGCGGTGAGGCCCTCGGCGATCAGCGGGCCGCCCTTGTCCTCGTAGACCCCGGCGGCGGCGCGGTTGGAGGCGGTGACGACCAGCGCGGTGTAGGGGGCGGCGCTCATGCCCGGCTCCAGTTGCCGGACGTGCCGCCCGTCTTCTCCTCGACCCGTACGTCCGTGATGACCGCTCCCTTGTCGACCGCCTTGACCATGTCGATCACGGTGAGCGCGGCGACGGAGACCGCGGTGAGGGCCTCCATCTCGACGCCCGTGCGGTCCGTGGTGCGCACCGTGGCGGTGATCTCCACGGCGTCGTCCGCGACCGACAGGTCCAGTTTCACACCTGAGACCGCCAGCGGGTGGCAGAGCGGGATCAGGTCGGGGGTGCGTTTGGCGCCCATGATGCCCGCGATGCGCGCGGTGGCGAGCGCGTCGCCCTTGGGTACGCCCTCGCCGCGCAGGAGCTCGACCACCCGGGGCGAGACCAGGACGCGCCCGCTCGCGCGCGCCGTGCGCGCCGTCACGGCCTTGTCCGAGACATCGACCATGCGGGCCGCGCCGGCGTCGTCGAGGTGGGTGAGTCGGTCCTGCGTGCTCATGGTGTGTCGCGCTCCCGGTCCGGGCCCGCCGCGCCGCAGGGGCCTGTTGTGCGCGACACGGTACCCCCACCAGGGGCGGCTCAGCCGAGCAGGACCACCTCGACCTCGGCGCCCGGCTCGACGCGCTCGGTGTCCTCCGGGACGACGATCAGCGCGTCGGCGTGGGCGAGGGCGGCGATCAGATGCGATCCGGCGCCGCCGACCGGGGTGACGGTGCCGTCGGCGTGGGTGGCGCGCAGGAACTGTCTGCGGCCCTTGGGCGAGGTCAGCGCCTCGGGCGCGGTCAGTCGCGCGCGGGTGCGGGGCCGGTGGACGCCGGGCAGGCCCATGAGCGTGCGGATCGCGGGCCGGACGAACAGCTCGAAGGAGACGTACGAGGAGACCGGGTTGCCGGGGAGGGCGAGCAGGGGGGTGTGGTCGGGGCCGATGGAGCCGAAGCCCTGGGGCTTGCCGGGCTGCATGGCGAGCTTGCGGAAGTCGATGCCGCTGCCCGCCTCGTCCTCGTCGCCCACATGGGAGAGGGCCTCCTTGACGACGTCGTAGGCGCCGACGCTCACCCCGCCCGTGGTGACCATGAGGTCGGCGCGGACGAGTTGGTCCTCGATGGTGGTGCGCAGGGTGTCGGCGTCGTCGGCGACGGCGCCCACCCGGTAGGCGATGGCTCCGGCGTCGCGGGCGGCGGCGGTGAGGGCGAAGCTGTTGGAGTCGTAGATCTGGCCGCTGCCGAGCTGTTCGTCGGGCTGGACGAGTTCGCTGCCGGTGGACATCACGACCACGCGCGGGCGGGGGCGGACCCGGACGGTGCCGCGGCCGATGGCGGCGAGCAGGGCGATCTGCGGCGGCCCGAGGACCGTACCGGCCTCCAGCGCGCGGGCGCCCGCCCTGACGTCGCTGCCCCGGGCGCGGACATGGGCGCGGGGCGAGGCCTCGCGGTGGACGTGGACCTGGCCGGTGGCGCCCTCGGGGCCGAGGCTGCGGGCGCGCATCCCGGTGACCGGGCCGCCGCCGAGCCCGCCGTCGGTCCACTCGACGGGGACGACGGCCTCCGCGCCCGGCGGCAGGGGGGCGCCGGTCATGATGCGGGCGGCCTGTCCGGCGCCGACGGTGAGCAGGTCGGCCTGGCCCGCCGCCACGTCCCCGACGACCTCCAGGACGGCGGGGAACTCCTCGCTCGCGCCCGCGACATCCGCGACCCTGACCGCGTACCCGTCCATCGAGCTGTTGTCGAACGGCGGGAGCGACAGCGGCACGGTGATGTCCTCGACCAGGACACAGCCCTGGGCGTCGAGCAGCTGTAGCTCGATGGGGTCGAGCGGGCGGACGGTGGCGAGGATGTCCTCCAGGTGTTCGTCCACCGACCAGAGGTGGTCCTGGCCGGCGGGGCGGGGCGCGGCGGTGCTCAAGTGGCTACATCTCCTCGGTGACGTAACTGCGGAGCCAGGTCCGGAAGTCCGGTCCCAGATCTTCACGTTCGCACGCGAGTCTGACAATGGCACGCAAGTAGTCGCCGCGGTCGCCGGTGTCATAGCGGCGGCCCTTGAAGACGACGCCGTGCACGGGGCCGCCGACCTTCTCGTCCTGGGCGAGCTGCTGGAGGGCGTCGGTGAGCTGGATCTCGCCGCCCCGGCCGGGCTCGGTCCGGCGGAGTATGCCGAAGACATGGGGGTCGAGGACATAGCGGCCGATGATGGCGTAGTGCGAGGGGGCGTCGGCCGCGGTGGGCTTCTCGACCAGGTCGTGGACCTTGACGACATCGCCCTCGTCGGTGGCGTCGACGGCGGCGCAGCCGTAGAGGTGGATCTGCTCGGGGGCGACCTCCATGAGGGCGATGACGCTGCCGCCGTGCTGCTCGCGGACGTCGATCATGCGCTGGAGGAGGGGGTCGCGGGGGTCGATCAGATCGTCGCCGAGGAGGACGGCGAAGGGTTCGTCGCCGACGTGCGGGGCGGCACAGAGCACGGCGTGGCCGAGGCCCTTGGGGTCGCCCTGGCGGACGTAGTGCATGGTGGCGAGGTCGCTGGACTCCTGGACCTTGGCGAGCCGCGCGGCGTCGCCCTTCTTGCCGAGAGCCGACTCAAGCTCGTAGTTGCGGTCGAAGTGGTCCTCCAGGGGGCGCTTGTTGCGTCCCGTGACCATGAGGACGTCGTCGAGTCCGGCGGCGACGGCCTCCTCGACCACGTACTGGATCGCCGGCTTGTCCACGACCGGCAGCATCTCCTTGGGAGTGGCCTTGGTGGCCGGCAGGAACCGGGTGCCCAGACCTGCTGCGGGAATGACAGCCTTGCTGATCCTGGGGTGCGACTGAGTCATGGGCGCAACCCTATCCGGTGCCTTTGTGATGAATCTGCGGCTCCGGTTAATTGGCTCTCATATGAGCACAATTATTACAGTATGGGAGCAGGAATGAATCATTTCGAACGTGCGCGTGACACTGGCAAACGAACATTGCGGCGACATCTCCTCACGGTGAGGGAGAGGTTGCCGGGAGATGTCGTACGGGACGCGGGGCGGGCGCTGGCCGAACGGGCGCTCGAACTGCCCGAGCTGGCGCGGGCGCGCACGGTGGCGGCGTATGTCTCGGTGGGCAGCGAGCCCGGCACCATCGCCCTGCTGGACGCCCTGCGCGCGCGGGGCGTGCGGGTCCTGCTGCCCGCCCTGCTGCCGGACAACGACCTGGACTGGGGCGCCTACGACGGCGAGGGCTCCCTCGCGCGGGTGCGGCGCGGCGGGCGGATGACCCTCTTCGAACCGGCCGGCGAGGCGCTCGGCCCGGACGCGGTGACGGACGCCGAGGTGGTGCTGCTGCCGGGCCTGGCGGTCGACGCCCGCGGGATGCGCCTGGGCCGCGGCGGCGGCTCCTACGACCGGGTCCTGGCCCGGCTGGAGCGCGCGGGCGCCCGGCCCGCCCTGGTGGTGCTGCTGTACGACGCGGAGGTCCTGGAGCGGGTCCCCACCGAGCCGCACGACCGCGCGGTGCAGGCCGTCGTCACCCCGTCGGGCGTACGCCGCTTCGGCTGATCCGGCAGGAGACCGACCGAGACGGGAAGGGCCCTCCACGCGCGTGGAGGGCCCTTGCGGAACCGGGGTCACGGGGTGGTGGCTCAGGGCCTGAGGACCAGCGTGTCGCTGGTGCTCTCCTCCACCGCCTGCTCGGTGAACGCCCAGTCCAGCAGTTCGCCGTCGACCCACATCTGGGTCTGGTCGGTGTAGTGGGCGTTGTAGGCGTGCCCGGAGGCGCCGGTGAGGTTGATCCACTTCGACTTGTCGAGGTCGTCGAGGTTGACCACCATCCGCATCGACGGCACCCAGACGACGCCGTAGCCGCCCGCCGCGTTCCAGCCGGTCGCGTTGACCGTGGCCTCGCCGCCGCCGAGCTTCCAGGGGCCCCGGTTGAGGGCGTACCGGAGGAAGCCGGGGCCCTCGGTGCCCAGGGTCTGGTTCTTCAGGAACAGCCGGTGCAGCCGGCCCCAGCTCCAGGTGTCGATGTCCTTGCCGAGCTTGGCCGTCAGCTCCCAGCGGGCGTCGATCATGGCCCGGCGCAGCAGCTCGTCGCGGTTGTCGGCGGCCGGGCGGCCGTTGCCCGACTCCGGCGTCGTCCACCACTCGCTGTCCGGCTCGTCCATCAGATTGCGCACCACCTCGAACCAGCGGTCGCCGCCGTCGGGCTGCGCCTGGTCGGCGTCGCGCCGACCGCACTCGCGGACCTTGGTGTCGTCATCCACCGGACCGGTGTTCGCGATGGGGTCGACCCACAGGCACTGGCCCTGGACGCGCAGTTCCTTGGGCAGCTTGTTGCCGAAGGCGAGCTTGAGGATGTTGCGCCACACCGAGTTGAAGTAGGCCGCCGCCGCCGAATCGGCGTCCTGGGTGTAGTCCCAGCCCTCCAGGAGCTTCTGCGCCTCGCGGACGTCCTTGTCGTCGACGTCGATCTTCAGCAGCACCGGGACCAGCAGCCGGGCGATCTCGCTGCTGTTGTCCAGCTGCATCTGGCGCATGTCGTCGGTGGAGACCTTGCCGCCGTCCTTGATCTTCGACTCGATCAGATCGGTGATGCGCTGGCTGCGGGTGCCGTACCCCCAGTCGGTGGTGAGGGTGTGCGGGTAGTCGTCCTCGTCCACGACGGCCTGGTTGGCGGTGACGATGTAGCCGCGGTCCGGGTCGTACTCGTAGGGCAGCTCGTCCTGGTCGACCCAGCCGGTCCAGGCGTGGTCCGGGTCCCAGCCGGGCTGCGGGACGGAGCCGTCGGCGCCCTGCGCGCGCGTGGGGATCTTTCCGGGCAGGGTGTAGCCGATGTGGTTCTCGGTGTCGGCGTAGACGAGGTTCTGCGAGGGCACCTCGAAGAGCGTCGCCGCCTCGCGGAACTCCTCCCAGTCGGACGCCTTGTTCATCGCGAAGACGGCGTCCATGGAGGTGCCCGGGTCGAGCGCGGTCCAGCGCAGGGCGACCCCGTAGCCGTCGCCGCGGTCGGGGGCGGCGGTGTCGACCCCGGCCCTCTTGCCGACCTGGACGAGTTCGGCGGCGCGGTCGGAGAGCAGGGGGCCGTTGTTGGTCTCGCGGACCACGATGGTCTTGGACTCGCCGCCGGCGACCTCGATGGTCTCCTCGCGGGTGGTGAACGGCTTGACCTTGCCGTCGTAGAGGTAGCCGTCGCCGGTGAGCTTCTCCAGGTAGAGGTCGGTGACATCGGCGCCGGAGTTGGTCATGCCCCAGGAGATGTCCTGGTTGTGGCCGATGACCACGCCGGGCATCCCGGCGAAGGTGTAGCCGCTGACGTCGTACTGGCAGCTCTCGGAGACCTCGCGGCAGTGCAGGCCCATCTGGTACCAGACCGAGGGCAGCGCCGCCGACAGGTGCGGGTCGTTGGCCAGCAGCGGCTTGCCGGTGATGGTGTGCTCGCCGCCGACGACCCAGGAGTTGGAGCCGATGCCGTTGCCGTTCACCCCGACGGCCTCGGGCACGTTGTCGAGCAGGTCGTACAGGCCCGAGAGCTGGCTCTGGAGGCCCGAGGACTCGGTGGAGGTGCCGGTGCCCGTCCCGGTGGCGTCCGAGGCGCCGTCGGTGCCCGTGCCGAGGCCGGTGGCGGGGTCGGTCAGGCCGGTGCCGGTGCCCGTGCCGTCGGTGCCCGTCCCGGTGCCGGTGCCGTCGCCGGTGGTGGCGCCGTCGTCGCCGCCGTCGAAGGTCTCGGTCAGCTCGTCGTACTGGCCCTCCTGGACGATCGCCTGGTTGCGGTCGTAGGGGTACTGCGGGTACAGGTCGGCGATCTGCTGCGGGCCGAGCCGGCTGGTCATCAGGGCCCGGTCGATCTCGTCCTGCATATTGCCGCGCAGGTCCCAGGCCATCGCCTTCAGCCAGGCCAGCGAGTCGACCGGGGTCCACTCCTGGGGCGCGTAGTCGTTGGTGAAGCCGAGCGCCGCGTACTCCAGGGAGATGTCCGCGCCGTCCTTGCCCGCGAGATAGGCGTTGACCCCCTTGGCGTACGCCTGGAGGTACGACTTGGTCTCGTCGCTGAGCGTGGAGTCGTACTCCTCCTTCGCCACCCGGTCCCAGCCCAGGGTGCGCAGGAAGGCGTCGTTCTCGACCTGGCCCTCGCCGAACATCTCCGACAGGCGCCCCGAGGTCATGTGGCGGCGCACATCCATCTCGTAGAACCGGTCCTGCGCCTGCACATAGCCCTGGGCCATGAACAGGTCCTCGTCGGAGGAGGCGTATATCTGCGGGATGCCGTTGCCGTCGCGTTTGACGTCCACCGGGCCCGCGAGGCCGTCCAGGGTGATCTCGCCCGTGGTCTGCGGGAAGGAGGCGCGCACGGTACTGATGGTCCAGTACGCCCCATAGGCGAGGCCGCCGATGATCGCCAGCACCAGGACCAGCACGAACAGCCGGGCCTTACGTCCCTTCTTCCTGCCGGATGTGCCGGGCGTGCGACCCGTGGTGGCGGTGGTGTTGGGGGGCATCGCTGTCCTTGCTGTCCTCACGCGAGCGGCAGGGCGGGCTGTGCTTTTGACTGAACGCTGGAGCAACCATAGGCGCAGGGCCTGAGGGCACTTGACGCGGACCGGGGAACCGGCGCGCACGAGCGTTCGATCTTGTCCCGCAACCGCGTCAAGAAAGCGTCAAGAGTTAGGTAAGGTAACGAAGTAATGGGACCGGAGGGCGCCACGCCCTCCCGTGTCCGGTGTACGTGTCTGCTCATGCGCGGGACGCGCGCGTGGGCCAGGGAAGGGAACGGCCGCTGACTGTCCACGACCTCAACGAACTCCTGCTCGTCTGCTCGCTCGTCCTGCTCGTCGCCGTCGCGGCCGTCCGGATCTCCTCGCGCAGCGGGCTCCCCAGCCTGCTCGTGTACCTGGGCATCGGCGTCGCGATGGGGCAGGACGGCATCGGCGACATCCAATTCGACAACGCCGAACTGACCCAGGTCATCGGATACGCGGCCCTGGTCGTGATCCTGGCCGAGGGCGGGCTCGGCACGAAGTGGAAGGAGATCAAACCGGCCCTGCCCGCGGCCTCCGCGCTGGCCCTGGCCGGGGTCGCGGTGAGCGTCGGGATCACCGCGGTGGCCGCGCACTACCTGGTCGGGCTGGACTGGCGGCAGGCACTGATCATCGGGGCCGTGGTGTCCTCCACGGACGCGGCGGCGGTCTTCTCGGTACTGCGCAGGATTCCGCTGCCCGCGCGCGTGACGGGCACCCTGGAAGCCGAGTCCGGCTTCAACGACGCCCCGGTCGTCATCCTGGTCGTCGCCTTCTCCACCGCCGGGCCGATCGACCACTGGTACGTCCTGCTGGGGACGATAGCGATGGAGCTGGCCATCGGCGCCGCCATCGGCCTCGCGGTCGGGTTCGTGGGCGCCTGGGGGCTGCGGCATGTGGCGCTGCCCGCCTCCGGCCTCTACCCGATCGCCGTCATGGCCATCGCCGTCACCGCCTACGCGGCCGGCGCGCTGGCCCATGGCAGCGGCTTCCTCGCCGTCTATCTGGCCGCCATGGTGCTGGGCAACGCCCGGCTGCCGCACGCGCCCGCCACCCGGGGCTTCGCCGACGGGCTCGGCTGGATCGCCCAGATCGGCATGTTCGTGCTGCTCGGCCTGCTGGTCACCCCGCACGAACTGGGCGACGACATCATCCCGGCACTGCTCATCGGGCTGGTGCTGACCATGGTGGCGCGGCCCCTGAGCGTGGTGGTGTGCCTGACGCCGTTCCGGGTGCCCTGGACGGAGCAGGCCCTGATGTCGTGGGCCGGGCTGCGCGGCGCGGTGCCCATCATCCTGGCGACCATCCCCATGGTGAACGGCGTCGAGGGCAGCCGCACGATCTTCAACGTCGTGTTCGTGCTGGTCGTCGTCTACACCCTGGTCCAGGGGCCCACCCTGCCGTGGCTCGCCCGCATGCTGAAGCTGGGCAAGGGCGCCGAGGCGGCCGACCTGGGCATCGAATCGGCCCCCCTGGAGCGGCTGCGCGGCCATCTGCTGTCGGTCGCCATCCCCGAGGGCTCCCGGATGCACGGTGTCGAGGTCAATGAGCTGCGGCTCCCGGCGGGCGCCGCGGTCACCCTGGTCGTGCGCGAAGGAAAATCGTTCGTCCCCCTGCCCAGCACGGTGCTGCGGCGCGGCGACGAACTCCTCGTCGTCGCCACCGACCCGGTCCGCGACGCCGCCGAGGCCCGCCTCCGCGCGGTCGGCCACGGCGGCAAGCTGGCGGGGTGGCTGGGGCCGAACGGGGCGGGGACGGGGGCTACGGGGGTGCGGCGGAGGTAAGGGTGGGGGGTGGGGGGTGTCTGCGGGGGGGGTGTCTGCGGGGGTGGGTGCGGTGTCTGCGGGGGGGCGGGGTTCCCGCGCGCGGGGTGGGTGCGAGCGGGTGTCTGCGGGTCGGCGGGGTTCCCGCGCGCGGGGCGGGTGCGAGCCGGGCGGGTGCGGGTGGGGTGTCTGCGGGTGGGCGGGGTTCCCGCGCGCGGGGTGCCTGCGCGCCGGGCGGGTGCGGGTCGGCGGGGTTCCCGCGCGCGGGGCGGGTGCGAGCCGGGCGGGTGCGAGCGGGGCGGGTGCGAGCGGGGCGGGTGCCCTGTCGGTCGGTGAGCGGCTCGCGGGCCCGCACCCTTGTACGATGGGGGCGGACCTGATCGAACCGACTCTGCCTGACGCAGAGCTGGCGCGACGACCGTATGGCGGCCGGAAGCACCTCGCAGTGGATGCCGGTATCTACCGCAGTTCCGCGCAAGAGGACAGCTCTCGGCGCCCCCCGCACGGGCGCGCTACCAGGCGGCAGAAAGGCACGGGGCCGTGGATTCCGCGGTCACCGGCGAGCCCTCGAAGGACGCGCCGAACGTTTCCCGTCCGGGCTACGGACAACTGCTGCGCACCCGGGGCGCCTGGACGTTCCTGCTCCCCGGCTTCGCCGCCCGGCAGCCGTTCGCGATGCTCACCATCTCCATCGTGCTGCTGGTGCAGCACACCACCGGCTCCTACGGCGCGGCGGGCGCCGTCGCGGCCGTCACCGGCGTCTCCATGGCGCTGTTCGCGCCCTTCACGGGCCGTCTGGCCGACCGGCACGGGCAGCGCGCGGTGCTGCTCCCCGGCGTCCTCGCGCACACCCTGTCGGGCCTCGCCCTGACCGCGCTGGCGCTCTCGGGGGCGCCCCTGTGGGCGCTGTTCGTCGCGGCCGTCCCCACCGGCGCCTCCGTGCCGCAGATCGGCCCCATGGTCCGCGCCCGCTGGGCCGCCCGGCTCCAGGGCACGCCCCTGATGAGCACCGCCGCCGCCTTCGAGTCCGTGACGGACGAGCTGACCTTCGTCGTCGGCCCGCTGCTGGCGACGGCCCTGTGCACCACCGTCGACCCGGCCGCCGGTCTGCTCACCGAGGCCGCGCTCACCCTGGTCGGCGGTCTGCTGTTCGCCGCGCAGAAGAAGAGCCAGCCCCAGGTATCGGGCGGCCACCACGCGCGCGTGGAGCGGGCTTCCGCGCTGCGGGTGCCCGGCGTACGGGTGCTGATCGTGGCGTTCCTGGGCATCGGGGCGGTCTTCGGCGGGATGCAGGTGTCGCTGGCCGCGTTCAGCGAGTCGATCGGCGAACCGGGGCTGAACGGCGTCCTGTACGGCGTCTTCGCGGCGGGCAACATGATCTCCGGCATCGTCTGCGGCGCCATCGCCTGGAAGTCGGCCCCGCAGCACCGGCTGGTCGTCGGCTACGCGGCGCTCGCGCTGACCGCGTCCGGTCTCTGGGCGGCGCACTCGGCGCCGGTCCTGGCCGGGCTCGGCCTGCTGGTCGGCATGTCCATCGCCCCCGCCCTGATCACCGGCTACACCCTGGTCGACGGCCTGGTCCCGGCCGGGGCCCGCACAGAGGCGTTCACCTGGCTGACCGGCGCGGTCGCCCTGGGGCAGGCGGCGGCCGTGACGGTCGCCGGACAGCTGGAGGACCGCTTCTGGGACGGTGCCGGGTTCCTGGTGCCGATGGGCGGCACCCTGCTCGCCCTGGTGACGCTCCTGTCCCTGCGCTCCCGGCTCAACACGCGCCCCCGTGGCCGTACGGTGGCGCGTGGCGTGGGTCACCGCGCCCCGGTGGCGGTGGACTGATCCCGAGGAATACGTCACTATGGACCGTCGTTAGCACTCATCGAGTGAGAGTGCCAGGAGGAAGACAGTGCCGACGTACCAGTACCAGTGCACCGAGTGCGGCGAGGGCCTCGAGGCGGTGCAGAAGTTCACCGACGACGCCCTGACCGAGTGCCCCACCTGCGGTGGCCGCCTCAAGAAGGTGTTCTCCGCGGTAGGCATCGTCTTCAAGGGCTCGGGCTTCTACCGCAACGACAGCCGCGGCTCCTCGTCGAGCAGCGCCCCGGCGTCGAAGCCCGCCGCGAACGCGGACGCGAAGTCGTCGTCCTCCGACTCCTCGTCGTCGGCCTCTTCCTCCACCTCCTCCTCGTCGTCCTCCGACGGGAAGTCCTCGAAGCCGTCCGGCTCCGGCACCTCCACCAGCAGCTCCGCGGCCTGACCGCCGCCCATCGGCCCCGCCGTCCACGTGACGGCGGGGTTTTCGGCGTCCCCGGCGGGCCGGGCGCTCCGGGGGACGGACGCGACGGGGTCCGGCGGGCGTCCGGGTCCGGCCGGCATCCGGGGTCTAGCCGGCATCCGGAGTCCGGCCGGCATCCGGGTCCGCCGGGCATCCGGGTCCGCCGCCTGCGCCCCGCCCGGCGACTAATGTGCTGGGCATGGCGAACGCAGAGATCGGTGTAATCGGCGGCTCCGGCTTCTACTCGTTCCTGGACGAGGTGACCGAGGTCCAGGTCGACACCCCGTACGGGCCGCCCAGTGACTCCCTCTTCGTCGGCGAGATCGCCGGCCGGCGGGTCGCCTTCCTGCCCCGGCACGGCCGCGGACACCATCTGCCGCCGCACCGCATCAACTACCGGGCCAACCTCTGGGCGCTGCGCTCCCTCGGGGTGCGCCAGGTCCTCGGCCCCTCCGCGGTGGGCGGCCTGAGGCCCGACTACGGCCCGGGGACCCTGCTGATCCCCGACCAGCTGGTGGACCGTACGAAGGGCGGCCGACCCCAGACGTTCTACGACGGGCTGCCGCTGCCCGACGGGTCCGCCTCCAACGTCGTCCATATCTCCTTCGCCGACCCGTACTGCCCCGTCGGCCGGGCCGGTGCGCTCAAGGCGGCGCGCGGCCGGGACTGGGAGGTGGTGGAGGGCGGGACGCTGGTCGTGATCGAGGGACCGCGCTTCTCCACCCGCGCCGAGTCGCTGTGGCACACGGCGCAGGGCTGGTCGGTGGTGGGGATGACCGGGCACCCGGAGGCCACGCTCGCCCGTGAGCTGGAGCTGTGCTACTCCTCGCTGGCCCTGGTCACGGACCTGGACGCGGGCGCCGAGAGCGGCGAGGGCGTCTCGCACGACGAGGTGCTGAGGGTGTTCGCGGCCAACGTCGACCGACTGCGGGACGTGCTCTTCGACACGGTGGCCTCGCTGCCGTCGAACGAGGCGCGCGACTGTCTGTGCGCGAACGCGCTCAACGGGGCGGATCCGGGGATCGCGCTGCCGTAGGTGGGGGCGGGGGCGCACTGTTTTGGGGATGTGGGCGGCGGAACTCCTCGTTCGGGTGGCGGAGTTGTCCACAACCGGGGAGTAGGGCACGGGCTTCGGCGGGGATCGGCGAGAAGGCCCATCGTGGGCTGAGCAGCCGGATCCATGGCTGAGCAGCCGAATCCATGGCTGAGCAGCCGCTTCCCTCCCCTTCCCTCGCTCGCAGGTGGTGACCGCCGTGTCCGTTCCTCCCGTTCCTCCCGTCCCGCGCATCTCTCACTCCCCTCAGTCCTTCACCGGGGACCCGTGCCCCCACCCGTCCGGCAGTGATGTGCCGCCGCCCCGGTCGGTGCCGCAGTTCGCGCCCGTGCGGGTGCGCGGTATGCGCTACGGGCCGTGGCGGCGGCGGTGGGTACGGCGGGGTGGGCGGGGGCTCGCCGCCGGGCTGGCGCTCATCGCCGCCGCCCTGGTCGTCGCGGACGCCGGGGGCGACGGGCGGGCGCGGGGGCATCCGGCCCCGGCCGGGACGGGCGAGGAACGGCGGGCCGAGCGGGTGACCGCGCCGGTGCGGATCGCGGACGGCGCCACGGTCCGGTTGCTGCGGGCCGGTGACCGGGTCGATGTGGTCGCGGCCCAGGGGTCGGCGGCGGGCGGGGACGCGCGGGTGGTGGCGCGGGGCGCGCTGGTGACGGAGGTGCCGGAGCCGGTGGACGAGTCGGCCGGTACCGGGGCGCTGGTGGTGCTGTCGGTCCCCCGGGCGACGGCCGCGCGGCTGGTCGGCGCGGGCACCACGGGGCGGCTGGCGGTGACACTGTGCTGAACCCGGCGGCGGGCCACCCGGCAGCCCCGCCCTCGATCCCCCGCCCAGGCCCCTGCTCAGGACCTTTCTCAGGCCCCCTGTCAAGTCCCTCGTTCGAGGGAGGGGATTGGACAGAACGGCTGCGCCCTGACGTAGGTTGCGGACCGGTCTGTTCGGCCACTCCCCACAGGTACGAAAGAAGGCTCCGAGGTGAGCGAGAAGAAGGAACCGGGCGTCTGGGACGGCTTCAAAGCCTTTCTGACGCGCGGCAACGTCGTCGATCTGGCAGTAGCGGTGGTCATCGGCGCCGCCTTCACCAACGTCGTCAACTCGGTGGTGAAGGGCATCATCAACCCGCTGGTCGGGGCGATCGGCACACAGAACCTGGACAGCTACAGCTCCTGCCTCAAGGGCCCCTGCGAGAAGGCCGCGGACGGCACGGTCAGCAGTGGCGTGATGATCCTGTGGGGCTCGGTGCTCGGCGCCGCGCTCAGCTTTGTGATCACGGCGGCGGTCGTCTACTTCCTGATGGTGCTGCCGATGGCGAAGTATCTGGCCCGGGTGGAGGCCCGCCGCAAGGCGAAGGAGGGCACCCAGGAGGTCATCGAGGTGAGCGAGCTGGAGGTGCTCAAGGAGATCCGGGACGCGCTGGTCGCCCAGCGCGGGTCGGGGCACGACGAGCGGTAGCGCGGGTGGCGTCCCGCCCCGCCGCCGCGCTTCACAGGTGGTGGGGCGGCTTCTCGTCGAGGAAGCGCTTGAGGTCGTCGGCGCTCTCCGGGGCGGTCCGCTCGCCCCAGCCACGGTCGGTGTCGTCCGAGGACTGGGCGTCCAGCGGATCATCGAAGACCAGCCGGGGCTTCGGGGCGCGCGGCTCGGGGGCGGAGGCGGTACTCATGCCTCCAGCGTACGGCCCCGGACGGGAGACCCCCGCGGTCGCGTCTAGGCACGATTTCCGATCCGATGTGGGCTGTTATGGAAGCTATGACCTCCAGCCCGACTCCCCCACCCCCACCCCAGCCCCAGCCCCAGCCCTCGCCGCCACCGGGGGCGCTGCGCCGGCTCACCGCGCGGGGCCGGGGCGAGGCGCACCGCGCCTCCACCCCCCTCGAACTCTTCTTCGACCTGTGCTTTGTGGTCGCGGTGGCCCAGGCGGGTGTCCAACTGGTGCACGCGCTGGCCGAGGGGCAGGTCGGCAGGGGGATCCTGAACTACGCCATGGTGTTCTTCGCCATCTGGTGGGCGTGGATGAACTTCACCTGGTTCGCCTCGGCGTACGACAACGACGACGTGCTGTACCGCGTGGTGACGCTGGTGCAGATCGCGGGCGTCCTGGTGCTGGCCGCCGGGGTCTCGCGCGCCTTCGACCAGCACGAGTTCCTGCTGGTCTGGCTGGGCTACGCGATCATGCGGGTGGCGATGGCGTCCCAGTGGCTGCGGGCGGCGAGGAACGCCGAGGGACCGGAGCGGCGGTGCGCCCTGCGGTACGCGATCGGCATCCTGGTGTGCCAGATCGGCTGGCTGGGGCTGGTGGTGCTGCCGCCGGGCGCGCGCGGGTGGGTGTTCCTCGTGATGGTGATCGCCGAACTGTGTGTGCCGCTGCTCTCGGAGCGGGGTTTCGCCACGTCCTGGCATCCGCATCACATCGCGGAGCGCTACGGACTGTTCACCATCATCGTGCTGGGCGAGTCGATCGCGGCGGCGACGGTGGCGGTGAAGTCGGGGGTGGACGAGAACGAGGCGGTGGGCGATCTGCTGCCGATCGCGGCGGGTGGGCTGCTCATCGTGTTCGCGGCCTGGTGGATCTACTTCGTGGTCCCGATCCACGGGCATCTGCGGAGCAACCGGCAGTCGTTCCTGTGGGGGTACGGCCACTATCTGATCTTCGCGTCGGCGGCGGCGATCGGCGGGGGCCTGGAGGTGGCGATCGAGCAGGCCGTGCACGAGGCGCACATCTCCAGGCTGGCGGCCTCGGCGGCGGTGACCCTGCCGACGGCGCTGTATCTGCTGGCGGTGTGGGCACTGCACTCCCGCCACTTCAAGGCGGGCATCACCCAGCAACTGGTCCTGCCGTCGGCGGCACTGCTGGTGATCTGCTGCACCTTCCTCGGACACTGGGCGGTCCTCGCGGCCGGGTTGGTGGCGGCGCTCACGGTGGCGACCGGGGAGACGCTGGCGGCGCGGGGCCGGGGGCGGGGGCGCACGGTACGGGCTCCAGCGCCGACGGGGTGAGAACGGGTTGGACTAGGCCGGGCGGGACGGCAGCGGGCGCGGCGGGACCGACCGGCTCCCCCAGAGGCACCCCCCACACCTCCACACTGGACCGCATGACAGTTGACGCTCTGACGGATGTGACCGGTCTGCGGGTGGGGCATGCGACGCTGACCGGGGACGGCCGGCTGACCGGGACGACGGTGGTGCTCGCCCCGGAGGGCGGCGCGGTGGCCGGGGTGGATGTGCGCGGTGGCGGTCCCGGCACCAAGGAGACGGACGCGCTCGATCCGCGCAATGTGGTGCAGAAGGTCGAGGCGATCGTGCTGACCGGCGGCAGCGCGTACGGGCTCGACGCGGCGGCCGGGGTGATGGCCTGGCTGGAGGAGCGCGGGCGCGGGGTGCGGGTGGGCCCGGACCCGGCGCATGTGGTGCCGGTGGTCCCTGCGGCCTGTGTCTTCGACCTGGGGCGCGGTGGGGACTTCCGGGCGCGTCCGGACGCGGCGACCGGTCGGGACGCCGTGACGGTGGCGGCGGCGAGCGAGCCCGGAACACCGGTGGCCGAGGGCTGTGTGGGCGCCGGGACGGGCGCGGCCGTGGGCCATCTGAAGGGCGGGGTCGGTACGGCGAGCACGGTGACGGAGTCGGGGTTCACGGTGGCGGCGCTGGTGGTGGCGAACGCGGCGGGCGAGGGGGTGGATCCGGAGACGGGTGTTCTGTACGGGGAGTTGTTCGGCGGGCGGGTGGCGTATCCGCCGGCGGAGGTGCACGAGCGGGCGCGCGGCAGGCTGGCCGAGGCGGCGGCCCGTAACTCCCTGCCGCCCCTCAACACCACCCTCGCGGTGGTCGCCACCGACGCCGCGCTCTCCAAGGCCCAGGCCCAGAAGCTCGCCGGGACGTCCCACGACGGCATCGCCCGCGCGGTCCGCCCGGTGCACCTCCTCAACGACGGCGACACGGTCTTCACCCTGGCGACGGGTGCGCGTCCGCTCCCGCCGGACCAGCCGCTGCTCCTGAACGAGATCCTGGCGGCGGGCGCGGACACGGTCACAAGAGCGATCACCAAGGCCCTCCGCGCGGCCCACTCCGTGGAGAACGCGGGTGGCCTCTGGCCGTCTTACGGGGAGTTGTACGGGGCTGGGTGAGAGGAGGAGGTGCGAGGCGGACGGCCGGTGGGTCCCGCGCCTCCGCCCGGGGGCTTTCCCGATCCCCGAACGGAGGGACGCTGAGGGGGTGTTACTGCATGCCGCGCGGGTCGCTCTCTGCGGCGGGTTCGGCCCTGTCCACCGCCGCCCGGTCGGGACCGGAGTACTCGAAGGTGTGGCAGCCCTGATGATCCTCGTAGAGCATGCAGGCCACGTCCTTCGGGGTGGGCCCGCTGACGGCATCGCAGTCCGGTAGCACGAGCACCTGCTCGGCCGGACCGCCCTCCGGCCACTGGGCCCACACCTCGCCATAGCTGGCGTCGTCCAGCTCCCAGGTCAGATCGCAGTGCGGGCCGGTGTCGTGTTCCTCCAGCTGGCAGCACAGGTCGACGCTCACCGACACCCGGGGGTCACTGGTGTCGGGGATGTGCGCGAGCATCAGCGCGACCAGGTCGACCGGCATCCGGCCCGGTGCGCCGCAGCGCCGACGGTTCGGCTTCCTGTGCGGGGACATCACCTCACGCCTCCCGTCCGGCGAAGCCGGGAACGTCCGGCCGGACGCCGAGGCAGCGCGGGCAGCGGCACGGCGGCCAGCGGTCCGACACCAGCATCAACGGCCCCGGAACACCCCGGAACACGCGACGCACGGTGGGGCCGGTCCGCTTGCCGTCCGGGCCCACCCGGTAGATCTCGATGGTCATGCGCGAGTCGCCCGACGCGGGGCGGGTACCGACGTTCACCGCGCACCCTCCCCGCCCTCAGCAGCGAGCACATAGGGACGGATCACCGCCGTACCGGCCCCGTCCAGCAGACCGCACAGCCCGTACGGCGACCGGGGCGCGCGGGCCCGCGCGGCACAGGCGCGGGGCGCGTACGGGCACCGCGCGGGAGCCTCCGGAACCGGACGAGCACCCGCCCGCCGCTTCCCCCTGCCCGGCAATAAGACACTCAGCGCCTGTCGCATGATCGTATGGATAATGCTCAATGTCGTCAGCTCCCTTGAAGCTGGTGGCCGCGCCCCCGGACCGGTCGCACGGTCGCGGGGGTTCGTTTACCGATCACGTTCGCCCTCTCGCTGTGGGTTGCGCGACGACGATTGCGGCGTCATACCGACGACACACAGGGCGACATTCCGGTGTCATTGGTGGGGCCGTACAGCTACCGTGACCGCATGACGACACCGAACAGCACCCTCCGGGCGGTCCGTATGGGGCTGCTCCTTAGTCAGGATGAGTTCGCCCGCGCCATCCGCGACGCCGGGGACCGTGCGGGCAGTCCCAACGACGCCAGCAAGCGGCTGGTGCAGCGCTGGGAGAGCGGCGCTACGGGCGCTCCCCGGCCGCTGTACGCGCGTGCTCTGGAGGCCGTCACGGGGCTCCCGGTCGGCTCTCTCGGCTTTCCGTCGCCCGTTCTTGTCCGTGTGTCGGACGACGGCCATGGCGGACACGATCTGAAGGGGTCACCCGTCGGCAGTCCCTCGCGCGGAACCACCACCTCCGCCGTCCAACCGACACCGCAGGGCACCTACTCGGGCGTGTGGCTGTCCACCTACGAGTTCGTCTCCAGCGGCCGGGGGAACCAGGTGTTCACCGGCAAGCACCACGTCGTCCTGCTCCAGCACGGCAACCGGATCACCGGCCGCAGCCTGCCGGGGGCTTCGCTCAACCCGGACAGCCCGCTCACCCTTGATCTCCAGCTCGACGGAAGCACCGTCACGGGAACGTGGACGGAGCAGACCGCGACCGACGGCTACTACCGGGGCGCACGGTACTTCGGGGCCCTTCAGATGCTGGTGGAGCCCACCGGCCGCCGTATCGCGGGCAAGTGGGTCGGCTTCGGGAAGGGGTTCGAGGTGAACACCGGGCCGTGGGAGCTGCGTCTTCTCGACACCTCCACCACCAAGGCCGCCCTGGACAGGTACAACCGGCCGCCGGAGTAGGGCTGGGGCAACCCACCCCGGGACCGGCCTCCTCCGCGAGATTGTCCCGGTTCTGTCACGTGACCGCCTTCGTTCCGGATGCGCGGAACCCGGGGGTGGGGGCGGGCCCTCTCTCCTTCCGCAGGGGAGCGGATCACGTACATACCGGAAAATGGAGTCACTCGTGACAACGTCGGACATAGCAGCGCGACGCGGAGTCGTGGCCGTCGCGGCCCTGGTGGTCGGTGGCCTGGTGCTGACCGCGTGCGGGGGCAGCGCCAACGCCGATGACGACAAGGGCGGCAAGGACTCGGCGCAGCCCGCCGGGGCGCGGATCGTCATCTCGGCCAAGGACGGTTCGACGGGGGCGTCGATCAACTCCACCGGGGTCAAGGTCACGGACGGCAAGCTGACGGAGGTCACGATGACCGATGTCACCACGGGCGAGGCGGTGGACGGGGACGTCGCCGGTGACGGCGGGAGCTGGAAGCCCGAGGAGCAGCTGGAGCGCGGCACCAAGTACCGGATCTCGGCCAAGGCCCAGGGATCCGACGGGCGGGCCACGGCCGCCGACTCCGTGTTCACCACCGTCACCACGGCCAACAGCTTCATCGGGACGTACACCCCGGACAACGGGACGACCGTCGGCGTCGGCATGCCCGTGTCGTTCACCTTCGACAAGGCCATCAGCGACAAGAAGTCCGTGCAGTCGGGCATCTCGGTCGCCTCCAGCAGCGGCCAGGAGGTCGTCGGGCACTGGTTCGGCGACCAGCGGCTCGACTTCCGGCCGGAGGAGTACTGGAAGGCCGGGTCGAAGGTCACCATGAAGATCGACCTGGACGGGGTCGAGGGCGCGAACGGCGTCTTCGGCGTCCAGAAGAAGAACGTCACCTTCACCATCGGACGCGCCCAGGTGTCCACCGTCGACGTGAACACCCAGACCATGACCGTGGAGCGGGACGGCAAGACGCTGAAGTCCGTGCCGATCTCCGCGGGCAGCGCCGAGAACCCCACCTACAACGGGCAGATGGTGATCTCGGAGAAGTTCGAGGAGACCCGCATGGACGGGTCGACGGTCGGCTTCGGCGGCGAGTACGACATCCCGGACGTCCCGCACGCCATGCGGCTGTCCACCTCCGGCACCTTCGTGCACGGCAACTACTGGTACGCCAAGGGGAATCCGCCCTTCGGCCGGCAGGGCACCAGCCATGGCTGCGTGGGCCTCGCGGACGTCCAGGGCGCGCAGGGCGCCACGGACGGCAAGTGGTTCTTCGACAACTCGATGATCGGGGACGTCGTCGTGGTCAAGAACTCCCCGGACGACACCATCGCCCCCGACAACGGCCTCAACGGCTGGAACATGGCGTGGAGCGAGTGGATCGCCGGCAGCGCGAGCTGATCGTCGCGCTGATCGCCGCCGAGAATCCTCCTCGACCCCGCGCCGATCCTCCTCGATCCCGCGCCGATCCGCGCCGGTCCTCACCACGTCCCGCCGATCCGCGCCGGGTCACGCACATCCCCGCCGATCCCCACCGATCGGCAAAGATTCCGCCAACCCCTTTCTGACCAGCACTTCTTGAGGGATCATCAGGCCGCGCGGGAACTTCTCGCGCGGCCCGCGAGTTTTCTCTGCGTACGTTTTCTCGGTTCCCGGACATGATGTCCGACCGAGGGGCTACGGTATGCACCCACAAGGTGACACGCAGCAACGCCGGGAGAAACCTTGAGCGTTCCGTACGAGACGGCAGCGTACGAACCACCAGAGTCGCCGGAGTCTCCGGAAGAGCATCTCGCGCGACTGCTCGGCCGCGCCCTCAACTCCTTCGAGCTGCCCGACGACACCATCAGGCGGCTCGACTGCGCGCTGGCGCACGACACGTCCCTGCACTCCGCGCACCACAGCGCGGGGCTGCACCGGGAGACGTACCGCCACACCTGGCTGCTGGCCGACGGTTCGGCCCGCACGCTCTGGGAGCTGGTGCACAACACCAGACCGGGCAACGGCCCGCAGCACGAGGTGTATGCCGACGAGGAGGAGCTGCGCGCCGCCACCGGCCGTCTCCCGCTCCCGCCGGACACACCCGACTTCGAGCTGTCGGTGCAGGTGCGGCTGCCGCCCGTCCCCGGGCCTCGGCCCGCCTATGTGCCGGACGACTCCGCCGACCACGCGCGTCGGCTCCTGCGCCGCGCGGAGAACGCGGACCGGCCGGACCCGGCCACGGCGACTCTGCTCACCACGGCCTTCGCGCATCAGATCACCCAGGCGTTCGGGCGGCCCTGCCGGGCCGGGCGCGCGGGGCTGTGCTTCTCCCTCTACGAGCACGCGTTCCTGCTGCGCGACGGCCGGGAGATCTCCCTGTGGGAGGTCGAGCACACGGCCACCCCGGACGGCCGCCACATGTGCGAGGTCTATCTCACCGAGGAGGCCGCGCGGGACGCGATGGAACGACGGGCGGCGCATTTATCGTGAGCAGATCTATCGTGAGCAGATCCATGGTCGTGAGCAGACCCGCGCGCACGCGGCGCGGCGAGGACGCCGCCACCCCCCGCCCCGGCTCCGGCTCCGGCCCACGCCCTCACCTCGGCTCGTCCAGGCCCCGGATGAGCCCCGCGAAGGCGTCCTGCTCGGCCGGGGTCAGTTCCACGGACTCCAGTTGGGGAGCGGACTGCCGCTGATCCGGAAGCGCGGCCAGGGTGTGCGCCCCGACAGGGCCGGAGTGCCAGACGGCGTAGCCGGAACGGCCATGGCGCAGGATCCGCACCACAGCGACGACCCAGGCGACCGCGCACAGCACGAGGACGGCCGTGCCCGCCCATTGCAGGAACGTGAAGTTCTCGGGCATGCACCCAGTAGACAGCACGGACCGGAACTTCGGTCCCGGACCGTGATCTATCTCGCAGGCCACGCGAACGACTCACAGGTAGTCACAGTGGCTCACAGGTGGTTCAAAGGGACGGCCACGGACACCCGCACCCGTCCCCCACCCCACCCCCACCCCGGGTGCCCCCTACGCCGCCACCGGCCGCTTCGCCTCGCCCGCCGCAGCCGCCTCCCCCGTCCCCGCCGCCTCGGTCGCCCCCGTACCCGCCGTACCCGCCGTCCCGCGCACGCTCTTCAGCACCACCACCAGCACGGTCGTCACCCCCACCCCCGCCGCCAGGGCGACCAGATACAGGAACGGGTTCCCGATCAGCGGCACCACGAAGATCCCGCCGTGCGGAGCACGCAACGTGGCGCCGAACGCCATCGACAGCGCCCCGGTGACCGCGCCACCCGCCATGGACGCCGGGATCACCCGCAGTGGGTCGGCCGCCGCGAACGGGATCGCCCCCTCGGAGATGAAGGACGCGCCCAGCACCCAGGCCGCCTTGCCGTTCTCCCGCTCGGTCGGCGTGAAGAGCCGGGCGCGCACGGTGGTGGCCAGAGCCATGGCCAGCGGCGGGACCATCCCGGCGGCCATCACCGCGGCCATGATCTTCATCGCGGAGTCACCGGGCGCGGCGACCGCGATCCCGGCGGTGGCGAAGGTGTAGGCGACCTTGTTGACCGGGCCGCCGAGGTCGAAGCACATCATCAGGCCGAGCAGCGCGCCCAGCAGCACGGCGTTGGTGCCGGTGAGGCCGTTGAGCCAGTCGGTCATCGCGTTCTGCGCGGAGGCGATCGGCTTGCCGATCACCACGAACATCAGAAAGCCGACGACCGCCGAGGAGATCAGCGGGATCACCACCACCGGCATGATCCCGCGCAGCGACGCCGGGATCCGCACCCGCTGGATCGCCAGCACCACCGCGCCCGCGATCAGACCGGAGGCCAGCCCGCCGAGGAACCCGGCGTTGATGGTGAGCGAGATGGCACCGCCGACGAAACCGGGTACCAGACCGGGCCGGTCCGCCATGCCGTAGGCGATGTACCCGGCCAGGACCGGGACGAGGAAGTTGAAGGCCACCCCGCCGATCTGGAAGAACAGCGCGCCCCAGCTGTCCGCCTGGGTCCACGCGAAGTGGTCCATCACCGAGGGCGCCTGATTGATCTCATAGCCGCCGATCGCGAAGCCGAGCGCGATCAGCAGCCCGCCCGCGGCGACGAACGGGACCATATAACTGACCCCGGACATCAGCCAGGTGCGCAGCCTGCTGCCATAGCCCTCACCCGGCGCACCGGCCCGGTCGACCGGCGTACGGCCATGGTCGGACGCCGGGGTGGTGGTCTCGCCGCGCGCCGCCTTCTCGCGGGCCTCGGCGATCAGTTCGGCGGGGCGGTTGATGCCCGCCTTCACCCCGACATCGACCGTGGGCCTGCCCGCGAAGCGGTCCTTCTCCCGTACGGGGACGTCGTGGGCGAAGATCACGGCGTCCGCCGCCTCGATCACGGCCGGGTCGAGCCGGGTGAAACCGGCGGAGCCCTGCGGCTCCACAACCAGCTCGACGCCCGCCTCGCGCCCCGCGTTCTCCAGCGCCTCGGCCGCCATGTAGGTGTGCGCGATACCGGTGGGGCAGGAGGTGACGGCGACGATCCGGAAGGGCCGGTCGCCGGAACCTGTATCGGCACCGGCACCGGCGCCCTCGTCGGCATCGGGACCGCCCGGCCCCGCCACCCCCTCCGGCCCCGCCTCCTCCCCCCGGATCAGCGCCGCCGCGCCCCCCGCGTCGCCCACCGCCCGCAGGGCCGCCGTGAACTCGCCGTTCATCAACTGGCGGGCGAGGGAGGACAGGATCGTCAGATGGGCGTCGTCGGCCCCGGCGGGCGCGGCGATGAGGAAGATCAGGTCGGCCGGGCCGTCCGGCGCTCCGAAGTCGATGCCGGTGGCGCTGCGGCCGAAGGCGAGGGTCGGCTCGGTGACATGCTCGCTGCGGCAGTGCGGGATGCCGATACCGCCGTCCAGGCCGGTCGGCATCTGGGCCTCGCGGGCGGCCACGTCGGCGAGGAAGCCCTCCAGGTCGGTCACCCGGCCCAGCGCCGCCATCCGCTCGGCGAGGGAGCGCGCGGCGGCTTCCTTGGTGTCGGCGGACAGGTCGAGGTCGACCAGGTCCGCGGTGATCAGATCGGTCATCGCGGGCTCCTTCGCACGCGTATCACCCGGGAATCGGGCGGGGCCGGACGGAAGTCGGAGGAAACGGAGAGGAAGAGGAGGAAGAGGAGGAAAGGGTGGAGGGGGACGAGGAGAGCGAGGATCACGGCACCGGCTCCTTCGGCCCACGAACAGCCAGCGTCACGGGCACCCGCTCCCTCGCCCCACGAACAGCCAGCATCACAGGCACCGACTCCCTGGCCCCACGAACAGCCAGCATCACAGGCACCCGCTCCCCCGGCCCACGAACAGCCAGCATCACAGGCACCGACTCCCTCGGCCCACGAACAGCCAGCATCACAGGCACCCGCTCCTTCGATTCACGACCGGCCAGGATCACGGCACCGGCTCCGTCAGCGCGCGACCCGCGGGGACGTCCGCCGTCACCGTCACCGCCGCCGGATCGAGGTCGGCCGGGGTCGGCATCACACTGCCGGGGAGTTGGACCGCCGCGGCGCCGTGCGCGACGGCGGAGGCCAGGGCGGCGGGGCCGGTGCCGCCCGCGATGAGGAACCCGGCGAGGGAGGAGTCCCCCGCGCCGACATTGGACCGTACGGCGGTCACCGGCGCGGTCGCGAACCACGCGCCCTCGTCCGCCACCAGCACCTGCCCGTCCGCGCCCAGGCTGGCCAGCACCGCGCGGGCGCCCATCGCGCGCAGTTCCTCGGCCGCCTTCAGCGCGTCGCCGACGGTGGCCAGGGGGCGGCCGACGGCGGCGGACAGTTCCCCGGCGTTGGGCTTGACCACATCGGGGCGGGCGCGCAGCGCCTCCAGCAGGGCGGGCCCGGAGGTGTCCAGGGCGATCCGCGCGCCCCCGTCGTGCGCCCGCGCGACCACCTCGGCGTACCAGGAGGGCGCCAGGCCGCGCGGGAGGCTGCCGCAGCAGGCGATCCACCCGGCGCCCGCCGAGCGCTCCCGGACGGTGCCGAGCAGCGCCCCCTGCTCAGCCGGCGACAGTTCGGGGCCGGGGGCGTTGATTTTCGTCAGGACGCCGTCGGATTCGGCCAGCGCGATATTGGAACGGGTCGCTCCGGCGACCGGCACCGGGGCGACCTCGATGCCCTGCGCGGCCAGCAGTTCGGCGACCAGGGCGCCCGGGGCGCCGCCCAGCGGCAGCACCGCGACGGTACGGCGGCCCGCGGCGGCGACCGCCCGCGAGACGTTCACGCCCTTGCCGCCGGGGTCCATGCGCTCACCGCTCGCGCGGATCACCGCACCGCGCTCCAGCGCGGGGACCTCATAGGTGCGGTCGAGGGAGGGGTTGGGGGTGACGGTGAGGATCATGCCCGGACCACCTCCGTGCCGCCGCGCTCGATCGCGGCGGTGTCCTCGGGGCTCAGGGCGCTGTCGGTGATCAGCAGGTCCACCTGGTCCAGATCGCCGAAGCGGGCGAAGTGCTCCTGGCCGTGCTTGGCGGAGTCGGCGAGCAGCACCACCCGGCGGGCCGCGGCCATCGCCGCCCGCTTGACGGCGGCCTCGGCGAGATCGGGGGTGGTCAGCCCGTACCCGGCGGAGAACCCGTTGGCGGCCACGAAGAGGACGTCCGCGCGGATCTCGGCGTACGCCCGCAGCGCCCAGGCGTCCACGGCGGCACGGGTACGGTGCCGGACCCGGCCCCCGACCAGATGGAGCTGGATGCCGGGGTGGTCGGCGAGCCGGGCGGCGATCGGGAGGCTGTGGGTGACGACGGTGAGGGAGGTCTCCAGCGGGACGGCCCCGGCCAGCCGCGCCACCGTCGTACCGGCGTCGAGGATCACCGTGCCGTCGGCGGGGAGTTCGGCGAGGGCGGCCCTGGCGATGCGGTCCTTCTCGTCGGCGGCGGTGGACTCGCGCTCGGTGAGGTCGGGTTCGAAGTCCAGCCGCCCGGCGGGGATCGCGCCGCCGTGCACCCGGCGGACCAGTCCGGCGCGGTCGAGGGCCTTCAGATCCCGGCGGATCGTCTCCGCCGTCACCTGGAACTCCTCGGCCAGCGACAGCACCTCCACCCGGCCCGCGTCCCGCGCGAGCCGGAGGATCTCCTGCTGCCGCTCCGGTGCGTACATCTCCGCTCGCCTCCGATGCCCTGATGCTTCCTGGCCGCGATGCCCGGTCATGTGGTTTTGGTTCTGTTTCCTCGGAGAGTACGGGGAGATTTCCGAGAAGTAAACCAATTCGGGCTCTGAACAGACACAAACGGGCACCCATCACTCCCCCCTCCCGGGACACCCCCACGCCGAAGGGCCCGGCGTCGCTCCCGCGCCGGGCCCTTCCGGAAGAACAGCGAGCCGTCCGCTCAGCACACTCAGGACACCAACTCCGGCTCCCGCTCCCGCTCGACGGCCACCGGCTCCCCGGAACCCCCCGCCCCCACCGGACGCCCCGGCAGCGCGAACATCACCAGGAAGATCAGCACCAGCAGCCCCGCGACCCAGCCCAGCGCGTTCTGGAAGCCGTCCAGATAGGCGGCACCCAGCCCGCCGGAGGCGATCCGCTCGTCGGCGATCCGCTGGTCGACGATCCCGAAGAACACCACCGAGACCAGCCCCAGCCCCAGCGCGTTGCCCATCTGCGTGACCGTGTTCATCAGCCCGGACGCGGCACCCGCGTGCTCGCGCGGCACCTCGGAGAGCACCGCGTCGGTCAGCGGGGCGACGATCAGCCCCATGCCCGCGCCCATCACGATCAGCGGCAGCGCCATCTGCCAGGACGCTATGTCCATCCCGTACCGCCCGGACTCCCAGAGGTAGAGCAGGACGCCCGCCGCCATGGTCGCGGCGCCCGCCTGGAGCACCTTGCGCCCGAACCGCGGCACCAGCTTCTGCACCGACACCCCGGCCGCCACCGACACCGCGATCGAGAACGGCACCCCGGTCAGCCCGGCCCGCAGCGCCGACCAGCCCAGCCCGATCTGCATATAGAGCGTCCAGACCAGGAAGAACACCCCCATCACCACACCGAACACGGTCTGTACGGCGATCCCGGCCGCGAAGCTCTTCACCTTGAACAGCGACAGCTCCACCAGCGGCGACCCGTCCCGCGCCGACTTGCGCCGCTCGTACGCCACCAGCGCCGCGAACACCCCGAGCGAGCCCGCCATCGACACAAAGCCCCAGGCCGGCCAGTCGTTCTCACGGCCGTGGGTGAGCGGGTGGACCAGCATCAGCAGACCGGCGGTGACCAGGACGACCCCCACCAGGTCCAGGCGCAGCGCCCGCGGCGCCTTCGACTCGGCGATGAACCGGCTGCCCAGGATCAGCGCCGCGACGCCCACCGGCAGATTGATCAGGAAGATCGGCCGCCACTCCAGACCGAACAGGTTCCACTCCGTCAGCAGCGCCCCGAGCAGCGGCCCGGACACCGCGCCGAGCCCCACGATCGCGCCGAACAGCCCGAAGACCTTGCCGCGTTCGTGCGCCGGGAAGGTGGCGTGGACGATGGCCAGCACCTGCGGCACCATCAGCGCGGCCGTGCCGCCCTGGAGGATCCGGGAGGCGACCAGCATCTCCGGGTTCGCGGCGAGGCCGCACAGCGCGGAGGCCAGGGTGAAGCCGGCGACGCCGATCAGGAAGATCCGCTTGCGGCCGTAGATGTCACCGAGCCGTCCGCCGGTGATCAGCCCGGCCGCGAAGGCCAGCGCGTATCCGGCGGTGATCCACTGGATCTGGCTGAAGCTGGCGCCCTCGTCCCGCTGGATCGCGGGGACGGCGATGTTGACGATGGTGACGTCGACGAGGTCCATGAAGGCCGCCGTCATCACGATGGCGAGCGCGAACCAGCGCCTCCGGTCCCCCGCCCCGCCCTTCCCCGTCTCCATCTCCATCTGCGTGTGCGTTGTCTCGCTGGAAGTCATGAGAGGACACTAGGAGCCCAATAGGTCAGATCATGTCCTAGTGGTACGGCATGCTCATCTGCATGACGACGGACACCCCGGCACGGCTGCTGACCCTGCTCTCCCTCCTCCAGACGCCCCGCGAATGGCCCGGCGGCGAACTCGCCGGCCGCCTCGGGGTCTCCCGGCGCACGATCCGCCGGGACATCGACCGGCTGCGCGAACTCGGCTATCCCGTCCAGGCCACCAAGGGCTCCGACGGCGGCTACCGGCTGGTCGCGGGCAAGGCGATGCCCCCGCTGGTCCTGGACGACGAGGAGGCCGTCGCCATCGCGGTCGGTCTGCGGGCCGGGGCGGGACACGCGCTGGAGGGCGTGGACGAGGCATCGGTGCGCGCGCTCGCCAAACTGGAACAGGTACTGCCCGGCCGACTGCGCCACCGAGTGGCCACCCTCCAGGCCGCCACCACCCCGCTGACCAGCGGCGACGGCCCCACCATCGCCCCCGAGACACTCACCGCCATGGCCGCCGCGGTGGCCGGCCACGAACGGCTGCGGTTCGGCTACCGCTCCGGCGACGGCACCGAGTCCCGCCGCCTCACCGAGCCCCACCGCCTGGTCTCCACCGGCCGCCGCTGGTATCTGGTGGCCTACGACGTCGACCGCGCGGACTGGCGCACCTTCCGCGTCGACCGGGTCAGCGACCCCTTCGCCACCGGCGCCCGCTTCACCCCGCGCGAACTCCCCACCGGCAGCGCCGCGGAGTACCTACGGCGCTCGATCCGCCGCCATCGCGCGTCCTACGACTTCACCGTCGCCTTCGCCGCCCCCGCCGCCGAGGTCGCCGCCGGGCTCCCGGCCTTCCTGGGCACCCCGGAGCCGCTCGGCGACGACCGCTGCGAGCTGCGCGGCACCACCGAGGACCCGGTGGAGTGGCTCGGGGTCCGGCTGGCGATGCTCGGCTTCGAGTTCACCGTCCGCGAACCGGCCGAACTCGTCTCCTATGTAGGGGAGTTGGGGGGACGTCTGGTCCGAGCCGCGGCGGGCGGGTGAGGGCCGGATGGGGGACGGATGAGGGACGGAGGGGGAACGGATGGGGGACGGGTGAGGGACGGGATCCGGGGAGCGGGTGAGGGGCGGGATCCGGGGGGGCGTTCCGGCCCGCCGTTCACCACCCCTCCCAGCGCAGATCCCGCAGCGCCGCCAGATTCCGGAGGGCCAGCGCGGCCGGGCCTTCGGCGCCGCCCGCCGGGGCGTCACCGGCCGCCCATGACTCGACGGCCACCCGCACGGCCGCGCCGGCGACGGCGGCGGTGAACCGCAGCGCGGGGGAGACGGGCACGGCCGCCCCTTCGGCAACGTTGTCGCCGTCATCGCGGCCATCGCCGATATCGCTATCGCCGTCGTCGTCCCGCCCTGCCGCCGTCCGGGCCGCTAGCACCTCCGCGAGGTCCCGTTCCGAGGTTCGGCCCACCTCGGCCCAGACCCGGCCCAGCGAGGGACTGGTCCCGGCCAGCCGGACCAGCGTGCGCACCCACTCCCAGGACGCGGCCGACACCCCGGCGCCCGGCGTGAAGGTGTGCCGTACCGCGTACTCCAGCGCCTCGGGCACCGTCAGCCCGGCCGGGGCGTCCCGGACGGCCTGGGCCCAGCGCTGGGCGCCGGCGGCGTAGAGCGGGGTGACGGACTCCTCCTTGGTCGCGAAGTAGCGGTAGAAGGTGCGCGGGGCGATACCGGCGGCCTGTGCGATGTCCTCGGCCCGGGTCGCCCGCAGCCCCCGGCTGACGAAGAGCCGGGCCGCCGCGCGGGCGATCTCCATCCGGGTCGCCGCCTTCCGCCGCTCGGTCAGCGACCCGGCGGGGGAAGCGGGAGGGACGGGAACGACGGGAGAGGACCCCGAGGACACGGAAGACGGGGAATCGGGGCGATTCTGTGCGGGGGTGGTGCTGCTCACTTCGGCAGGCTATGCCGCTGTGGCAGAATCTGCCATCCGGCGGGCCACCCCGGGGTTCAGGTTCGGGGTGCCCCGCCTTTCGCGGTTCCCGGGGCGCGGACAGAGATGGAGCCGGGCTCCGACGCCAGGGGGGAGGCGCCGAGAGCCCGGCTCTGGGAAAGTCCCGGCGCCGGGGGGGGTGAAGCGTCGGGACGTGGTCTCAGTTGTCGTGCGGTGCTGCCGCCGGGTGGGGTGACCCGGTGACCTCACCTCTGTGAACTCGTGTGCCCGGAAGTTTGGTTCCCGATGCCACCCGATTCAAAGCGCCCGCTGTGCGGAGCGCCGGCTCAGGCGACCGCGTCGAACCCGGTGTCCCGGGCCAGCTTCTTCAGCTCCAGCAGGGCGTGCTTCTCGATCTGCCGGATGCGCTCCCGGGTCAGTCCGTGTTCCTTGCCGACCTCCGTCAGGGTACGCTCCCGGCCGTCGTCTATGCCGTAGCGCATCTTGATGATCGAGGCCGTGCGCTGGTCGAGGCGGCCGATCAGGTCGTCCAGCTCCTCGCTGCGCAGCAGGGTCAGCACCGACTGCTCCGGGGACACCGCGGAGGTGTCCTCCAGCAGATCGCCGAACTGGGTCTCGCCCTCGTCGTCCACCGACATGTTCAGCGAGACCGGGTCGCGGGCCCAGTCGAGGACATCGCTGACGCGCTCGGGCGTGGAGCCCAGCTCCTTCGCGATCTCCTCGGGCTCCGGCTCCCGCCCCTGGTCACGGTTGAACTCGCGCTGCACCCGACGGATCCGCCCCAGCTCCTCCACGAGGTGCACGGGCAGCCGGATGGTGCGCGACTGGTCGGCGATCGAGCGGGTGATGGCCTGCCGGATCCACCAGGTGGCGTACGTGGAGAACTTGAAGCCCTTGCGGTAGTCGAACTTCTCCACCGCGCGGACCAGGCCCGCGTTGCCCTCCTGGATGAGGTCGAGCAGGGGCAGACCGCTGCGGGGGTAGCGCCGGGCGACCGCGACGACCAGGCGGAGGTTGGAGCGGATGAAGACGTCCTTGGCCCGCTCGCCGGCGGCCACCAGGGCCTCCAGCTCGGCGCGGCTGGCGTCGGCCTTCGTCTGCTCGTCACCCTCCAGGACCTGTCGCGCGAACACACCCGCCTCGATGGTCTGCGACAGCTCGACCTCCTTCGCGGCGTCGAGCAGCGGGGTGCGCGCGATCTCGTCGAGATACATGCCGACCAGGTCGCGGTCGGCGATCTCGCCGCCAGAGGCGCGAACGCTGTGTGCCGCGTCGGAGGTCCCACCGGCGGTGGACTTACGACGGGCGACGGCACGGGTTGCCATGCGTGCTCCCTTGCGATGGTGGGGTCAGCGGGTGGTCCTGGAATGCCCGGCACCCTCGGAACGCTGTCGGGGTCTCGAAGCTCTGGCGGCTCCCGAGGCTCTCGACCTGTCCTCCGTGTGCCCTGCATCCGATGGAATCAACGACTGGAAACCGGACAGAATTCCCACCGCATCCCCCAATTTTCTGATCATGCAGTACCCTGTGCCGCCGCAACGGCGGGCAGGGCGTCACCGGAACACCCGGAGGTGCAGGTCAGGCCGGGAACCGAGAAGGGTCCCGATGCCCTCATCGCGCTCCCCGCCCCCTCTTCCCTAGAAGACGGACCGCACCCTCCGATGGTTGCCACGGAGGCGGACTCACGGCGAATCCTTGGATACGCCACATCCCGCTCTTACCGTCCGAAGACGACGGACGGAACATCGGCGGCGGTGCCGGTCCACGGAGCACCCGCGGTGGTGCCGCCCCACAGCCCCCCCCATTACCTTCTTGGTGGCCCCGCAATGGGGCGCCCGGCCTCCGGAGTTGGCATGACTCTCTCCCCCTGTCGAGTTGATGGCTTGGGGG
>NZ_JBEXLA010000048.1:0-65137 GCF_040609715.1 Streptomyces sp. NPDC004610 | reverse complement strand
GCCGGCCGGGTCCCGGGGGGGGGGCCGGGGTACTGCGCCATTTTCCCCCCCCAACCCCCCGGGGGGGGGGGGTGGTTTGGGGGGGGTTGGGGTGGGGGGGGGGGGGGGGTGGGGCGGTGGGGGGCGGGCCCTATCCGGCCCGCCCCCCACCGCCCCACCACTTCACCCGTTCCCTCAGCCCTCGCTCCGGTCGTCGTCGCCATTCCGGTCATCGTCGCGCCCGTCGTCGTCCCCGGCGTCATCCGACCCGGCGTCATCCGACCCGGCGTCGTCCCGGTCCGCCGTCACCGTGCCCGACTTTGTGTCCACGGTCCAGTCGGACTCCGTGCCGTTGGAGGCGTTCGACACCTCGATGTCCCAGTTCAGGGCGCGGTCGTCAGCGTCGTCGTCCAGGTCGACGGAGGTGACGAAACCCTTCGCGGCGGCGGCGTTCGCCGCCTCCAGCGCGCTCACCTCGACGCCCCGCAGGGCCGCGCGCTCCTCGTCGGAGTCGTCGTCGTCCGAGCCGTCGCGGGTGTCCAGGATCCGGCCCGTCGCCGGGTCGACGTACACCGTGTAGGACGTGTCGCCGGTGCCGAGGATGCCGATCTCCCAGCTCAGGCCGGCCGGACCGTCGTCGTCGCCCTTGTCGTCGTCATCGGCGTCGTCATCGGCGTCGTCGTCGCGGTCGTCGTCCTCCGTGTCCAGGTCCGCCGAGACCGCCGTGCCGGGGCGCTCCTTCAGCGCGGTCTCGATCGCCTGCGCCGCCGTGATCTTCGCGCCCCGGCGGTCGTCGTTCTCGCGGTCGTCGTCGGACGGCGGCAGGGTCACCGTGGATGCCGCCGATGTCGACGACGAGGGGGACGGTGAGGTGGAGCCGTCTCCGCCGGCTGCGAACGCCAGGGTCGTGCCGCCGCCGATGACGGCCGTCGCGGTGATCGCGGCGATGATGATGTTGCGCTTCATGGGTGTTCCTCCCCGTAAAGGGCGCCGGTCCGTTCCGTCGCCTTTCGACGTCCACCAAGGTGCCCGGAGCCACCTGAAGGCACGCTGAAGGCACCTGAAGATCACTTCAGCTTCTGTTTGGGACCCTGGTACGCATGCGGCTGCTGATCGTGGAGGACGAGAAACGCCTCGCGCTGTCCCTGGCCAAGGGCCTGACGGCGGAGGGGTACGCGGTGGACGTGGTCCACGACGGGCTGGAGGGCCTGCACCGGGCCACGGAGACCCCGTACGACCTGATCGTGCTGGACATCATGCTGCCCGGGATGAACGGCTACCGGGTGTGCGCCACCCTGCGGGCCGCCGGTCATGACGTGCCGATCCTGATGCTGACCGCGAAGGACGGGGAGTACGACGAGGCGGAGGGGCTCGACACCGGGGCGGATGACTATCTGACCAAGCCGTTCTCGTATGTCGTGCTCGTCGCGCGGGTTCGGGCGCTGCTGCGGCGGCGGGGGCAGGCCAAGGGGGTCTCGTCCGTGCATGTCGTCGGGGATCTCACCATCGACACCGGGGCGCGGCGCGTCGTACGGGGGGACGGTCGGGAGGGTGCGGACGGTGGTGAGGAGGTCGCGCTGACCGCCAAGGAGTTCGCCGTGCTGGAGCAGCTCGTGCTGCGGCGGGGCGAGGTCGTGTCCAAGGCGGAGATCCTGGAGCATGTCTGGGACTTCGCCTACGAGGGCGATCCGAACATCGTCGAGGTGTATGTCAGCGCGCTGCGGCGGAAGCTGGGCGCGCGGCTGATCCGGACCGTCCGCGGCGCCGGGTACCGGCTGGAGGTGCCGAGGTGAGCCGCCTGTTCGCCTCCGTACGGGCGCGGGCCACGCTCGGTGCCACCCTGGTGGTCGCGGTGGCGCTGGCCGCCGCCGGGGCCGCCGTCCTCTTCTCCCTGTACGCGAATCTGACCAACCAGGCGGGCACCGAGGCCGAGCGCGCGGCGCGCGAGGTCGCCGCCGATCTGTCGGGCGGACTGCCCTACCGGGAACTGCGGCTGGACGACGAGGGCACCCCCACCCAGGTGCTGGCCGAGGACGGCACCCTGGTCGCGGCGAGCGAGGGGCTGGAGCGGATCAGCGGGACGGCCACCGACCAGGTGCAGCCCCGTCCCGAGCCCGCCCCGGCCCCGTCCCCGACCGGCGACGACGATGACGACGATGAATCGGGCGACGACTCCGGGGACGACGACGGTGGCGGCAGCGGCGTCCTCGGGCCCGGTGAGATCAGCGACGCCGCGCCGCTGACCAACGGCTCGGCGACCATCGACGGGCAGTCCGGGGACTACCGGTTCGCCGAGGTCGAGGTCGCCGTGCCCGGCCAGGGCACCTTCACGGTGTTCGCGGGCGCCCCGCTGGCCGCCGAGCAGAACGCCGTGGACACCGCGCTCAAGGTGATGCTGATCGGCTTCCCGCTGCTGCTGGGGATCGTCGGCGGGGTGACCTGGCTGGTGACCCGGCGGGCGCTGCGGCCGGTCGAGGGGATCCGGCGGGAGATGGCGGAGATCACCGCCTCGGAGGATCTGACCCGGCGGGTGCCGGAGCCGGACACCCATGACGAGATCGCCCGGCTGGCCTCCACCACCAATGAGACGCTGGCCGCGCTGGAAGCCTCGGTGGAGCGTCAGCGCCGGTTCGTCGCCGATGCCTCGCACGAGCTGCGCAGCCCGATCGCCTCGCTCCGCACCCAGCTGGAGGTGGGCGAGGCCCATCCCGAACTGCTGGACGTCCCGGGCGCGGTGCAGGACACCGTACGGCTCCAGCATCTGGCCGCCGATCTGCTGCTGCTCGCCCGGATGGACGCGGGGGAGAAGCCGCTCGACGGGCGGGTCGAACTGACCGCGCTGGTCAGGGAGGCCGCGGCGGGGCGGGAGGGCGTGCGGGTGACGGCCGGGGGGCCGGGGGAGGAGCCGGAGCGAGGGCCGGTGGGGGGAGGACTGGTGGAGGGCGGGCCGGTGGAGGGCGGGCCGGTGGAGGTGGCCGGGTCCCGGGGGCAGCTGGAACGGGTTCTGGGCAATCTGCTGGACAACGGGCGCAGGCACGCCCGCAGCGAGGTGACCGTCTCCGTCCGCCGGGTCGGTGACCGGGCCGTGGTGGAGGTCGCCGACGACGGGGACGGGGTGCCGGAGGCCGACCGGGAGCGGATCTTCGAGCGGTTCGTCCGGCTCGACGACGCCCGCAGCCGGGACGACGGCGGCGCCGGGCTGGGGCTCGCCATCGCCCGCGATGTCGCCGTCCGCCATGGCGGGACGCTCACGGTGGGGGCGGGGCCGGCGGGCGGCGCCCTGTTCACGCTCCGGCTGCCGCTCGCCGGGTGACGGGGGCGGGGGCTGGGGGCGGGAGGCGGAGGGTGGGGGTGGGCGTGGGGGCGGGGGTGGGCCGCTCGCCGGCTCGCCCGGCCGTCGGCCCGGTCCCGTCCTCAGGGGCGACCGCGCTGCCCCCGCAGATGCTCCGCGATCGGCTTGAGGGACTTCTCCAGCTCGGTCAGCGATTCGGGGGTGAGCAGATCCATGAAGTGCTTGCGGACCGACGACACATGGTGCGGCGCGACCTTCCGCATGGTGTCCAGACCGTGCTCGGTGAGGACCGCGTACAGGCCCCGGCGGTCGGACTCGCAGTGCTCCCGCCGCACCAGCTGGGCGTTCTCCATCCGCGTGATCTGATGCGAGAGGCGGCTCTTGGACTGGAGCGTGGCGGAGGCCAGATCGCTCATCCGCATCCGCAGCTCCTCGGACTCCGAGAGATTCACCAGGATCTCGTAGTCGTTCATCGTCAGGCCGAACGGCTGTAGGTCCCTTTCCAACTGGTACGCCAACAGCTTGTTGACCTCCAGATGGGTGCGCCAGGCACACTGCTCCGCATCGGTCAGCCAGCGCGTGGCCGTCTCGGTCTCCATGAATGAAGTCTACCTAAAAAGTTGAAAAGCGAACTAGTGAGGGCGGTGTGACGGTGCGCACGCGTTCGATGTCACACTCCGCAGACTACCGCTCACAGCCCGAAGCGACGCTGGAGGTCTCCCAGCTGTCCGGGAAGGCGCGGTGTGCCGCCTTGCGGTGCATGCCCTCCGGGTGCCCCGCCGCCGGGCACCCCCGCCTGGTGCGGGACCGTCCCGGTGGTCTGCTCGGCCATCAGCGTCTCGGACGACTGGAGCAGTACCGTTCCGGCACCCACGAACTCGAACTGGTGCTCCTCCCCGGAGGCCCCGCCCAGGCCCGTCATCGCACGTAGGCCGCCCATCAGGCCCGTCATATAGCCATGGTCGTAGTGATGGCAGGGGGACGGGCAGTCGGCCCAGCCGACCAGGGCCTGGGGGTCGACCCGGATCGGGGGTTCCATGAAGACCACCGGGCCGTTCGAGGCGGCCACGAACTTTCCGGTTCCGATGAGGGTCAGAAAGCCCGGCACGATCGACTGCTTCAGCGCGAGAGTTGGCTGAAAAGCGAGCAGATTGCCGGAGCGAATGGTCAGGTTGCCCTGCTCCAGATCGAAGGAGTTCACATCGAAGGCCCGGTCGGCGAGGAGCATCTTGCCGTTCCCCTCCGCCACCACCCAGTCCGCCGCGTGCAGAGGCGAATGGAACGAGGTCCGGACCAGCCGGTCGAGCCGGCCGTGCCCTATCCCGTTGAACTCGATCGAGCCGTAGTACGAGATCATCTTCCCCTTCTGCAGAAACCACTGGGAGCCCTTGAGCTCCACGCAGAAGGTGTACGCGTTGACGTTGTCGTCGGACGGCAGGCTCATCGGGTCGTGCACGACAGGGCCCGCTCCGGCCCCGGGCCCGGCTCCCGCTCCTGGATAGGCGCTCACAGCTTCTCCTCCGATGCCTGCACATACACCGCGCCGCTGCCGCTCAGCTCCAGCTGGAACCCCTCGCCGGAGCCGCGGCCCACCATGTCCCGCCAGCCGAGGGCGGTGGACAGCTTGTTGCGAACATCCCCGTGGTGGGCGACGTACGCCTGGGGGTCGACATGGACCGGGCGCTGGGGGGTGATCGGGATCTCGAACACCCCGCCGTGCGCCATCACGGCGACCGCGCCATGGCCCTTCAGGGTCGTGGTGAACAGGCCCTGGCCGCTGATCTGGCCGCGCACCATGCCTATCACCCCGCCCTGCGAGCCCAGGAACAGCGTGCCCTGCTGGAGCGTGCCCTCGAAGGCGAGCAGCCGGTCCGCCTCCACGCACAGGGTGTCCCCGGAGAGCTGGATCACCTGGATGTGATGCCCGCCGTGCCCGAACAGGACCGTGCCGCTGCCCTCCACCGTCATCAGCGGGGTGTCCTCGTTCGCCACCCGGCGGCCGATCATCGACATCACGCCGCCCTGCCCGCCCGCGGTGTTCGGTGTGAAGCTCACCTCGCCCCGGTACGCGAGCATCGCGCCGCGCTGGCTGAACAGCCGCTGACCGGGCGCGACCGTCGCCTCGACCATCTTGGAGTTGATCTCCCGGAAGCCCATCACACATCCCCCGCGATCGTGTTCCGCTCGCTGGGCTGGACGTAGACCACGCCCTCGCCCTCGAAGCGGATCTGGAACGCCTCGCCGCCGCCCTCGCCGAGCAGTGTCCGGAACGTCACCCCGGACTGGAAGGACTGCCGCAGATTCCCCTGGTGCGCCACATAGGCGCCCGGGTCGACCGTCAGCGGGTACTGCGGGCTCACCCGGAGCAGCACCGCCGGGCCGTCCGACATGATCGCCGCCATGCCGTGGCCCTCGACCGTCGTCGTGAACAGGCCGTTGCCCTGGGTCGCGCCGCGCAGGCCGGTGAACTGCGTGCCCGTGCGCAGACCGCCGTCCGTCGCCAGCAGATTGCTGGACTCCACGTACAGCGTCTCGCCCCGGAGGCTCACCAGGTTGATCTCGGAGGCCCGGTCCGCGAACCAGCAGCTGCCCTGGCCGCGCACCTCCATCATGGTCATCTGCTCACCGGTGAGCCGCCGGGTGACCATTCCCCGGATGCCCTCACCACCGCCGCTGAGCTTCTTGAAGGCCATCTGGCCGTCGTACGCGACCATCGAACCGTTCTTCGCCTTCACGGCGTCCCCGGTCATCTCGACGGCCAGCACCTTGCTGCCTTGAAGTCGAAACATCGCCACGCAGGGGAAGGTACGCCCAGCGGAGCCCCGGCGAACAGGGCCCAGGGGTGGAGAACGACCCTGAAACCATCCCCTAGGGTCCCCTACCGCCCGTCCGGCCGCCCCGGCGTCTCCGCCTCCCGGCTCACATGCGCCGTGAGCAGCCGCAGCAACTGCTTCGCCGTCGCGTCCTGTTCCGGGGTCAGGGCCATCGCGTCGCCCATGGCCGACGGGACCGTCCCGGCCCGCTCGCGCAGCCGGGCGCCCGCCGGTGTGAGACTGATCTCCACCGAGCGCTCGTCGTCCGCGCGGCGCTCCCGGCGCACCAGACCGTTCGCCTCCAGTCGCTTCAGCAGCGGGGAGAGGGTGCTCGACTCCAATTGGAGCGCGGCCCCCAGGTCCCGCACCGACACCGGGTCCCGCTCCCACAGGACGAGCATCGTCAGGTACTGCGGATACGTCAGCCCGAGGACCTCCAGCAGCGGGCGGTACCGGGCGGTTTGCTGCTCGCTGGTCATGGCTTCCTCCTCGGGTTCCTTGTCGTGGGTTCCTTGTCACGGGTGCGGGGTGCGTACGGGGGCGTGCGTGGGTGCCGGTCCGTTCGATCGGTTCCGGGGGGCTCCGGCTCACTCTGGGACTTTTCAGTCGCTCTCGATTTTATCGCGCCCCAATAAGTTGCGCGCGATTTAATCGTGCGCTACGTTTGAGAGGTGCCGCCCCGCAGGGCGAAGGACAGACGGTCCCGCCCACGGCACGGACCCGAGGAGGTCGTCATGACCGACACCACCGCGCCCCGCCCGGTCGTGCTGGAGCCCGCCGCGAAGGCGTTGGCCGAGGCCACCGGCGCCCCGCCGTTCCTCTTCCAGCGTCCTCCGGCGGACGGCCGCAAGGCGGTCGACGAGATCCAGTCGGGTGACATCGCCAAGCCGGAGGTGGACGAGGAGTGAGTCACGGTCTCCGGTGGTCCCACCGGGAGCGTCCCGGTCCGGATCGTCAGGCCGAAGGGCGCCGCCGGGCCGCTGCCCGTCATCGTCTACATCCATGGGGCCGGGTGGGTCTTCGGGAATGCCCACACTCATGACCGGCTTGTGCGGGAACTGGCCGTTGGTGCCGGTGCCGCCGTTGTCTTCCCCGAGTACGACCGTTCCCCTGAGGCCCGTTACCCGGTCGCCATCGAGCAGAACTGGACGGTCGCCCGGTGGGTCGTCACCGACGGCGCGGCGAAGGGTCTCGACCCCGCCCGGATCGCCGTCGCCGGGGACTCCGTCGGCGGCAACATGGCCGCCGCGCTCACCCTGATGGCCAAGGAACGCGGTGGACTGGACCTCGTCCAGCAGGTGCTCTTCTATCCGGTGACCGACGCCCGCTTCGACACGCCGTCCTATGAGCGGTTCGCCGAGGGGTACTTCCTGCGGCGGGACGGCATGCGGTGGTTCTGGGACCAGTACACGACCGACGAGAAGCAGCGCGCCGAGATCACGGCGTCGCCGCTCCGCGCCACCCTCGACCAACTCGCCGGGCTGCCCCCGGCCCTGGTCGTCACCGGTGAGGCGGATGTCCTGCGGGACGAGGGGGAGGCGTACGCGGCCCGGCTCCGGGAGGCCGGGGTGCCGGTGACGGCGGTGCGCTACCAGGGGATCATCCATGACTTCGTGATGCTGAACGCCCTGCGGGAGACCCATGCCGCGCAGGCGGCGATCAGCCAGGCGGTGGGGGTGCTGCGGGCGGCGCTCGGGACGGACTGAGCGACGGGCTCGGCGGGGGACCGAGGGATGGGCTCGGCGATGGACCGAGTGACGGGCTCGGCGACGGGTTCGGCAGGGGTGGGGTACCCGCGCGCGGGGCGGGATGTGCGGTACCGGTGCTGTGCCCACCCGCGCGGCACGGCGGTTGCGGCCCCCGGCATCATGAGCGGTGCCGTTCGGTCCTGTGACCCCCGCCCCGACAGGAGCCCCGCCCGATGCCGCACCGTCCCCGTCCTGGCCTCCCCCGCGCGCTGACGATGCTGGCACTGTGCGGGGCACTCGCCCTGAGCGGCTGCTCCGGCTCCGGCGGCGACGGCCCCGACCCGACAGACGGCGACTCCCCGCCCTCCGGCTCCGCTTCCTCCCCCTCCCCCTCCGGTGAGATCGCGCTCCCCACCCCCGGGATGCCCTTCGACTACCAGATCGGCGGCGCCTACCCGCCCCCCGAGGGCGTCCGCTCGGTCTCCCGCGACCGGTCCGCGAAGCCCGCCCCCGGCCTCTACAACCTCTGCTACGTCAACGCCTTCCAGGCCCAGCCCGACGCCACCGGCTGGTGGCAGGAGCACCACCCCGACCTCCTGCTGCGCACCCCGGCCCCGGGCGGCGAGGGCGAACTCGTCATCGACCAGGACTGGGACGAGGCCCTCCTCGACCTCTCCACCGCCGCCAAGCGCGAACGCCTCGCCGAGATCGTGGGGGAGTGGATCGACGGCTGCGCCACCGCCGGTTTCCAGGCCGTGGAGGCCGACAACCTCGACTCCCACCTCCGCTCCGAGGGGCTGCTCACCGCCGCCGACGATCTCGCCTTCGCCGAACTGCTGGTCGAGCGCGCCCATGCCGCCGGGCTCGCCATCGGCCAGAAGAACGCGGCCGAACTGGCGCCCCGGGGCCGCGCCCTCGGCTTCGACTTCGCGGTGGCCGAGGAGTGCGGCCAGTACGACGAGTGCGGCTCCTACGCGAGCGCCTACGACGACCGGGTCTTCGACATCGAGTACGAGCCGGCCGGCCTCGCCACCGCCTGCCGCGACTGGGGCGACCGGCTCTCGGTGGTCTTCCGGGACGTGGACGTGACCCCGGCGGGGGCCTCCGGCCATGAACGCCGGACGTGCTGACGTACCGTCGTGGCCGTCGTGGCCGTCGTGGCCGTCGTGGCCGTCGTGGCCTCCGTGTCGCCGTGCCTCCGGCGCCGACGTGCCTCCGTGGCTTCCGGCGCCGACGTACCGCCGCGGCCTTTGCCGCCGACGTGCCCCCCCGTGACCTCCGCCGCCGAGCGGAACCCCGGCCCCAACACCGAGAGATCCCACCCCCCTCCCCAGCGGAACCCCACCCCCGTCCAACCCGCCCCCGCTCGCCTGCCACAATGGTGAACGTTTGTGCTTCCGTTCACAAAGGCGTCGGTCCGTAGGGGGCCGCCGCCGGATACCCCGACATGACGAAGGTGACCCGTGGACATCAAGACCGCCGGCGCGCTGCGCCGCCTCCGCCTGGTCTCGGCCCCCGAGGCCATCTCGTTCCTCGTGCTGCTGCTCTGCTCGGTGCTGCGGCGGACGACCGACTTCGACGCCGTGCCCGTGATGGGTCCTGTCCACGGCGTCCTGTTCATCCTGTACGTGATCTTCTGGGCCGACGCCTGGAACCGGACCAAGTGGCCGATCGGCCGGGCCGCCCTCTATTTCGTCCTCTCCATCCTCCCCGTCGGCGGCTTCTTCGCCGAGCGGATGCTGAAGCGGGAGGCCGAGGACGCGGTGATCGCCTCGCGCGCCCGTAAGGAAGGGGTCGTGAGCGCGTGATCGTCGCCTTCTCCGTGACGCCCCTGGGGGTCGGCGAGGACGTGGGGGAGTACGTCGCCGACGCCGTCCGCGTGGTGCGCGAGTCGGGGCTGCCGAACCGTACCGACGCCATGTTCACGTCGATCGAGGGGGAGTGGGACGAGGTCATGGACGTCGTCAAGCGGGCCGTTGCCGTCGTCGAGGAGCGCGCGCCCCGTGTCTCCCTGGTCCTCAAGGCGGACATCCGGCCCGGCGTGACCGATGGGCTGACCTCGAAGGTGGAGACGGTGGAGCGGCATCTGTCCGGCACCGACTGACCCGCCCCGCTCCGACTGGCCTGCCCAGGAGCACTGACCCGCCCGAAATCCAGAAACCCCGGCCCCCAGGGCCGGGGTTTTCTCGTATCTGCTGATTGAGCATTCGCTCAAACTCCGCTACCGTCGCCACCACAGGCTTTGAGCACTCGCTCAAATCGCAGAAGTGGGGGGACGGGCCATGAAGCCCACCACGCTCTACATAGAGACCCGCGTCCGAGCCGACCTCGACACCCTCTGGTCGGCCACCCAGGAACCCGCCCGGCATCAGCGCTGGGACCTGCGCTTCACGGAGATCGAGTACCTCCCGCGCGCCGACGGCGAACCACAGCGCTTCCGGTACGCCACCCGCCTCCTGCCCTTCCTCACCGTCGCGGGGACCGGGGTCTCGGCCGGGGAGAAGCAGCGCCCCGACGGCACCCGCACCTCCGCCCTGCGCTTCTCCTCCCCGCACCCCCTCTCCCTGCTCGCCGAGGGCAGCGGTTACTGGCGTTACGTGCCAGACGGCGACGGTGTGCGCTTCCTCACCGGCTACGACTACCGCCCCCGCTGGGGCCGCCCCGGCGCGCTCGCCGACCGGTGTGTGTTCCGGCCGCTGATGGGCTGGGCCACGGCCTGGTCCTTCGACCGGCTGCGGCTCTGGCTGGAGCGCGGGATCACCCCCGAGCGGGCGCTGCTGAACTGGCTCGCGGAGATCGCCGTACGGGTCGTGGTCGTCGCGTGCGCGGTGACCGGGCTGGGGCTGGAGCCGTTGCTGCGGCTGTTCGGGCCGTTCGCCGCGCCGCTGGCGTATCTGCTGCCGGTGCTGCTGCTGACCGCCGTATGCCTGGCGCTGTTCCTGCCGCCCCGGGCCGGCACCCCCGCCGCCCGGCGCTGTCTGCGCGTCCCGCCGACCCAGGTGCGCGCGCCCCGGCTGCTGCGCACGCTGGAGACCCCATGACCGCCCCGGGCACCCCGGCCACCGGCCCCGCCTCGATCTTCCGTACCGCCATGGGCGCCGGGTTCGACCGTCTCCATCCGGAGCTGCGGCGCCGCTTCTCGGTCGGGCTGGACAGCGGCGAAGCCTGTACCGGGCGCGGGGTCATGGACCGGATCTGGCACGGCGGGGCCGTCGTCCTGCCGTTCCTCGCGCTCGGCGCCACCCGCAACATCCTGGTCCCGCGCGAGGGCCGCCAGATCCCCTTCACCATCGAGAACGTGCCCTACACCGACTCCCACGGCCGTGAGACGGTGACCTTCGTGCGCACTTTCGACCTGCCCGGCCGCCCCCGCCGCTTCGACGCCCAGATGGTGCTGGATCCGCGCGGCGACCGCGTCCTCGACTATCTCGGCACCCATCAGCACCTCGCCACCGACCTGCGCCTGCACGCCGAACCCGATGGCTCGCTGCTGATCCGGTCCGGCGTCCACCGCTTCCGGGAGGGCCCGGTGGATGTCCGGGTGCCCGCGCTGATCGGCGCCGACGCCGAGGTGCGGGAGTCGTTCGACGATCGCACCGGGCGGTTCCGGATCCGGGTGCGGGTGGTCAACCGGCGTTTCGGACCGGTCTTCGGCTACGAGGGCAGCTTCACCGCCGCCTACACCGACGTCCGCCGCCATGGTGTCCGTCCCGGGCTGCGGCCGGTGCGCGAGGAGGCCCGCGCGTGAGTCCCGAGACCGCGAAACCCGCATCCGCGAAACCCGCATCCGCGGAGACCCGGAAGTCACTGGAGACCAAGACCAAGCTGCTGGAGGGTGCCCTGCGCACCCTCACCGAGCAGGGCATCGCCAAGACCTCGGCCCGCAGCATCGCCGCGGCGGCCGGGGTCAATCAGGCGCTGGTCTTCTACCACTTCGGGTCGGTGGACGAACTGCTCGCGGCGGCCTGCCGGTACGGGGCGGAGGGCTCGGTCGCCCGGTACCGGGAGCGGTTCGCCGCGGTCGGCTCGCTGAGCGAGCTGCTCGCGCTCGGCCGGGAGATCCATGAGCACGAACGGGCCGCCGGGCATGTGACCCGGCTCGGGCAGCTGCTCGCCGGGGCCCAGACCCACGCGATGCTCGGCCCCGCCACCGCGGCCGGGCTGGAGCTGTGGATCGTGGAGATCGAGGCGGTCCTCGCACGGGTGCTCGGGGCTACGCCGTTCGGGGAGTTCGTGGATCCGGCGGGGCTGGCGCGGGCGGTGGCGGCGTCCTTCGTCGGGATCGAGCTGTACGAGGGGGTCGACGGGGAGGGGGCGGGCGCGGCGATGGCCGCGCTGGAGCAACTGGGGTTGCTGGTGGGCGCGTTGGAGGATCTGGGGCCGGTGGCGCAGCGGGCTGTGCGGCATCGGTTGCGGCGGTCCTCCGGACGGTGACGGGGGGCGCGACGGGGGGGAGGGGGTGGTGCGGTTGGGGTGCGGGTGCGGGTGAGTGGTGGGCGGGTGTGGGTGCGGGTGCGGGTGCGTGGTGGGCTGGTCGCGCAGTTCCTCCCCCGGAGGGGGCACCCCCAGCGCCCCTTGGGGGCGTGCCGGTCGGCGTCGCTTGAAAGGGTCCCCCACCTGGACGCACTCCGTTCGACATGCCCCCCTCCGTGCACTTCTGTGTGGATATCGACTCGTTCGATCTTCACTTCAGGGAGGGCGCTGTGCGGCCCGAGGGCTACGACTACGACACCCACAGCCGACTCGCCGGGCCGCTCACCGAGCCGTCCGGCCACGCGTATCAGGTGGAATACACCTCGCTGCTCGCGCGTGAGCCGCACCGAATACGCGCGGTCCTGCTGATGGCCCTCGCGCCGATCCTCACCGGCGTTCTGCTGGTCTACCTCGTCTGGCCCAGTCACTGGGTGGAGCGCGAGGGCGGTGAGCGGTGGCTGGTCTGGCTCGATGCCACCATGCTCATATCCATCGGCCTGATCGGGCTGTTCATGGTCGTCAACGTGGCCTCCGTGGCCCACGCCACCATGGTCGCCCGCGATCCCCTGCCGGTCCGCCCCGAGCCCGGCACCCGCGTCGCCTTCCTGACGACGTACGTCCCCGGCAAAGAGCCCCTCGCCATGGTCCGCGCCACCCTCGAAGGCGCCACCCGGATCACCCACCCCGGCCCGCTCGACCTCTGGCTCCTCGACGAGGGCGACGACCCGCAGGCCAGGGCCCTCTGCGCGGAACTCGGCGTCCACCACTTCACCCGGCACGGCGTCCCCGAGTGGAACCGCGCCTCCGGCGTCCACAAGGCCCGCACCAAACACGGCAACTACAACGCCTGGATCGCCCGGCACGGCGACGCTTACGACTTCTTCGCCTCCGTCGACACCGACCATGTCCCGCTCCCGAACTTCCTGGAGCGGATGATGGGCTACTTCCGGGACCCGGACATCGCCTTCGTCGTCGGACCGCAGGTCTACGGGAATTACCACCACCCCGTCACCAAGGCCGCCGAGTCGCAGCAGTTCCTCTTCCACGCGCTGATCCAGCGGGCCGGAAACCGCTACCGGGCCCCCATGTTCGTCGGCACCAACAACGTCGTCCGGATCGCCGCCGTCCGCCAGATCGGCGGGCTGTACGACTCCATCACCGAGGACATGGCCACCGGGTTCGAGCTGCACCGGCGGCGCAATCCCCGTACCGGGCACCACTGGCGGTCGGTCTACACCCCGGACGTGCTGGCCGTGGGGGAGGGACCGGCGTCCTGGACCGACTTCTTCACCCAGCAGCTGCGCTGGTCGCGCGGGACGTACGAGACGCTGTTCACCCAGTACTGGAGGGCCCCGTTCAGCATGCCCCCCGGGCGGCTGTTCTCGTACTCGCTGATGCTCGTCTACTACCCGATGACGGCCGTGAACTGGCTGCTGGGGATTCTGAGCTGTGTGCTGTTCCTGTGGTTCGGGGCGTCCGGCACCCAGGTCACCGCCTCGGTCTGGCTGATGCTCTACAGCGATGCCGCCGCCCTCCAGATCGGCCTGTATCTGTGGAACCGGCGCCACAATGTCTCCCCGCACGAGCCGCGCGGCTCCGGCGGGCTGGCCGGGATGGCGATGTCGGCGCTGTCCGCGCCCATCTATCTGAAGTCGTTCGGCGAGGCGCTGACCCGGCGCCCGAGCCGGTTCGTGGTCACCCCCAAGGGCGCCGGTGCCAGCCCCGACCGACCGGCCACCTTCCGGATCCACCTCGGCTGGGCGCTGCTGCTCGCCACCTCCCTGGCCGCGTCGGTGGTTCTCGGCCACACCCATGCCGCCATGCGCACCTGGACGGTCCTCGCCCTGCTCATCTCGCTGGCCCCGGTCGCCGTCTGGGCCGCCGGACTGCTGGGCGAGCGCCGTGAACGCCAGTCGGCGGCCCTGCTGGACCATGTCCCCGAGCCCTGCGAACCCGCCCTCGCCGCCGTCCGCACCACCACGACCGGAGGTGACTAGGCCATGCCCGCCTACCAGCCCTCGCCCAGGACGAAGAAGACCGTGCTCGGCATCGGCGGGGTCGCCCTGCTGCTCGGTCTGAACGCCCCCGCCGCCCTCGACTTCGCCGGTGAGAAGTACCACGACTACAAGATCTCCCGGCCGGAGTATCTGGCCAGATACGGATCCTGGGACCAGATATCCATCCCGGAGGAGTTCCGCACCAACGCCATCCACGCCGCCCTGCTGCACACCGGCAAGGTGCTGATCGTGGCCGGGTCGGGCAATGAGCAGCGCAAATTCGACCAGGGGTCCTTCGACACCGTGCTGTGGGACCCGAGGACCAATGTCTTCCGGAAGGTGTCGACCCCCGAGGACTTCTTCTGCGCGGGCCACGCCCAGCTCCCCGACGGACGGCTCCTGGTGGCCGGGGGCACCGCCCGCTACGAACTCCTCGACGGCGAGGTCGAACGGGCCGGCGGCGGTATGCGGGTCAAGAACGAGAACCCGGACAAGGCCGTCTTCCTCCGCAAGGGCACCCGGTTCCGCTCACCGGCCGGGGTCGAGTACACCACCCGCTTCGACGTCACCGTGCCCCGCGCGAAGAAGACCACCGGCGGCGAGCGCGGGGTGACCGTCACCGCCAGCGAGGCCCGGGTCTTCGTGGAGGCCGTCGAGTCCGGCCCGCTCTCCATCACCGAGAAGCAGACGCAGTACGAGGTCGTCGGCCTGAAGGGCGAGGACGCCGCCAACACCTATGGCCTCAGCGAGCGGATCAGCCTCGACAAACAGGACTTCCAGGGCATCCGCGCGGCCTATGAGTTCGACCCGGTCGCCGAGAAGTACGTCCCGGTCGACCCGATGGACAAGGCCCGCTGGTACCCGACCCTGGTCGGCCTGGACGACGGGCGGATCCTCGCGGTCTCCGGGCTGGACGACGTCGGCATGATCGACCCCGGGGACAACGAGATCTACGATCCGGCGACGAAGAAGTGGACGCCGGGTCCCCAGCAGTACTTCCCGACCTACCCCGCGCTCTTCCTCACCCGGGGCGGCAAGCTCTTCTACTCGGCGGCCAACGCCGGGTACGGGCCCGCCGACCAGGGGCGCGAGCCCGGCATCTGGGACCTGGAGAAGAACACCTTCACCCCGGTGCCCGGACTGAAGGACGCCGACCAGACCGAGACGGCCGCCTCCCTGCTGCTGCCGCCCGCGCAGGACCAGAAGGTGATGATCCTGGGCGGCGGAGGCGTCGGCGAGTCCTCCAGGGCCACCGGGCGCACCGCCGTCATCGACCTCAAGGCCGACAACCCGGTCTTCGAGAACGGCCCGGAACTCCCGCAGGGGACGCGCTATCTGAACAGCGTGATCATGCCGGACGACACCGTCTTCACCTCCAACGGCTCCTCCGACTACCGGGGCCGCAGCGCCAGCAACATCCTGAAGGCCCAGTTCTACGATCCGAAGGCCAACACCTTCCGGGAGGCCGCCGCGCCCGAGGTCGGCCGCAACTACCACTCCGAGGGGCTGCTGCTGCCCGACGGCCGGGTCGCCACCTTCGGCTCCGATCCCCTCTTCGACGACCAGCAGAACACCAAGCTCGGTCACTTCGAGCAGCGGATGGAGGTCTTCACCCCGCCCGCCCTGCACCGCAACGGCGCCGCCCGCCCGGTCCTGGCGGACGGCCCGTCCCGGCCCGCCGCCGACGGCACGGTCACCTACCGGACCGGCCACCCCGACCGGATCGCGCGGGCCCGGCTGATGCGCCCCAGCGCCGTCACCCACTCCACCGATGTCGAGCAGCGCTCGATCGATGTCGAGGTCACCAAGAAGGGCGACCGGGTGACGGTCACCGTCCCCGACGACCGGGCCCTCGTCCCGCCCGGCTGGTACATGCTCTTCGTCACCGACGCCGACGGCACCCCGTCGGAGGCGAAGTGGATCCAGGTGGGGAAGTAGACGGCCCGGCCACCCGTCTCGTCCGCCCGGCCGGATGTGGCTCATGTCCTGGAGCCCGCGTGGGGAAGGAGAGCGCCAGCTGTCCGCCGGCTGGATGCGGCCTACGTCCTGGAGCCCGCGCCCCGCGCCAGCTCCAGGGCGTACTCCGGCCACCAGCGCCCGGCCTGCGGACCGCCCTCGCAGGAGCCGTCCGACTCGCCGGGCCGCTTGATCCACAGATAGGCGTCGAGACCGCGCACCCCGGTGCCGTCCGTGGGCCGGGTGCCCAGCGACCGGCCCGGCGGATTGCACCAGGCCCCGTCGAGCGGCCCCGTGCCGTTGCGGCTGGTGTCGATGACGAAGTGCCGCCCGCCCAGCGCCTTCGACAGCTCCTGGCCGTAGGCGGTCGCCACCGCGTCCGTCTGGAAGTTGGCGACATTGAGCGCGAACCCGTCCGCGTCCGCCACCCCGGCCCGCTTCAGCGGCTCCACCAGCTTCCAGGGCTCCTTGATCCAGGCCGGGTTGCCCGCGTCGAGGTACACCCGGGTGTGCGGCTGCCGCTTCAGCCGGGTGACGGCCTCGCGCAGCAGCAGCTCCCGCTCCGGTTCCAGCTCGACGGGGGTGCAGCCCGAGATGACATGCGCGATGGCGTCCGGCTCCAGCACGACCAGCGCCTTGGTGTCCCCGATCGCCGCGGCGAACCGCTCGATCCAGTCCCGGTAGGCGTCCGCGTCGGTGGCGCCGCCCGCGGAGTGCTGACCGCAGTCGCGGTGCGGGATGTTGTACGCCGCCAGCAGCAGGGTGCGGTCCGCCCGGCGGGCGGCGTCGGCCGCGGCGGCGATCTGCGGGCCCGGGTCGGTCTCACCGGCCGGCCAGAGCGCGGCGGGCTGCTCGGCGATCCGCCGCAGCGCCTCGGCGTCGGCGTCCCGGCCCTGCTGCCGCCAGGTCCGGATCTGCCGCGCGGCCGGGCTGTCCGGGTCGACCCAGAACGGGGAGGCTGCGGCCCGCGCCGGCCGTGAGGCGGGCCCGGCGACGGACGCCTCACCGGCCTCGGGCGCGGCTCCGCACCCCGCGACGAGCCCGGACACCGCGACTAGCCCGGACACCGCGAGCGACGCGAACGCCACGAGGGGCTGGATCGGCCGGGACATACGGCTCCCTGAAGCGAGAAATGACGAAACGTCAACAACACTTACATAACGGATCAAATATGACCGGTATGACATGGAGCCCCGCACCGAGAGTCACTCCGAACGGGTCAGCCGTCCTCGGCGCCGGCCGCGGCCCCGCTCTCGGCGAGCAGCGCGCTGCCCAGCGGGGTCCGCTCGTAGTGCACCTGGTGCCCGTACCGGCGGGAGAGGAGCAGCCCGGAGGCGCGCAGGGTGGTGAGATGGGCCGAGACGGAGGACGGGGCGAGCCCGAGGCGGTGGGCCAGCGCGCTGGTGGTGGCCGGTTCGTCCAGCGCGGCGAGCACGGCGGCGCGGCCCCGCCCCAGCAGCCGCCCGAGGGCGGCGAGGGAGTCCGGGGTGCGGTCGCCCGGCACGGCCCACAGCCCGGCGAGCCCCCGAGCCGGATAGACGAGGGTCGGCTGCCACGGTGGCTCGAAACCGCTCACCACATCCGGCCAGGAGAACACGCTCGGCATCAGCACCAGCCCGCCGCCGTCCAGATCCCGCCCGTGATCGGGCTTGCCCGCAACGGTCAGCAGCCGCCCGGAGAGGGAGATACGGCGGTCCAGTTCCGGCAGCAGGGCGCCCAGGCCGACCGAGGCGAGCCGACGGGAGTGGAACGCCACGTCCGCCTCCAGCAGGGCGCGCAGCCGGGGCCAGTCGGGGGCGATCAGCACCTGCCAGGCGGCTTCCAGCAGATCAGCGAGGTGCTGGATCGTCCGGGCGGGATCGGCCAGCAGCGCCCGGCCCTGTGGGGAGCGCAGGGCGCCCGGGGTGTCGGCGAGGGCCATGGCCAGATCGGCGCGGGCGGCTTCGGGGTCGGCGCCGCGCACCCTGGCGATCTCCTCGTCGAAGGTGGCCGCGGGCCCGATCGGGGGCGGGCCCAGAAAGTCGGGGCTGTGCCCGCGGCGGGGCATCAGCAGCCGGAAGGGGGCGAGGTCCAGGTCTTCGGCGGCCCGGCGGGCGCGGCGCAGCCAGGGCACGTGATAGCCGTGCCGGTCGGGCCGCCCCAGCGTCCGCACGGCCTCCTGGGTCTCCCAGAGCGGCGAGAGGGCGAACCGGCAGCGGAGCAGATCCTCGTCGGTGAGCCACAGGTGATAGGGCACGGCGACATGTACTCCTACTCCTACTCCTCGTCCGAGCGATTCGACGGCGGCCGGACGCCCGGCGGCGGCCGGAGCGGGCAGCGGCGGCCGGAACGCCAGACGGCGCCCGGAACACTCAGCAGTGGCCAGGACAGCCAGCAGCGGCCCGAACATTCGGCAGTGGCCGAAACTCTAACGCCCCCGCCCCCCGACTCCCCACCCTCTCCCCATGACCGAAGCCCTTCCCCCTCCCCCTCCCCCTCCCTCTGCCCCTACCCCTCCCCCCGCCCCCTCCTCGGCGCCCGGCTACACCACCGTCTTCGCCATCCGTGAATTCCGCTCCGTCTTCGCCGCGCACGCGCTGTCCCTGCTGGGTGTGGTGGTCGGCGAGATCGCGCTGACCGTCCTCGTCTACGACCTGACCGGCTCGCCCCTCCTCAGCGCGCTGGTCTTCGCGCTGGGCTTCCTGCCGTATCTGCTCGGCGGCACGCTGCTGTCCGGGGTGGCCGACCGCTTCCCGGCGCGCCGGGTGCTGGTGGTGTGCGATCTGGTGTGCGCGGGGTGTGCGCTGCTGATGTCGCTGCCGGCGACCCCGGTGGCGGCGCTGCTGGCGCTGCGGTGTGTGATCGCGGCGGTGGCGCCGGTGTTCACCGGGACGCGGACGGCCACGCTGGCGGACATCCTGGGCACCGGGGACCTGTTCGTGCTGGGGCGGTCGCTGCTGCGGATGGTGTCGCAGAGTTCGGTGCTGGTGGGCTTCGGACTGGGCGGCCTCCTGCTGACCGTCGTACCCCCGAGGGGGGCGCTGACGATCACGGTCTGCACCTTTCTCCTCTCGGCGGTGCTGCTCCGCCTCGGCACGCGCCGCCGCCCGGCGCGGGGCGGGTCGTCCGGCGGCCTCCTCTCCTACTCCCTGAGCGGGGTACGGGAGGTCTGGGCGGACCGCAGGATCCGGGCCCTGCTGCTTCTTCTCTGGCTGCCCCCGATGTTCGTGGTCGCGCCGGAGGCCCTGGCGGCGGTGTACGCGGACGAGATCGGGGTGGGCACGGCGGGGGTGGGGCTGCTGATGTGCGCGATGCCGGTCGGGACGATCGCGGGGGAGCTGTACGCGGGCTCGGCGCTCACCCCCGGAACCCGCTCCCGCATCGTCCTCCCCCTCCTCTCCCTCGGTCTGCTCCCCCTCCTCACCTACGCGTTCAGCCCCGGCCTGCCCTGGATCCTGCTGGCCCTGGTGGTGACCGGACTCTCGGGCGCGTACACGCTGGGCGCGGACCGCTGGTTCGTGGACGCGGTGCCGGAGGAACTGCGGGGCCGGGCGATGACCGTGCAGACGGCCGGGCTGATGACGATCCAGGGCGTGGGGATGGCGCTGGCGGGCGCGGCGGCGGAGTTCTGGCCGGTGGGGACGGTGGTCGCCGGGGTGGCGGTGGTGGGGACGGTGTGCTGCGCGCTGCTGGCGTGGGAGGTGAGCCGGACCGGGACCCGGGCCGTCGGCCGGGGGCGGGGACCGAAGGACGAGACAGGGCTGACCACGATATGACCGACGGGTAGGGTCTGATGCCGTGCCGAAGCCGCTCAGTCTCCCGTTCGACCCCATCGCGCGCGCCGACGAACTCTGGAAGCAGCGCTGGGGCAGTGTCCCCTCGATGGCCGCGATCACCTCCATCATGCGGGCCCAGCAGATCCTGCTGGCCGAGGTGGACGCGGTGGTGAAACCGTACGGTCTGACCTTCGCCCGCTATGAGGCCCTGGTCCTGCTCACCTTCTCCAAGGCGGGCGAACTGCCGATGTCGAAGATCGGCGAGCGCCTGATGGTCCACCCCACGTCCGTCACCAACACGGTCGACCGTCTGATGAAGTCCGGCCTGGTCGCCAAGCGCCCCAACCCCAACGACGGCCGGGGCACCCTCGCCGTGATCACCGACAAGGGCCGCGAGGTGGTGGAGTCCGCCACCCGCGACCTGATGTCCATGGACTTCGGCCTGGGCGTCTATGACGCCGAGGAGTGCACGGAGATCTTCGCGATGCTGCGGCCACTGAGGGTGGCGGCGGAGGATTTCGAGGAGCAGTGAGCGGTGAGCAGCGAGAAGGGGGCAGTGAGCGGGGGCTCGGGGTGACTCCGGTCAACGGGGCGCGACCGGCTCCCACTTGATGGTGATCCTGCCGTCGGTGATGCGCGTAGACGGCTTCAGGGCCTCGGTGCGCTGCCAGGCTGTGGGCCGATATCCGGATGATCGGGGTCCGGATCGGCCCGAGCTGAGGAAGACACGTGTTGAAGATGAAGAAGTGCGTGCGCGTTGCCCTGACCACCATGAGCGCCGGGGCGCTGGCCGTCACCGTGACACTCGGTGCGGCGGGTGGCGCGCAGGCGAGCGCCACCGGCACCACGGCGGTCGGGACCTTCAGCTACGAAGTGCGCGGAGCGAGCGTCAAGGTTCCGACCGGCTGTTTCCTGACTCACAGCGTCAAGGGGTCCGGCAAGAAGATCACCAGCCAGCTCGCCGGTATCGACTGCGCGGGGCTCGCCGTGACCTTCTCGCAGTTCTGCAACTGGAGGATCGACTTCTCCTACGCCGACACGAGCAACAAGACGTACAAGACCGCGCGTGGGGCCACGCACTCCGAGTGCAAGGGCAATCCGCTGCGCCGGGCCGGGAAGCGGACCCTGCCGAAGTACGGGAAGGCATGCGCGAAGTTCTTCGTGAACGGCAAGCTGCGGGCGACCCAGTGCCACTACATCACCAAGTGACCAGCCGTCCCGCCGGGTGATGGGCCGACCGGCCGCGGTCGGTGCGGCGGGCCCTCGGGCCTCGGGACCCGGTTCTCGGGCCCGGTGCGCGGGCCCGCTCAGACCGCGGCGGGTCGCGGTGCGGCCTGGCCCTCGATCAGCGGCTGGACCTCGCGGGTCACCCTGCGCTCGACGAAGAAGGCGGCGGTCGGGATCGTCCCGGCGAGCAGCACCCACAGCAGCCGGGCGACCGGCATCTTCGCCTTGTTGCCGAGATCGAAGGCGAAGAGCAGGTACAGGATGTACAGCCAGCCGTGCGCGATGCCGACGACCGTGCTGAAGCTGTCGAAGCCGTCGATGTTCAGCAGCCGGTTTCCGATGAAGGCCACCGTCAGCAGGATCAGCAGGACGGCCGTGACATAGGCCATCACGCGGTAGCGGGTCAGGACGCTCTTCTTCATGGCGACGAGCGTAGCCGGTGCTCCCGGGGCCCTTGAGCATGGCTCCTGACCTGCATCACTGTCCTTTACTTGGACGTCCTAGTAAATTTGTCGGTATGGACGCTGACGCCATCCAGGAGGGTCGCCGTCGTTGGCAGGCCCGGTTCGATGCCGCTCGGAAGCGGGAGGCGGACTTCACCACGCTCTCCGGGGATGCCGTGGAGCCGGTCTACGGGCCCAGGGCCGGGGACCGGTACGCGGGCTTCGAGCGGATCGGGTGGCCCGGGGAGTACCCCTTCACCCGCGGGCTGTATCCGACCGGGTACCGGGGGCGGACCTGGACGATCCGGCAGTTCGCCGGGTTCGGGAACGCCGGGCAGACCAACGAGCGGTACAAGATGATCCTCGCCGCGGGCGGCGGCGGGCTCTCGGTCGCGTTCGACATGCCCACGCTCATGGGCCGCGACTCCGACGACCCCCGCTCGCTCGGCGAGGTCGGGCACTGCGGGGTCGCCGCCGACTCCGCCGCCGACATGGACGTCCTGTTCCGGGACATCCCGCTCGGGGAGGTCACGACCTCCATGACGATCAGCGGGCCCGCCGTCCCCGTCTTCTGCATGTACCTCGTCGCCGCCGAACGGCAGGGCGTCGACCCCGGCGTCCTCAACGGCACCCTCCAGACCGACATCTTCAAGGAGTACATCGCCCAGAAGGAGTGGCTCTTCCCGCCCGAGCCGCACCTCCGTCTCATCGGCGACCTCATGGAGTACTGCGCCGAGCGCATCCCCGCCTACAAGCCGCTCTCCGTCTCCGGCTACCACATCCGCGAGGCCGGGGCCACGGCCGCCCAGGAGCTGGCGTACACCCTCGCGGACGGCTTCGGATACGTCGAGCTGGGGCTCAGCCGCGGCCTGGACGTGGACGCGTTCGCCCCCGGGCTGTCCTTCTTCTTCGACGCCCATGTCGACTTCTTCGAGGAGATCGCCAAGTTCCGTGCCGCCCGCCGCATCTGGGCGCGCTGGATGCGGGAGGTCTACAAGGCGACGACCGACAAGGCGCAGTGGCTGCGCTTCCACACCCAGACCGCCGGTGTCTCCCTCACCGCCCAGCAGCCCTACAACAACGTGGTGCGCACCGCCGTCGAGGCCCTCGCCGCCGTCCTCGGCGGGACCAACTCGCTGCACACCAACGCCCTGGACGAGACCCTCGCCCTGCCCAGCGAGCAGGCCGCCGAGATCGCCCTGCGCACCCAGCAGGTGCTCATGGAGGAGACCGGCGTCGCCAACGTCGCCGACCCGCTGGGCGGTTCCTGGTACGTCGAGCAGCTCACCGACCGCATCGAGGCCGACGCCGAGCAGATCTTCGAGCAGATCAGGGAGCGGGGGCTGCGCGCCCACCCGGACGGACGGCACCCCATCGGCCCGATCACCTCCGGCATCCTGCGCGGCATCGAGGACGGCTGGTTCACCGGCGAGATCGCCGAGTCCGCCTTCCAGTACCAGCGGGCCCTGGAGAAGGGCGACAAGCGGGTCGTGGGCGTCAATGTCCACACCGGCTCCGTCACCGGCGACCTGGAGATCCTCCGGGTCAGCCATGAGGTGGAGCGCGAACAGGTACGGGAGCTGGGGGAGCGGAAGGGACGGCGCGACGAGAGGGCGGTACGGGCCGGGCTGGACGCCTTGCTCGCCGCCGCCCGCGACGGGTCCAACATGATCGCCCCGATGATCGACGCGGTCCGCGCGGAGGCCACGCTGGGCGAGATCTGCGGGGTGCTGCGGGAGGAGTGGGGGATCTATGTCGAGCCCGCGGGGTTCTAGCGCCCCTTTTCTTCCGTAGCGGGGGCCAGCGCCAGCGCCCGTAGCGGGGGAGGGAGGGGGAGCGCCCGTACCGGCGGGTCCAGCGCGCCCGCACCCGCCGGTTCTAGGCCCCGCCCGCCGCCAACGTCCCGCCCGCCGCCCCCGGCAGTCCCAGCAGCAGGACCCGGGTCAGGGAGCGGACCCAGCGTTCGTCCGCCGGTTCCGCGCTGACCAGGGAGCGGTGGACGACCGCCCCGGCGACCATGTCGAAGATCAGGTCGGCGGTGCGGGCCGCCTCCTCCGGGTCCTCCTCCGGGGTGAGTTCGCCGCGCTCCTGGGCCCGCGCCCGGCCCTGGAGGACCAGGCGCTTCTGCCGGTCCACGATCGACGCGCGGATGCGCTCCCGCAGGGCCTCGTCCCGGGTCGCCTCCGCCACCACCGCCATCAGCCCGCTCTTCGCCTCCGGACGCGCCAGGATCGCCGCGAACTGGAGCACCACGCCCTCGATGTCGGCCGCCAGACTGCCCCGGTCCGGCAGGCGCAGTTCGTCGAAGAGTTCCGCCACCGCGTCGACCACGAGTTCGTTCTTGCCCGACCAGCGGCGGTACAGGGTCGTCTTGGCGACCCCCGCGCGCGCCGCCACATCCGACAGCGTCAGCTTCGACCAGCCCTGATCCACCAGCGCCGCCCTGGTAGCGCTCAGGATCGCGGCGTCCGCCGCCGTGCTGCGGGGGCGGCCACGGGCGGCGGCAGCGGCGGAAGGACGGCGGCGGCTCTGCATCCCCGCACCCTATCCATCGCCGGATCAGCAATCGCCGGGTCGCCCGGCGGCGGGAGCCGTGAGGCGTGAGCGAGGTCACCGAGGGACGGTTCCGCTGCCGGGGGCGGAACCATTACGCTACGGCTGGTAGCGAAAGCGGTGACGGGCCGCCGACGCCACCCGCCCGCGAGCGGACGTACGCGGGCGGCGCTCGCACGGCACGGGTGGGGACCCGGTGCCGCGGGGCACGGAGGGCATACCCGGTTCGGGTGGGACAAGCACCCCCTCTCCGGGCGGGATTTCACGGCGTTTTTCGCACAGGCGCGGGAACGGGGGAGGATAGACGCATGCAGCCACGGAACATGTCCATGAGCGGCGTCGTCGACCTCGCCGCGGTGAAGGCGGCCCAGGAGGCCAAGGCGAAGGCCGAGCAGACCCGCGCCGAAACCGCCCGGCACGGCGGCGGCGGTGCCGTCTCCCCGGCCGATCTCGTCATCGACGTCGACGAGGCCGGCTTCGAGCGCGATGTCATCGAGCGCTCCGCCGAGGTACCCGTCGTCCTCGACTTCTGGGCCGAGTGGTGTCAGCCCTGCAAGCAGCTCAGCCCGGTGCTGGAGCGGCTGGCCGTCGAGTACGACGGGCGGATCCTGCTCGCCAAGATCGATGTCGACGCCAACCAGATGCTGATGCAGCAGTTCGGGATCCAGGGGATCCCGGCCGTCTTCGCGGTGGTCGCCGGCCAGGCGCTGCCGCTCTTCCAGGGAGCCGCCGCCGAGGACCAGATCCGGGGAACCCTCGACCAGTTGGTGCAGGTCGCCGAGCAGCGGTTCGGGCTCACCGGGCTCACCGTCGACCCCGACGCCCAGCCCGGCGGTGCCCCCGAGGCCGTCGCCGAGGTGCCCGTGGGCCCCCACGACGCCCTGCTCAACGCCGCCGCCGAGGCGCTGGACGCCGGTGATCTCGCCGGTGCCGTCCAGGCGTACCGCGATGTGCTCGCCGACGACCCGGCCCACCCGGAGGCCACACTCGGGCTCTCCCAGGCCGAGTTGCTCCAGCGGGTGCAGGGGCTCGACCCGCAGCGGGTGCGCAAGGACGCCGCCGACAGGCCGGCCGACGTCCAGGCGCAGATCGCCGCCGCCGACCTGGATCTGGTCGGCGGGCATGTCGAGGACGCCTTCGGGCGGCTCATCGACACCGTGCGGCGCACGGCGGGCGACGACCGGGACGCCGTACGGCTGCGGCTGCTGGAGTTGTTCGAGGTGGTCGGGGGCGAGGATCCGCGCGTCGCCGCCGCCCGGCGTGCGCTGGCGCGCGCCCTGTTCTGAGCCGTTCCCGGGGCCGGTCCCCGGGCCGGTCCCGGCCGCCCGTAAGGGTGATGCCGGTGGGGAACCGGGTGTCGTGGGGGACTCGAAGCGGCCGTGCTTTGCCAAAACTTGGCCATCACGGCCGCTGTTACTGCAAGTAAGTTGCCCTCGTCGTTGTGTCGGATTGTGTCCGGCGTTCAGCGGATTGTTCTACCCATGGGTACAACCCAGCGTCGCCGATCCGGGCCCCTGTGTCGTGGCGCGGCCATCCGCCCGTTACTAGCCAGTAACGAACCCCCTTGTGCGGGCGGCCGGAATGCACCACGATCGGCGACGCTCGGTCCCTTTCCGTATCCCGGCACCCGGCCGGGGCGCGGGACTCACTGGGTCCCCACCGAGCAGGGCGGGCGGCAGCGCCGCCGGCCCTCGGACAGGGGGGTCTTCGCCCATCGGCGAAGCCTGTCCGGCAAGGTTGTGCGTGATGCGTGTCAGGCGCGACCAGTGGTTGTCGCTCGGGGGTGATCGCCGGTGACCGGGGCGCGGTTCGCGCCCGGTGGCGCGGGCGCTCTCCTTCCCGAGGACGTAGCACTTCTCCCATCCCTGCCGCGGCCGAGCCGCTCACCAGGCGGGCCGGGGTCAGGAGATGTACGTCCGAGAAGGAGGAAATATGGAGTCCCAGGTGCGTGGTGGGACGAGATGGAAGCGGTTCGCCGTGGTGATGGTGCCCAGTGTGGCGGCCACGGCCGCGATAGGTGTGGCCCTCGCTCAGGGTGCGCTCGCCGCGTCGTTCAGTGTGTCCGGCCAGTCGTTCAAGGTCACGACCAAGCAGCTCGACGGCACGGGCTTCTCCCAGTACGGCGCTCTCGACGAGGGCTACACGCTGAGGGGTGAGAAGACCGTCCACCCGGTCGCCGTCTCGGCGTTCCGGTCGGCCACCATCAAGAGCATGTGCCAGTCGGTCGTCACCCCGAACATTCCGGTGCTCGGGAACGTCAGCCTGATCCTGCGCGCGGGTGACGACGAGCCGGTGGAGGCCACCAACCTCTACATCGATATCGCCCAGCTCGAAGCCGACGCCGAGTTCACCAATATCGACATCGGTGTGGCCGCCAAGGACGCCACCAAGGGTCCCGGGATGAAGGGCGGCGGCGAGCAGTCCAACCCCTTCGGGTTCGCCCAGCAGGCGGACCTGGTCACCCTGAAGGACGTGAAGCAGACGGCGTGGGCCACCACCGCCGGAACCTTCAAGCTCAGCGGGCTGAAGATGTCGCTGTCGACGGGTGTCAAGGAGTGCTACTAGGCACTCGCTGACGGGCGGGGGTGCCCCCCGGCGTCCCCGCCCGCTCATGCGCGTCCTTGCGCCGCCCGTGCCCACCGGTCTGTGTTCCCACCCGGTACCCACAACTCTCCACCACCGCAACGCCGTTCCAGGGAGACGTTTTCCATGAGCGCCGAGACCTCGGTCGTAGCCGGCCAGTTCACCCGCCGGAAGCGGCAGTTCCGTGCCTGGCGGGGCTCCCGGCCGTTCTGGGCCGGGCTGTTCGTCATGCTCGGCGGACTCCCCATCGCCTACTTCCCGTACGCGAATCTCCAGATCGGCCATCTGACGCTGGCGATGGCCACCACCGCGGGCGCCGGGTCACTGATCATCGGTGTGCTGCTGGTCGTGCTGGGCTTCAGCCTCTGGTTCCAGCGGCATGTCCGCACCTTCGCGGGCATCGCGGCGATCCTGCTGGCCCTGGTGTCCATCCCGGTGTCCAACCTCGGCGGCTTTCTGATCGGTTTCCTGTTCGCCCTGATCGGCGGCGCGATGGCCGTCGCCTGGGTCGAGGGCGAACCGGCCGCACCCGCTGTCACCGGCACGGCAGCCGCGGGCGCGGCCTCCCACACCAAGGGCCGCACCAAGGGCGACGGCATCCCGGGCCAGTCGGGGGAGCGTGACGGCCTGTCGGGAGCGACCCCGGCCGGAACGACCCCGGCCAACGAGGTGAACGGGAGGCACAGTGCCGGCTGACGAGACGGCCGGCGGGACCGAGGCGGAGGTGACTCCCCCGGTCCCCCGGGCCCGAACCGGGCCGCGCCACGCGGCGCCCAGAAAGCCGCTCCTCACCAGGATCCATATGCCGGCCGGCAAGGCGATAGCCCTCGCGGCGATGCCCACCGCCGTGCTGATGGGGATGGGATTCACCCCGAGGCTCGCGCTCGCCGAGGACCAGCCGGTGTCCCGGAGCCTGGCGGCTGACGAACTGTCGGCCGAGGAGTACGAGGACTGTCTGACCGCGCTGGAGGAGGCGGAGCAGGACGACGGGGCGAGCCCCTCCGCGACCCCCACGACGACCGCGACCCCCTCGCCCTCCCCGTCCGAGACCGCTTCCCCCGATCCCACGCCCACCGGGAGCGCGGACCCCCGGTCCGGCGCCGGGGACCCCACGCCCGACACCTCTTCGCCGGATTCAGGTTCCGACGACGAGGACGACGGCCAGGGCGGGCCCACGCCGTCCACGACCCCCTCCGGCGACGAAGACCCGGGCCCGGCGGAACCGACCCCCTCGCCCTCGGCGGGCCGGGGCGGCGGCGGACTGCTGGACACCGTGGGCGACGCCGTAGAGGGTGTCGTGGACGGCGTGGTCGACGGCATCACCGATGGCCTCACCGACGGCCTCACGGGCGGCGGCGAGGACGAGGACGACGACGAGGACGACGACACCGCGAATCCGACCCCCACCCCCACTCCCACCCCGACCCCGTCCGGCGGCTCAGACAGCCCCGACGCCCCCGGGCAGCCCGGCGAGACCGCCCCCACCGAAGAGCCCACCGAAGAGCCCTCCGAAGAGGCCACCGCCTCGCCGACCCCCACCCCTACCCCCACTCCGACCCCCACCCCCAGCCCCTCCGAGGGCGTGAATCTCGACGACTGCCCGGTCGCCACCGACGACGAGGGCGGGGTCGACAACCCGGTCCCGGTCCCCGACGACCCCTGGTACCTGGACGCCAGCTCGCTGCTGCTCAAGGGCGCCGACTACCAGGGCATCGTGGAGGTGAGGACGGCGAGCGGGATCCGCAAGAAGGTCCTCAAGTACGTCATCTCCAGCGGCACCGACATCGGCGATCTCCACCAGACGGTGAAGGACCCGCTGGCCCAGGCCACTTATCACGTCCAGGCGGCGAAGGGCTCGACCTCCACCATCCGCGACGGCGACACCGTGATGTACACGGAGAAGATCTCCGGGAAGCTGCTGGGGCTGATCCCGGTGGAGTTCAGCCCGGAGAGCCCGCCCCCGCTGAACATCCCGCTGATCTACTTCACCGATGTCAAGGTGGTCCAGGCCGCGCAGTTCGGCGGCACCCTGCACATCCCGGGCATGCAGGTCTACACGACGCCCGGCACCTGACCACCGTACGGTCGCTGGGTCCGACGCGGACGAGGGCGCCCCCGGAGACCCAGGGGCGCCCTCGGCGCCGTACCTCTACCCGTACCGGACCGGACCGCGTCAGTTCCGCTCGCCCTCGCCCAGGTGGTGGACCCGGACCATGTTAGTGGTGCCGGGGACGCCGGGGGGCGAACCGGCCGTGATGACCAGGATGTCCCCGGTGGTGAAGCGGTTCAGCTTGACGACCTCCTGGTCGACCAGGTCGACCATCTCGTCGGTGCTGTTCACGAACGGGACGACATGCGGCTCCACGCCCCAGCTCAGGGTGAGCTGATTGCGGGTCGACTCGTCCGTGGTGAACGCGATGATCGGCGGCTCGGCGCGGTAGCGGCACAGCCGGCGGGCGGTGTCGCCGGACTTGGTGAAGGCCACCAGGCCCTTGCCGCCGAGGAAGTCGGCGATCTCACAGGCGGCGCGGGCCACCGAACCGCCCTGGGTGCGCGGCTTCTTGCCCGGCACCAGCGGCTGGAGGCCCTTGGAGAGCAGTTCGCCCTCGGCCGCCTGGACGATCTTCGACATCGTCTTGACCGTCTCGATCGGATACGCGCCCACACTCGACTCCGCGGACAGCATCACCGCGTCGGCGCCGTCCAGGATGGCGTTGGCGACATCGGACGCCTCGGCGCGGGTCGGGCGGGAGTTGGTGATCATCGACTCCATCATCTGGGTCGCCACGATCACCGGCTTGGCGTTGCGCCGGCACAGCTCGATCAGGCGCTTCTGCACCATGGGGACCTTTTCGAGCGGGTATTCGACGGCGAGGTCGCCACGGGCGACCATCACGGCGTCGAACGCCATCACGACGTCCTCCATGTTCTCCACCGCCTGCGGCTTCTCCACCTTGGCGATGACGGGGACGCGCCGGCCCTCCTCGTCCATCACCCGGTGCACATCCGCCACGTCCTTGGCGTCCCGGACGAAGGACAGCGCGACCATGTCGCAGCCCATCCGCAGCGCGAACCGCAGATCCTCGACGTCCTTCTCGCTGAGCGCGGGGACATTGACCGCCGCGCCGGGCAGATTGATGCCCTTGTGGTCGGAGACGACGCCGCCCTCGATGACGATCGACCTGACCCGGGGGCCCTCGACGTCCAGGACCTTCAGCTCGACATTGCCGTCGTTGATCAGGATCTGGTCGCCGCGGCCGACATCGCCGGGCAGGCCCTTGTACGTGGTGCCGCAGATCGTCTTGTCACCGGGGACGTCCTCGGCGGTGATGGTGAACTCATCGCCCCGCACCAGCTCCACCGGGCCCTCGGCGAAGGTCTCCAGCCGGATCTTGGGGCCCTGGAGGTCGGCGAGGACGCCGATGGCGCGGCCGGTCTCCTTGGCCGCGGCGCGGACCCGGTCGTAGCGGCCCTGATGCTCGGCGTGGGTGCCGTGGCTGAAGTTGAAGCGGGCCACATTCATCCCGGCCTCGATCAGCGCGACCAGTTGCTCATGGGAGTCGACCGCGGGGCCGAGAGTACAGACGATTTTCGAACGGCGCATAGCGCGATCCTATCGGTTTGTTTCGCCTCGGAATATTCCGGCTGGTGGAAGTGCACGGAAGGGCATGGAAGGGAGCGGAAGGGGGAGCGGAAGGGCCCGGGAGTGCAAATGGGCGGTCCGGCGCTCAGTCGAGTATTTCGTTAGTTCTTTTCGGAATCGCGCTCCGCGACCAGCGCGTAGGTCTGTGTCGCGATCTCCAGTTCCTCATCGGTCGGCACCACGGCCACCGCCACCCGCGCCGACCCCGGCGAGATCAGCCGCGCCCCGTCCGCCCGTACGGCGTTCAGCCCGGCGTCCACCGCGATGCCCAGCCCTTCCAGGCCCGCCGTGGCCGCCGCGCGCACCGGGGCCGCGTTCTCCCCGACCCCGGCCGTGAACGCGATCGCGTCCACCCGGCCGAGCACCGCGTAATAGGCGCCGATGTACTTCTTCAATCGGTGAATGTAGATGTCGAAGGCGAGCTTCGCCGCCGGGTCGCCCTCGTCGACGCGGCGGCGGATCTCCCGCATGTCGTTGTCCCCGCACAAGCCGATCAGTCCGCTCCTCTTGTTGAGAAGAGTGTCGATCTCGTCGGCGGACATTCCGCCAACACGCATCAAATGGAAGATGACGGCCGGGTCCAGGTCTCCCGAGCGCGTCCCCATGACCAGCCCCTCCAAGGGGGTCAGCCCCATCGAGGTGTCCACGCACCGCCCGCCGCGCACCGCCGAGGCCGACGCCCCGTTGCCCAGGTGCAGCACGATGACGTTCACCTCCTGAGGCGCCCGGCCCAGCAGCGCGGCCGTCGCCCGGGAGACATAGGCGTGCGAGGTGCCGTGGAAGCCGTAGCGGCGGATGCGGTGCGCGTCGGCGGTCTCGATGTCGAGGGCGTAGCGGGCGGCGGACTCCGGCATGGTGGTGTGGAACGCCGTGTCGAACACCGCGACCTGCGGCAGATCCGGGCGCAGCGCCATCGCCGTACGGATCCCGGTGAGGTTGGCCGGGTTGTGCAGCGGGGCCACCGGGATCAGCCGCTCGATCTCGGCGAGCACGGTGTCGTCGATCACCGTCGGCTCGGTGAAGGTCAGCCCGCCGTGCACCACCCGGTGCCCGATGGCGGCCAGCTCGGGGGAGTCCAGGCCGAGGCCGTCCCGGTCCAGCTCCGCGGCGACGGCCTTCAGCGCGGCGTCGTGGTCGGCGATCGGGCCGGAGTGCTCCCGGCTCTCCCCGCCCCGGGGGGTGTGCTTCAGCCGGGAGGTCCGCTCACCGATCCGCTCCACCAGGCCCTGCGCGAGCCGGGCACCGGCCCGCATGTCCAGGAGCTGGTACTTCAGCGACGACGAACCGGAGTTGAGGACGAGGACACGGGTCGCGGTCACGGGCGGACGGCCTTCTGATCGAGGGACGGGGACGGGGACGCAGCCGGGGCGGGGGACTGCTTCTCCGACGACTGGGACTGGATCGCCGTGATGGCGACGGTGTTGACGATGTCCGAGACCAGCGCGCCCCGGGACAGGTCGTTGACCGGCTTGCGCAGTCCCTGGAGGACCGGGCCGACGGCGATCGCGCCGGCCGAGCGCTGCACGGCCTTGTAGGTGTTGTTGCCGGTGTTGAGGTCGGGGAAGATCAGCACGCTCGCCTGCCCGGCCACCTCCGAATCGGGCAGCTTGGTCGCGGCGACCGTCGGTTCCACGGCCGCGTCGTACTGGATCGGCCCCTCCACGCTCAGATCCGGCCGCCGCTCGCGCACCAGCGCGGTCGCCGCGCGCACCTTGTCCACATCGGCGCCCGACCCGGATGTCCCCGTCGAGTACGACAGCATCGCGATCCGCGGCGCCACCCCGAACTGCTCCGCCGTCGCCGCCGACTGGATGGCGATGTCGGCGAGCTGCTCGGCGTCCGGGTCCGGGTTGACCGCGCAGTCGCCGTAGACCAGCACCTTGTCCGCCAGGCACATGAAGAAGACGGACGAGACGATGGACGAGCCCGGCCGGGTCTTGATGATCTCGAAGGCGGGGCGGATGGTGGCCGCCGTGGAGTGCACCGAGCCCGACACCATCCCGTCGGCGAGGCCCTCCTCGACCATCAGGGTGCCGAAGTAGTTGACGTCGGAGACCACGTCGTAGGCCAGCTCCACGGTCACGCCCCGGTGCGCCCGCAGGCCCGCGTAGCGCTCGGCGAAGGCGTCGCGCAGTTCGCTGGTGGCGGGGTCGATCAGCCGGGCCTCGCCGAGGTCGATACCGAGGTCGGCGGCGCGCTTGCGGATCTGGTCGACCGGGCCGAGCAGCGTCAGATCGCACACCCCCCGGCGCAGCAGCACCTCCGCCGCGTGCAGCACCCGGGGTTCGGTGCCCTCGGGCAGCACCACCCGGCGCCGGTCGGAGCGGGCCTGCTCCAGCAGCTGGTGCTCGAACATCATCGGCGTGACCCGGTCGCTGCTGGGGGCGCTGACCCGGCCGAGCAGCTCGGCGGTGTCGACATACCGTTCGAACAGACCGAGCGCGGTCTCCGCCTTGCGCGGGGTCGCCGCGTTCAGCTTGCCCTCCAGGGCGAAGAGGTGCTCGGCGGTGGGGAAGCTGGTGCCGGACACCGACAGCACCGGGGTGCCGGGGGCCAGCCGGGCGGCCAGGGTGAGGATCTCCTCCCGGGGCACCTCGTCCAGGGTGAGCAGGACGCCCGCTATCGGCGGGGTACCGGCGCTGTGCGCGGCCAGCGCGCCGATCACCAGGTCGGCCCGGTCGCCGGGGGTGACGACCAGCGAGCCCGGGGTCAGCGCGGCCAGGAAGTTCGGCAGCATGGCTCCGCCGAAGACGAAGTTCAGGGCGTCCCGGGCCAGCCCCGAGTGATCGCCGAGCAGCACCCGGGCGTCCAGGGCGTGGGCGATCTGGGCGACGGTGGGCGCGGCGAGCGCGGGGTCGTCGGGCAGCACCCAGCAGGGCACCGGGAGCCGTCCGAGCAGCCGCTCGGCGATCTCGTCGCGGTCCTCGCGGGCCACCCGGTTGGTGACCATGGCGAGCACATCGCAGCCCAGGCCGTCGTAGGCGCGGTAGGCGTTGCGGGTCTCGGCGAGCACCGACTCGGCGCTCTGGCGGCGCCCGCCCACCACCGGGACCACCGACGCGCCGAACTCATTGGCGAGGCGGGCGTTGAGGGCCAGTTCGTCGGGGAGCTGGGTGGCCGCGTAGTCGGAGCCGAGGACGAGGACGACGTCGTAGTCCCGGGCGACCAGATGGAAGCGGTCGACCAGGACCGAGACCAGTTCGTCGGTGCCGCGCTCGGCCTGGAGGGCGGACGCCTCGTGGTAGTCGAGGCCGTAGACCGTGGCCGGGTCCTGCGCCAGCCGGTAGCGGGCGCGCAGCAGCTCGAAGAGCCGGTCGGGGCCGTCGTGCACCAGCGGGCGGAACACCCCCACCCGGTCGACCTGCCGGGTCAGCAGCTCCATGACCCCCAGCTCGACGACCTGGCGGCCGTCGCCGCGGTCGATTCCGGTCACGTACACGCTGCGCGTCACGTGCGCTGTTCCTTTCGTCGGGTGGCCTGGGCGGGTGGCCTGGTGGGTGGGCCTCGCCGGTGGGCCTTGTCGGGTGGCCTTGTCGGGTGGCCTCGTCGGGCGGCCGGGGTGGTGGCCGGGGTGGGCGGCCGGAGTGGGCATCCTGTCACCGGCCGGGGGCGGAAATCGCTCATCCGAGTGAAGCGAACACTCTTGACAATATCGTCGCAGATGGATAAAGCGCCCGCTTGCGGCACTGTTCACCGGCGGGCCCGGGGACGTGGAACAATCGAAGACGGTTCACCGGCCCCACACGCGCACTCACCGGCATCCAGCATCCACACCGAGCAGGAGACACAGCACGATGCGTATCGGAGTTCTCACCGCAGGTGGCGACTGCCCCGGACTGAACGCAGTGATCCGGTCGGTCGTCCACCGGGCCGTCGCCCAGTACGGCGACGAGGTGATCGGCTTCGAGGACGGGTACGCCGGGCTGCTGGACGGCCGGTACCGTGCCCTGGACCTCAACGCGGTCAGCGGCATCCTCGCCCGTGGCGGCACCATCCTCGGCTCCTCCCGACTGGAGCGCGACCGGCTCCGCGAGGCGTGCGAGAACGCCTCCGACATGATCCGCGACTTCGGGATCGACGCGCTGATCCCCATCGGCGGCGAGGGCACGCTCACCGCGGCCCGGATGCTGTCGGACGCGGGCCTGCCGGTCGTCGGCGTCCCCAAGACCATCGACAACGACATCTCCTCCACCGACCGCACCTTCGGCTTCGACACCGCCGTCGGGGTCGCCACGGAGGCCATGGACCGCCTCAAGACCACCGCCGAGTCCCATCAGCGGGTGATGGTGGTGGAGGTCATGGGGCGGCACGCCGGCTGGATCGCCCTGGAGTCCGGCATGGCCGCCGGTGTCCACGGCATCTGTCTGCCCGAGCGGCCCTTCCACCCCGCCGACCTGATCGCGATGGTCGAGGAGCGGTTCGCCCGGGGCAAGAAGTTCGCGGTCATCTGTGTCGCCGAGGGCGCCCACCCCGCCGAGGGCACCATGGACTACGGCAAGGGCGCGATCGACCAGTTCGGCCATGAGCGCTTCCAGGGCATCGGCACCGCCCTCGCCTTCGAACTGGAGCGCCGCCTCGGCAAGGAGGCCAAGCCGGTCATCCTCGGCCATGTCCAGCGCGGCGGCACGCCCACCGCGTACGACAGGGTCCTCGCCACCCGCTTCGGCTGGCACGCGGTGGAGGCCGCGCACCGGGGCGAGTTCGGCCGGATGACCGCCCTGCGCGGCACGGACATCGTGATGGTCCCGCTGGCGGAGGCGGTCACCGAGCTGAAGCGGGTGCCCAAGGACCGGATGGACGAGGCGGAGTCGGTCTTCTAGCTCCCGTTGTCCGGCGCGGTCACCCTTTCACCGCGCCGCCCAGCGCGAACCCACCCCCCAATCGCCGTGCCACCAGCACATACAGCAGGATGACCGGCGTCGAGTAGATGATCGAGAACGCGGCGAGCTGCCCGTACGCCACCATGCCGCGGTTGCCGAAGAACTCGTTGATGCTGACGGCGGCCGGCATCTGGTCCGGGGTGAGCAGCAGCATGAAGGGGACGAAGAAGTTCCCCCACATCATCACGAAGGCGAACACGGTCACCACCGCCACCCCCGGCCCCATCAGCGGCAGCACGATCCGCACCAGCGACTGGAGCGAGGACGCCCCGTCCGTCCAGGCGGCCTCCTCCAGCTCCTTCGGCACCCCGTCCATGAAATTCTTCATCAGCCAGATCGCGAACGGCAGTTGGGACGCGGCGAAGAAGAAGATCGTCCCCCGCATGGTGTCGATCAGATCGACCTGCACGAACAGCGCGTAGACCGGCACCATGATCGCCGTGATGGGCAGACTGGTCGCGAAGAGGATGGTCAGCAGGAACGGCCGGTTGAGCCGGGACCGGAACCGGGACAGCGGATAGGCGGCGAGTGCCGCGCAGACGACCGTCAGCAGGGTCGCGCCCCCGCACAGCAGCAGACTGTTCAGCAGCGGCCGAAAGGTCACGTCCTCGGTGAGTACGGCGTCGAAATGGCCGAGAGTGACCCCGTCCGGGATCTTCACCCGCAGGTCAGCCCCTGGATCCACCGCCGACAGCAGCACCCAGGCCAGCGGCAGCACGAACGCCGCCGCGACGGCCAGCAACCCGGCGTCGGCGGCGAGCCGCCGGGAAACTCGTGTGCGTACCACGCCCTTCACACCTCCGTCCGCAGCAGCCGCATGTACACCACGGAGAACAGCGACCCGACCACCAGCAGCAGCAGCGCGACCGCCGTCCCGTACCCGATCATGCTGTTCTGGAACGCCTGTTCGTACATGAAGAGCGGGAGGGTCTGGCTCTTGTCGCCGGGCCCGCCCCGGGTCATCACCCAGATCAGCCCGAACACGGACAGTGTCTGGAGGGTGTTGAGCATGAGATTGGTGCCGATCGAGCGGCGGATCATCGGCAGCGTGATGTGCCACATCCGCCGCCAGCCTCCGGCACCGTCGACCTTGGCCGCCTCGTCGATCTCCTGGGGGATCTCGGCGAGCGCGGCGGAGTACACCAGCATCGAGAACGCCGTCCCCCGCCAGACATTGGCGAACGACACGGCCAGGATCGGCAGCGTGAACAGCCAGTTCTGCGCGGGCAGATGGAGGAAGTCGAGGATGGCGTTCAGCGTCCCCTCCCGCCGGAAGAACGCGTAGAGCAGAAACCCGGCGACGACCTCCGGCACGACCCACGCCGTGACAACGATGCCGCCGGTGAGCGTACGAACCGGCTTCGAGGCCCGCCGCATCAGCGCGGCGAGCGCCAGCCCCAGGGTGTTCTGCCCGATCAGCGAGGACAGCACGGTGAAGACGAGGGTCAGCCAGACGGCGTTCAGGAACGCCGGGTCGGTGAACGCCGTACGGAAGTTCTCGAACCCGATGAAGGAGGACTCGGCCTGCCCGGTGAGCTGGAGATCGGTGAAGGCGATGTAGGCGCAGTAGGCGATGGGGGCGGCGAGGAAGAGGACCAGGAGGAGGAGGGCGGGGGAGAGGGGGAGGAGGCGGGTTGCGGGGTGGGGGTGAGGGGGGCGGGGTGGGTGCTGGGGCGTCTTCTGGTCTGTCTTCTGGGCTGGCTTCGGCTGGTGGGGCGGGTTGTTGAGCGACGGGTCGCCGTTCTCGGAGGTCGGGGTTCCGCTCGTTGGGGTGCTCGTCATGCCGTCGCCGCTAGTTCTCGGTGACTTGGTTGTCGGTGACGTCCCGGAGTGTGTCGTCGTACCCGTCGGCGGCCTCGTCCACGGACAGATCCCCGGTGGTCACCCCTTCCATCGCCTCCTGGATGGCCACGGACACCTTCGGGTAGGCCGGGTAGGCGGGCCGGTAGTGGGTGGTGGGGACGAGGTCGGTGAAGAACTCGATACCGGGCTGGGCGGCGATGTACGCGGGGTCGGCGGCGACGTCCTCGCGGACGGCGATGCCGGAGTTGGCGATGTACCACTTCTGGGCGTTGGCCTTGGTCTGCATGGTGGTGATGAAGTCGAAGGCGAGGTCCTTGTTGGCCGCCTTGTTCGGGATGGACCAGGTCCAGCCGCCGGACATGCTGACCTTGCCGGGGGCCTGTCCGTTCTGGGTCGGCATGGCGGCGAGCCCCAGCTTGTCGGACCACTCGGGCCACTCATGACCGCTGCCGGGCAGCCAGTCCTGCGGGAGCCAGGAGCCGTCGAGGTTGATCCCGAGCCTGCCTTCGGGGAGCAGTTCGCCGCGGACGCGGGTACCGAAGTTGGGGTCGAGGGCGTCGGAGACGTCGGGGCCGAGGGCCTCCTGGTAGACGGTTTCGACGAAGGTGAGGGCGTCCTTGAAGGCTTGGCTGCCGGTGATCCATTTCTTGCGGGTGCTGTCGTAGAGGGGGTCGGTGGGGCCGGAGGCGGTGCCTTGGTCGGTGCCTTGGCTGGTGCTTTGGTCGGTGCCGTAGAGCAGCATCTCGAAGCCCTGCATGGTGGCGGCTTCGCCCATGGGTTTGCCGGTGTAGACGTTGAGGGGGGTGACGTCGGGGACGTTCTCCTTGATGGTGCGGGCGGCGGAGAGTACGTCGTCCCAGGTCTTCGGCTGCCAGTCGGTGGGCAGCCCGGCCTTCGCGAAGATCGCCTTGTCGTACCAGAGCCCTCGGGTGTCGGTCCCGTCCGGGACGCCGTACGTCTTTCCGTCCTCGCCGCGGGCCGCGGCCTTCGCCGAGTTGATGAACTGGTCCCAGTCGGCCCATTTCGCCAAGTAGGGGTCGAGGGGGGTGAGGTAGCCGCTGGTGATGTCGGAATTGATGAGGAAGGTGTCCTCGTAGACGAGATCGGGAGCGGTCTTGGGGGAGCGGAGCATTTGCTGGAGCTTGGTGTAGTAATCGGAGTCGGCGGCTTTGATCGGCACGAACTCGACGCGCTTTCCAGGGTACTTCTTCTCGAACTGCTGCTTGATGTCGGCGAGGTAGGTGTCCATCACTTTGATGGAGTTGTCCGTGGATTGTTTGAAAGACACCTTCAGGGTGTCGGGGTCGCTCTCCGACCCGCCTCCGCAGGCGGTGAGGGAGGTGGCGGCGGTGAGGGTGAGGGCGGCGGTGAACAGGACGGCGGTGGGGCGCACGGAATGACCTCCAGCGGGGGAGGGGCGGTGGGGGGGGGAGAGAGGGGGCTGAGGTGGGGGAGTGGGGTGAGGTGGGGGTGTGGCCGGGGGGCGGCTGTCCGGTGAACGTAAGAGGGGTGGTCCGGTCCGGTCAATGAGTGTGCGTCGACTGATGGATACCCCCGGGGGTGGGGGCCTATGGGGCGCCGGGTGGTTCGCCGTCGCTGTCGCCGGTGCGGCAGCGGGGGCAGAGGCAGGGGGGCCAGCGGTGGGAGTCGAGGAGGGTGAGGGGCCCGGGGCCGGAGCGGTAGGTGCGGCGGCGGATGGGGGTGAGTCGTTGTCCGTCGGGGCCGACGCGGTAGATCTCGATGGTCATGCGGGAGGTGCCGGGGGCGGGTGGGGTGCCGGCGTTCATGGGGTGAGGGTTTCGGGTGTGGGGGTGGGGTGGATGTCCAGGGCGTGGTCCTGGCCTTGGCCTTGGTCGGTGTAGTGCCAGGTGTGGCAGCCCGGGTGTCCGGCGTAGAGGGTGCAGGCCTCGTCCTGGGGGGTCGGGCCGGACATGGCGTTGCAGTCGGGGGCGATCCGGAAGGTGTCGGGGCGGTGGCCGTCCGTCCACTGGGCCCATACCTCGCCGTCGTGGGGATCGTCCAACTCCCAGACGAGGTCGTGGTGAGGTCCGGTGGGGTGCTCCTGGAGGAGGCAGCGCAGGGTGGGCTGTACGTTCTGCGGGGCGCTGGAGTCTTGGATCGTGGCGAACATGACGGCGATCAGCTCGAAGGGCACGAGTGCGGTGGCGCCGCAGATGCGGGGGCGGGCGACCGGGCTGGGGGTCGCCGACGGTTGGGGCGTCGGGGTGAGGGCCTGCTTGCGGAGGCGCTGCCGCTCTTGGTCTTGCCAGCGCTGGATGCGTTGCCGGTCCCGGTCCCGGTCCTGGGGGGTTCGGGGGGTGGGGAGGTGGGGCCGGGGCGGTGGGGTTGGGGTGGTGTTCGGCTCTGGGAGGGGTGGGGTTAACAGCCGTGACAGCCAACTGAAGACCAGACGCATGCGGTTCATTTCGTCACCGACTCTCGCTCAGTGCTGGCTACTTGGTCACGCATCCCCCCGGTTGCGGTGCGTGAATAGATGAGCACAACTTGCGGTAGTCTCAGGAGACTTGCAGTCCATCTTGCAAGGATCCGCCCGCCTCTGATTCAGTCGGAGAGCCAAAATGACGAGGTCAAGTACATGACCAACGAAGTGCCCTCGGGGATCTTGCATCCGTATGCGTCATTCGGTTTGGACGTAAGGCAAGTGCGGCTTGCCAGAAAGATGACTCAGAAGGGTCTCGGCCTGGCGACGGGATACTCGGAGGGCCATGTGTCCAAGGTCGAGGCGGGCAAGGTGACTCCCACCATGAAGTTCGCGCTCGGCTGCGACCGGGCGTTCGGTACCGGCGACCTGTTCGCCCGCCAACTGGCCCGAGCGGTGGAGGGGGACTACCCGAGTTGGTTCCTGCCGTACCTGGAACTCGAACGGGAGGCTGCGCACATCCTCGATTTCTCGACCATGCTCATCATGGGGATGCTCCAGACAGCGGAGTATGCGCGGGCGGTGTTCAGGGAGGGCATTCCCCGCGAGGGAGACTTAGAGATCGAGAGCAAGGTCGCGGCACGAGTGGCACGCCGTAGGGTTCTGGACGGGGACCCGGCGCCGTCCCTGTGGCTCGTACTCCATGAGTCCTGTGTCAGGACCGTGGTGGGTGGCCCCGCTGTCATGGAGCAACAGCTCAACTACCTCTCCGAGCAGGGAGCGCTGCCACATGTGACCATCCAGATCCTTCCCTTTCACGAAGGATTGTCCGCGCACCATCTGCCCTTCACTCTCTTGGCGTTCAACGGCAGTCCGACGCTGCTGCACACCGAGTCACCTCAGGGCGGGCGACCGTACGACGACGGCGAGACGGTGACGGCAGCGAGCCGCAAGTACGATCGTCTGAGGGCCGACGCGATGTCACCCGCAAGATCGCTTACCTTCCTTCAGGAACTCGCCGAGGAGTACGCCAATGAGCAACCTGACCGGTTGGATCAAGTCCAGCTACAGCGGGAGCGACGGGGGTCAGTGCGTCGAGTGGGCCCCCGGGTTCGCCCCGTCCGGCGTCATCCCCGTCCGGGACAGCAAGCGCGCTGACGGCCCTGTCCTGATGCTCTCCCTTGGAGCGTTCGCCGGATTGGTGGACCTTGCGCGCAACGCCGATGTCGGCTGAGTAGGTCACCGCTCCTGAAAACCCGTCCGATGCTCTAGCGTCGGGCGTCGTTCCGGTGTCCGGGGTGTCGGCCCGACCATCCGTTCTGGAAAAGCCCAGTTGTCTGGCGCTCGGAGTGTCAGGGAATCTGTGGTGCCCAAGGTGACGGCCTACCATCAGTTGCGGAAGCACGCGCTTCCGGAGGTGGGATCTCTGGCCATGGTCAGTGAGGCAGGAAAGGACATGCTGTGACGAGCACGACCGAACCCCGCAACTGGATCAAGTCTTCCTACAGCAACAACGGTGGTCAGTGCGTCGAGTGGGCCCCCGGGTTCGCCCCGTCCGGCGTAGTCCCCGTCCGGGACAGCAAGCGCGCTGACGGCCCCGTCCTGATGCTCTCCTGCGGGGCGTTCGCCGGTCTGGTGGCGTTGGCCCGCAACGCCGATGTCGGCTGAACCCGTCCGTCTTCCCGAGCCCCGTTCGGTCGCGCAAGGCCGGGCGGGGCTCCGGCGTCAGCCGAGATAGGGCCGCTCACGCCGCTCCAGGAAATGCCGGATCCGGAGTCGCTGCGTATGGTGCATCGGCAATTGGCCGATCTCGTCCGGCTGGACGAACCGCAGCTCGGTGGACTCGTCCGAGATCGCCAGCCGACCGCCGGTCACGCGGGCGGTGAAGCAGACGTTGAACTGTCTGCGCACCTCGCCGTCCGAGTAGGCGATGACGTGCCGTGGATCGGTGTACGTACCCACGAGCCCGGTGACCTCGACGTCCAGCCCCGTTTCCTCCTTCACCTCCCGGACGGCTGTCCCGGGGAGGGAGTCGGTCATCTCCATGCCGCCACCGGGCAGCGCCCAGAGATCATTGTCCCGGCGGCGCTGAAGGAGCAGGCGTCCTTCGTCGTCGGTGACCACGGCGGACGCGGCGACCACCAGAGTGTTCGGCTCCGGTGCGGTTGGGTCGTCGTAGTACTCGGTTCGTGCCATGGTCACCTCTCTGGTCATCCACATGATGGATCGAGCGGGCACAGCCCCCAGCAGGGTTTCCTCCGCTCCGGGGTATCTGGGCCGCTTTCCCGTTCTGGAAAGCGCAGGATCTTGACCGTGATCCTGAGAGGCCGCCAGCATCGGCACAAGGAGTGACCGACGACCGAGGGGATGCCATGGACGGAGCGTTACGGAAGCTCTCCGGTGACCCGGACTGCAAGAACGGCACGTGCCCGACCCTATGGGGCACTGAGGATCGGGAGAACTATGTGGTCCAGGGGTACATCGAGACGGATCCCGGACGGCTGGCGCAGTTGGATCTGCCCGACGGCGAAGCCGCGGTGATCGTCCCCGCCGCAGTGCTGGAGGAGTACTTCCGTGCTCGTGGGTGAGGAGTTCGGCCGTCTTTTCGAGACCTTCGAACGGACCGCGTTCCGGCTGGAGACGCTCGACGTGTACGACGTCGAGGAGGAGCGCGAGGAGATCGCGCGCTTCCTGGCCGGTGAGGACATGGGCCCGGAGTGGGCGGACAATCCTTGGGTGCGGTCGATGACGGACAAGGGCAAGCAGGTCTCGCGAGTCCATGTCCTCAGATCGCCGCTCACGGACTACCTCCGGTACGAACTGTCCGCGTACCCCGGCAACATCAGGGCCGGGGAGGACATCGGCATCATCGACCTGACCGAGCAGGCGGTCACCGACCTCGCCGACCACGACTTCTGGCTCTTCGACGACCGGGACGTGTACCGGATGCACTACACGGACGTCGGCGCGTTCGTGGGCGGTGAGCTGCTGTCGCCGGACAGGCTCACGGAGTACCGCGGGTACCGAGACCGGGCCCTGTCCACCGCCGAGCCCTTCGCTGCGTACTGGGAGCGTCACCGCTGACGGACTCAATCGGCATGGCCTTGCGGGCACTGCGTAACGCGTCCGGACGGACGGGGGACGTGGTGGCCCGTAGGGCTTCCATGTCGGCGGGCAAGCTCTCGAAGATCGAGAACGGCAAGGTCCGGCCGACGGTCCAGGATGTCGACCTGATCCTGACGGCCCTGGGCGTCTCCGATGAGGCGAAGGAACAACTCCTCACCGCTGCTCGGGCGGCGGCCACGGAAGAGACCGCATGGCGTGTCCTGCGACGGATGGGCCCGTGGAAGCATCAGAGGACCATCCGAGCCATTGAGGCCGGCACACAGAAACTCAGGCTGTTTCAGGGACAGCTCATTCCTGGGCTGCTCCAGACCCCGGAGTACGCCTCGGCGGTCTTCAACCTGCCTCCAGCGCTGCCGGAGGAGACGCACACGAAGACAGTCGCCGCCCGGTTGGAGCGCCAAGCCGTACTGCACACCCCTGGGCGGACCTTTCACTTCCTGATCTGTGAACACGTACTGCGCTGGCAGATCGGCGAGCCGGTGGTCATGGCACTGCAACTCGATCGCCTCTTGTCGCTGTCCTGGCTGACCGGAATCCATCTCGGCATCGTGCCGCAGACAGGCAGGAAGCCGGATTTCCCGATGACGTGCTTCAGTCTCCATGACGATCGCCTCGTGATCGTGGAGACATTCCACTCGGAGGTCACCACTCGTGATCCGAGAGATGTGCAACTGTACGCCGACACCTTCGACAGATTCGCCGCGGTCGCCGTTTACGGGGACGAGATGAGAACCCTGGTGGAGCACATCCGGGACGGATTCTTTCGGCAACAGGAAAGAAACTAGAAGGAGTTCCACCCTGAATGGAGGATGGTGCTGGTGCACGACGAGCCACAATGCACCACTCCACCACCAGCAGGAGGATGCGCAGGATGAACACAGCAGTCCAGACGCGGACCCGTGACCCGCGTACGATTCTGAACGCGCTGGAAGAGCGCGTTCCGCACCTCGTGACCGACGTCGGCGTGGCCGACCTGTGGGAACGGGAGGTGCGTCTGCTCCTCCGGGACAGCGTGGCCGTTCGCAGCCTGGCGGAACGCATCCTGGGGCAGGGCATCGCCTACGTTGTCACGGCCATGGAGAACCCCGGCACGGACATGGGTGTCGGGTACACCGTGGACATCGGCGTCCACCAGCTCATCCTCGACACCCCCCTCTACTTCGCCCTGTGCGACGCCCACAACAACGGCCGGTACAAGCACCACGCGCCGTTGATCGAGCGGCGTCGAGACGGGGTCGTGACGCGTACGGCCCAGCTGATGCGCGCGAACGGTTTCGCCGTGGACGACGAACTATGGATGACGGACGCCTCCGACTGCTCACCGTGCAACGACAAGGTCCCCGACAGCCACTGAAGCGGCCCCGCATTCCCAGCCCTCGTCCTCTCCCGGTGTATTCGGGGACGGGGGCGCAGCGCTGCCGCACCTCACCCTCACCCACCAGAAGGACGCTCCATTGCCCGCACGACACGACATCGACAGTGAACGCGAACTCTGGGACACCTTCGCGGAGAGCACGAAGCACAAGGTTTTCGAATCCGACCCCTTGTTCTGCTGGACGCAGTACGCCGGACACGGTCCCGGCCCGGAACTACTGGGCGAGCCGAAAACCGTACTGGAAATCGGGTGCGGTACGGGGCGGGCACTGGCCTATCTCGCACAACTGGGCGTAGCAACGCGGGGATTGGACCTATCCCCGGTCATGACTGAAAACACCACGCAGCGCTGGGGTCCGCTTGGAGCGCAGTTCATCTGCGCCGAAGTGCTGGATCATCTGAAGGCCAGTGAGGATTCCTACGACGCGATCTACTCGATCTTCGGGGCGGTATGGTTCACCGACCCGGCAAAGCTGCTGCCGTTGATCGCGTCCCGCTTGAACCCGGGCGGAGTACTGGCCTTCTCCCACCCGCCGGCCATCCCCGGGGCGTATGGGCCGCAGGGAATGTACAAGGGCGGTTTCGCGGCCAAGGCCATGTATGCGTACCGGTACAGCTACACACCCCGCAGATGGGTGAGCCTCCTGACCAAGGCCGGTTTCAGTGAGACCGAGGCGCGGGTGTGGGAGGCCCCGATCCAGGGACACATCGGCACACTGATCGTCCGTGGGGTGAGGGGGTAGGTGGTCTGGGGGTGGGGTGGGGTCCCTGCTGGATCCTTGCGTTGTTGCGGGCTTGGGAACATCCCCGCATGGGCGGGGGCGACTCGAAGAGGATCAGGTCTCCGGGGCGCAGCTTGGGAAGACCCCTGCATGCGCAGGGCCGACAACTTGGCGTCGTCGATCCGGAATACCCCCGCATGCGCGGGGCCGACTACAGCAGTCGGCCGCGGACGTCGAGGTCGTGGGGAACACCCCCGCACGCGCGGGGCCGACCAGGCCACCCCCACCCAGACCGATATCCAGGCGCGGAACACCCCCGCACGCGCGGGGCCGACTGACCTCCCGTACCACGACCCTGAGCCGACGGAGGAACACCCCCGCACGCGCGGGGCCGACCCTTCCTGACCTGGCCCTCTATCCGCAAACTTCCCCGTTTTCATTCAGTCGGATCGGCCCCACCCCTGATCAACACCCCTCAGCGAATGCCACGAAACCACAAGCACCCGAGGCCCCCGTTCGCCGCCGTCATCTCCGATACCCCAAGCACCCTACCGAGCCGCACGGAACCGCTCGCGTGGTCGGAGAAGGCCCCTGAGCCGGAGGCAACCGCGGCGATCTTCCCGGCGCTGCCCACGCGCCCCCCGAACCGCAGCCCCCCGTATCCGGAATCCGCCACCGCATCTCCCGGACCCGGCAACGTAACGCCTCACCGCACCACAAACGCCGCCCTACCCCCACCCACCCACCCCACCAAGCAAGCGCCCATCGAGCCGCCAACCCTCCAGCCAAACGGCGTATCCTCCTCGCGCCACGCCCCCCTGCGGCAAGCCGAAACCCAACCGCGCAGCCGCCCCCCCGAAGAGGCCCGGAGTCCCCGGACTCCTGTAACTCCCCACAGACCCACCCCCACCCGTGCCACGCGGAGGCATGTTCAACCCCACCCCGCCCTGTCCACACCCACTCACCCTCACCCTCACCCCACTCACCCTCGTCCCACCCCACTCCCCCCACCCCCACCTCCCCCTCACCCCACCTCACCCCCCTCCTCCTCCTCCTCACCCCCTCACCTCACCCCACCTCAGCCCCCCTCCCCCTTCCCCCTCTCCCCCCTCACCCCACCCCCACCGGCACCCCCACCACCCCCGAACAAAGCACCCCAACCCGCTGCGTAGCCCGCGTCAGCGCTACATACAAGTCGCTCACCCCATACACCCCCGGCTCCACCACCAGCACCGAGTCGAACTCCAAGCCCTTCGCCTCGCGTGGGTCCAGGAGGACCACCCGGCGGGTCAGGTCGGGCTCTGTGCCCGCCGTTACTCCCGGGAGCCGCGCCGCCAGGCGCCGATGCAGGCCGCGGGGGGCGATGATCGCCAAGCGGCCCTCCTCCGGGGTCAGTTCCTTCACCGCGTCGCCGATCGCGGACGGGATGTCGTCCACCGTACGTACCCACGGCCGTACCCCCGTCGACCGTACGGAGCTCGGTGGTTCGAAGTCCGGGCGGTCCGCGCGGACGACCGCTGCCGCCATGTCCATGATCTCCGCGGGGGTGCGGTAGTTGACGCCCAGGCGGGTGTGGGTCCAGCGGTCCTCGACGTAGGGGGAGAGGATGTCCGACCAGGAGCCGACGCCGCCGGGGGAGGAGGTCTGGGCCGGGTCCCCTACCAGCGTCATCGAGCGCGTCGGGCTGCGCCGCATCAGCAGGCGCCATGCCATCGGGGACAACTCCTGCGCCTCGTCCACGATGATGTGGCCGAACGCCCAGGTCCGGTCCGCCGCCGCGCGCTCCGCGGCGCTGCGGTGGTCCGCCTCCTCATGGCGTTCCGCGAAGCGTTCCGCGTCGATGATGTCGTGGGCGGAGAGGACCTCGGAGGACTCCGGGTCGTCGTCCTCCTTGTCCTCGAACTCGTATGTGCGGGAGGCGAAGGAGACATCCAGGACGCCCTGCGCGTACGCGATCTGGGTTTCGCGTTCGCGTTCGGCCCGTTCCCGGACGACGCGGTCGTCCTCGCCGAGGAGTTCCGCCGCCTCGTCCAGCAGCGGGACGTCCGCCGTCGTCCACGCGCGGGTCACCGGGCGGCGGATCGCCACGGCGTCGGAGTCGGAGACGTGCCCCTCCGGCGCCGCCAGGAAGTCGGCTACCACGCGGCGGGCGGTCAGGCGGGGCCAGAGAGTGTCCATGGCCGACCAGACCTCCTCGTTCTCGGCGAGGTCGTCCCGGATCTGGGTCAGATCGGCCGCGTCCAGCATGCTGGAGCCGTCGTACGGGTCGGTGCCGATGCGCTCGGCGTACAGCTCGGTCAGGGTGTTGAGGATGTGGCCCTCGAAGTGTTCGCGGGCCGCGTTGTGGGGGAGCCGGGCGGAGCGCGTGCGCTCGCGGGCCACCTTCACCAGGCCGTCGTCCAGCATCAGGATCTCCCGGTCGTGCTCGATCGTGATCACCGGATCGGGGAGTGTCTGCTGGTCGTTCACGAACGTGGCCAGGATCTCCGCCATCGATTCCCTGCCCTTGACCGCCGCGGCCTCGGGGGAGTCGGTCGCCGTCGCTTTCACACCGGGGAAGAGTTCGCCGATCGTCGCCAGCAGTACGCCCGTCTCGCCCAGCGACGGCAGGACCTCGCCGATGTAGCCGAGGAACGCCGGGTTCGGGCCGACGATCAGGACCGCCCGTTTGGCGAGGAGGTCCCGGTGTTCGTAGAGGAGGTAGGCGGCTCGGTGCAGGGCCACCGCTGTCTTTCCGGTGCCGGGTCCTCCCTCCACCACCAGGACCCCGCGGTGCGGGGCGCGGATGATCTCGTCCTGCTCCGCCTGGATGGTCTGGACGATGTCCGCCATCCGGCCCGTGCGCGCCGAGTTCAGGGCGGCCAGCAGGACCGCGTCGCCGGTCGGGTTCTCGTGGCCGGTGCGCTCGTGGTCGGCCAGGTCGAGGATCTCGTCGTGCAGCGCCGTGACCCGGCGGCCGTCGGTGGAGAGGTGGCGTCGGCGGCGCAGGCCCATCGGGGTGTGGCCGGTGGCCAGGTAGAAGGGGCGGGCCACGTCGGCCCGCCAGTCGATCAGGATCGGCGTGTGATCGGGGTCGTCGGCGCGCAGGCCGATCCTGCCGATGTGGTGGGTGGCGCCGCCGGTGAGGTCGATCCGGCCGAAGCACAGGGAGCCGTCCACCGCGTTGAGCGCGGCGAGCAGGCCCGAGCGCTCGGCGACCGCGATGTCCCGCTCCAGCCGGGCCTGCATCGGTTTGTCGCCCTGGGCGAGTGCCTCGTCGACCGACGCCTCGGTGTCGCCGCGCAGGACATCCACCCGGGCGTACAGCCCGTCGATGAATTCCTGCTCGCGGCGCATTTCGACGTCCGGCTCGTCTGGAGATGCGATGTTTGACAATTCAGCTCCCGCCCGGATATACTTCGGCTATTGACTTTCTTGCTTTCTTGTTTCTATCCTCGCGACTTCATGTTCAGATGTGAAGTCGCGAACTCTTGAATATATGCAAAGAAATCCCCCGAGCGCAATTGCTCGGGGGATTTTTTCGGTCGTTCCGCCGGTCGTTCCGGCGGCTGGCCGACGGACGGCCTGCGGATGGCTGGCGAATGGTCGGCGGATGGCCTGCGGCGGACGGCCGAGGATGACGCAGGGAGAGGCTGACGCGGTCGGTCACACCGACGGAGTCACCAGCGCATCCGCCACCTCCTCCCGCAACCGCCGCTTCGGTCGCGCGCCCACCATCGCCTTCACCGGCTCCCCGTCGCGGAACACGATGAACGTCGGCATCGACAGCACCCCGTACCGGTTCGTGGTGGCCGGGTTGTGGTCCACATCCAGCTGGACGACCTTCAGCCGCTCACCCTCCTCCGCCGCCAGCGCGCTCAGCACCGGTGCCATCTGCTTGCACGGCGGGCACCAGTCCGCGGTGAATTCCACCAGCACCGGCAATTCCGCCCCGATCACCTCGTCCGCGAAGTCCGCGTCCGTCACCTCGGGTACCCCCGCCGCTCTGCTCATGGCCGTCCTCCCAGTTCGCATCCCGGTTCCGGACCTCCCGGAACCGCCGCCTCGGCCGCCAGCGCCGCCCGCTCCCGCTCCGCCCGCGCGAGCTGCGCCCCGACCTGCTTCCGTACGGTGGTCAGCTCGCCGATCAGGGTGTCGAGTTCCGCCAGTTTGCGGCGGTAGACCAGGAGGGACGCCGGGCACAGGTCGCCCTCGGGGTGCCCGGCGCGCAGGCACTCCACGAACGGGCGGGTCTCCTCCAGGCCGAAGCCGAAGTCCTGGAGGGTGCGGATCTGCCGCAGCAGCCGCAGATCGCCCTCGTCGTAGGTGCGGTGCCCGTGGGCGTTCCGCCGGGCGGGCAGCAGCCCCCGGGACTCGTAGTACCGGAGCGTCCGGGTGGTGGTCCCGGCCCGCTCCGCCAGCTCGCCGATGCGCATGCCTACGAACGTACGGGTTGACGTCGGGGTCAAGGGAAGCGGCGGGGGCGCCGGGCATGCGAAAGGACCCCGGGCCGGCTGAGTGACGGGGGGAGAGCTCAGCCGGCCGGGGTCCTTGCGGTGGGTGTCCGGTCCCGGTTCAGGCGGGGACGGACACCCTGGGGGAAGCGGGTCGGGCCACGAGCCCGCTTCCCTGTCCTGTGGGTCAGATCCTCGGAGGGATCGTCATCAACATCGGCACCAACATCGGCACCAACATCGGCACCAACATCGGCATCAGCGTGATCATGCCTTGGTCAGGTGCTTGGTGTCGCTCTGCGGCTCCGGCTGCGGCTGCTCCGGCACCGCCGCCGTGTCGTCCGCCGCCGCGGCGGAGCCGCCGTGGCCGTCGTCCAGCAGGGTCTTCTCGTCGAAGGGGAACTGACCGGCGAGCACCTGGTCCACCCGCTCGCGGTCGATCTCCTTGGTCCAGGTGCCGATCAGCACCGTGGCGACCGCGTTGCCCGCGAAGTTGGTCAGGGCGCGGGCCTCGCTCATGAAGCGGTCGATACCGACGATCAGACCGACGCCGTCCACCAGGGCCGGCTTGTGCGACTGGAGGCCACCGGCCAGCGTCGCCAGACCGGCGCCCGTGACACCGGCCGCGCCCTTCGAGGCGACCAGCAGGAACAGCAGCAGCGAGATCTGCTCGCCCATCCCCATCGGCGTACCCAGGGCGTCCGCGATGAACAGGGACGCCATGGTCATGTAGATCATGGTGCCGTCGAGGTTGAAGGAGTAGCCGGTCGGGACCGTGATGCCGACCACCGGCTTGCTGACACCCAGGTGCTCCATCTTCGCGATGAGGCGCGGCAGCGCCGACTCGGAGGACGAGGTGGACAGGATGAGGAGGAACTCCCGGCCCAGGTACTTGAAGAGGGAGAAGATGTTCAGGCCGGAGATGAACTTCAGCAGCGCGCCCAGCACCAGGAAGACGAAGAGGAAGCAGGTCACGTAGAAGCCGAGCATCAGGACGGCCAGGCTCTTCAGCGCGTCCACGCCCGCCGAGCCGGTGACCGCGGCGATCGCGCCGAACGCGCCGATCGGGGCGGCCCACATGATCATGGCCAGGACCCGGAAGACCAGGCGCTGGATGTGCTCGATGCCCCGCAGGATCGGCTGTCCGGCGTCGCCCATCGCCTGGAGCGCGAACCCGGCGAGCAGCGCGATCAGCAGCGTCTGGAGGACCTCGCCCGAGGTGAACGCCGACACGATGGTGGTCGGGATGATCCCGAGCAGGAACTCGGTGGTGTCCTTCGCCTCCGAGTCGACCTGCGCCTGACCGGTCTCCCGGATCGCGTCGGTGACCGCGAGGCCGGTGCCCGGCTCCAGGATGTTGCCGACGACCAGGCCGATGGCCAGCGCCACCAGCGACATGATCACGAAGTAGACCAGGGCGATTCCGCCGACCGCGCCGACCTTGGCGGCCTTGCGGACCGAACCGATGCCCAGCACGATCGTGCAGAAGATGATCGGCGAGATCATCATCTTGATGAGGTTGACGAAGCCGGTTCCGATCGGCTTCAGACCGATGGCGAAGTCGGGTGCGGCCAGGCCCACGGCGATGCCGAGTGCGACGGCGATGATCACCGCGATGTAGAGATAGTGGGTGCGGTCCCGCTTGGCGGCGGGCGCGGGGGGTGCGGCAGGTGCCGTTTCAGGTGTGCGGCTGCTCACGGCTGCCCCTCCTTGACGTCGTCGTCGGCATCACCCGCGTGCGGCTCACGACCGGGCGTTTTGAGGATTGACGTGACTATCTCCTGGGGTGTGAGGCCGGTCACCCTTGCGTTCATTTAGTTCACGCTTAACCGCAGAGGCACACTGTCGTCATGCGCATTCGCTTCCCTCGGCCCCGGAGTCTGGCCGGTCAGCTCTTCGCCATGCAGGCGGTGCTGATCGCCGTGCTCGTCGCCGGATATGCGCTGTTCACCTACGTCAGCGACCGCAGCCAGGCCGAGGACGCGGCCGGGCGCCAGGCGATGGCCGTGGCCCGCGCCGTCGCCGACGCCCCCTCGGTGGCCTCCGCCATCGACACCGCCGACCCCACCGCCGAGCTCCAGCCGTACGCCCTGCGGGTCACCAAGGACGCCGGGATCGACTTCATCACGATCATGAACCCGCAGGGCATCCGCTGGACGCACCCCGACCAGAGCCAGATCGGCAAGCCGTTCCTCGGCCATATCGACGCCGCCCTCCAGGGCGAGTCCTTCACCGAGACCTACACCGGCACCCTCGGCCCCTCCGTCCGCGCGGTCACCCCGATCACCACCCCCGGTGGAGAGGTGATCGGCCTGGTCAGCGCCGGGATACGGGTCGAGGCCATCAGCGCGCGGGTGCAGGACCAGGTCACCGCGCTGATCGGCGTCGCCTCGGGCGCGCTCACACTGGGCGCCATCGGCACCTATGTGGTCAACGCCCGGCTGCGCCGCCACACCCATGGGATGAACGCGGCCGAGCTGAGCCATATGCACGACTACCACCAGGCCGCGCTGCACGCGGTGCGCGAAGGGCTGCTGATGCTGGACGGGCAGTACCGGGTGGCGCTGATCAACGACGGCGGGCGCGAGCTGCTCGGCGTCAGCGGCGAGGTCGTCGGCCGCTCCGTCGCCGATCTCGGGCTGCCCGCCCCGCTGACCGGGGCACTGCTCTCCTCCGAACCCCGGGTCGACGAGGTCCATCTCACCGCCGACCGGGTCCTCGTCATCAACACCTCCCCGGTCTCCGGCGGTGAGCGCCGGGGCTCGGTGGTCACCCTGCGGGACGTCACCGAGCTCCAGTCCCTGATGGGTGAGCTGGACTCGGAGCGCGGCTTCACCCAGGCCCTGCGCTCCCAGGCGCACGAGGCCGCCAACCGGCTGCACACCGTCGTCTCCCTGATCGAACTGGGCCGCGCCGACGAGGCCATCGCCTTCGCCACCGCCGAACTGGAACTCGCCCAGGCCCTCACCGACCAGGTGGTCGCCGCCGTCAGCGAACCCGTCCTCGCCGCCCTGCTGCTGGGCAAGACCGCGCAGGCCAATGAGCGGGGTGTGGAGCTGGAGGTGTCCCGGGAGAGCGGCGGCCTGGACGACGGACTCCTGCCGCGGGCCTTGCCCGCACGCGATCTGGTGACCATCCTGGGCAATCTGATCGACAACGGGGTGGACGCGGCACAGGGCAGCGTCGGCGCCCGGGTGACGGTGGCGGTGTACGCCGAGTCGGGTGACGGGGTGGACAGCGGTGCCGGTGAGGGGGCGGGTGACGGGGCGGGCGCGGGCGGCGTCCCGGACAGCGGTGCCGGGAACGGGGCGTGTGAGGGGGCGGGTGCGGACAGCGGCGCCGGTGGCGGCGCCGGGAGCGGTCCCGGGGCCAGGGGCGAGACCGGGAACGGGGCCGAGCTGGTGCTCAAGGTGTCCGACACCGGTGAGGGCGTCGATCCCGCCCACACCGATCTGGTGTTCCAGCGCGGCTACTCCACCAAGCCCGCCGGTCCCGGTGGGCGGGGCCTGGGTCTCGCCCTGGTCCGCCAGGCGGTGCACCGGCACGAGGGGACGCTGACCGTGACCCAGGCACCGGACGGCGGCGCGCTGTTCGAGGTACGGCTGCCGCTGCGGCCGACGGCGGTACGGGACACGGTGGCAGCGGCAGCACAGGGACAGGAGGGACGGGCATGACCGGCGCGGACAGAGGCGGGGAGCGGCCGATCCGTGTGCTGGTGGTGGAGGACGACCCGGTCGCCGCCGACGCCCATGTCATGTACGTCGGCCGGGTGCCCGGCTTCATCGCCGTCGGCAAGGCGCACACCGGCGCGGAGGCGCGGCGCGCGCTGGAACGCGGGCCGGTCGATCTGCTCCTCCTCGACCTCCACCTCCCCGATGTGCACGGCCTCCAGCTCGCCCGCTCCCTGCGCGCCGCCGGATATCACGCCGATGTGATAGCGGTGACGTCCGCGCGGGATCTGACCGTCGTCCGCGAAGGCGTCTCGCTCGGGGTCGTGCAGTACGTCCTCAAGCCCTTCACCTTCGCCACCCTGCGCGACCGGCTCGTCCGGTACGCGGAATTCCGCGCTTCGGCGGGTGAGGCCAGCGGCCAGGACGAGGTGGACCGCGCCCTCGCCACCCTGCGGGCACCCGGCCCGGCCGCGCTCCCGAAGGGCCTGAGCGGCCCGACCCTGGAGCGCGTCACCGGCGCGCTGCGCACCTGCGAGGAGGGCCTCACCGCGGCCGGGGTCGCCGAGGCGGTCGGGATCTCCCGTATCACCGCCCGGCGCTATCTGGAGCACCTGGTCGACGCGGGGTGCGCGGGCCGCAGCCCGCAGTACGGGCAGGTGGGGCGGCCGGAGCTGGTGTACCGGTGGGTACCGGGCCGCCCCGGCTGAGACCCCCCTGTCAGACCGTTTGCCCGACCCCCGACCCCCGACCCCCGACCCCCGACCCCTGACCCCCGACCCCTGACCCCCGACCCCTGACCCCTCCCCCCCCCGCCCGCTCACGCCGGGCGTAGCCACACCGTCGACAGGGGCGGCAGCGTCACCGTGATGCTCGCCGGGCGGCCGTGCCAGCCCACCGGTTCCGGTTTCGCCGGGTCCGGGCGGGTGACCCCGCCGCCGCCGTAGTGGAGCGCGTCCGTGTTGAGGGACTCCTGCCAGGCGGGGATGTCGGCCGGGACGCCGAGCCGGTAGTCCGGGCGGACCACCGGGGAGAAGTTGCTGACGGCGAGCAGCGGGGTGCCGTCGGCCGCCCGGCGCAGAAAGGCGAGGACATTGTCGTCCGCCGCGTCCCCGGCGATCCACTCGAAGCCCGCCGGGTCGGTGTCCCGCTGCCACAGTGCCGGAGTGCGGAGATAGACCCCGTTGAGGTCCCGGACCAGGTCCCGTACGCCCCGGTGGTCCGCCTCCGCGCCGTACGCCGGGTCCAGGAGCCACCAGTCCGGGCCGTGCGCCTCCGACCACTCGGCGCCCTGGGCGAACTCCTGCCCCATGAAGAGGAGTTGCTTGCCCGGGTGGGCCCACATGAAGGCCAGGTACGCCCGGAGGTCGGCGCGCTGCTGCCACCAGTCGCCCGGCATCTTCGACACCAAAGACCGCTTGCCGTGCACCACCTCGTCGTGCGAGATCGGCAGGACGTAGTTCTCGCTGTACGCGTACACCATCGAGAAGGTGATGTCCTGGTGGTGGTGCCTGCGGTGGACGGGGTCGTGGGCGAGGTACGCCAGCGAGTCGTGCATCCAGCCCATGTTCCACTTCAGGCCGAAGCCCAGGCCGCCGAAACCGCTCGGGCCCTGGTGATGGGTGGCCCGGGTGACGCCGTCCCAGGCCGTCGACTCCTCCGCGATGGTCACCGCGCCCGGCGCCCGCCGGTACACCGTCGCGTTCATCTCCTGGAGGAACGCCACCGCGTCCAGGTTCTCCCGGCCGCCGCGCTCGTTCGGCGTCCACTGCCCCGGCTCGCGCGAATAGTCCAGGTAGAGCATCGAGGCGACGGCGTCCACCCGCAGCCCGTCGACATGGAACTCCTCGCACCAGTAGACGGCGTTGGCCACCAGGAAGTTGCGCACCTCGCGGCGGCCGTAGTCGAACTCCAGCGTCCCCCAGTCCGGATGCGCCGCCCGCAGCGGGTCCGCGTGCTCGTACAGCGGGCGCCCGTCGAACTCCGCCAGCGCCCATTCGTCGCGCGGGAAGTGCGCCGGGACCCAGTCCATGATGACGCCGATGCCCGCCCGGTGCAGGGCGTCCACCAGGTGCCGGAAGTCGTCCGGGGTGCCGAGGCGGGCCGTCGGGGCGTAGAAGCCGGTGACCTGGTAGCCCCAGGAGCCGCCGAAGGGATGCTCGGCGACCGGCATCAGCTCGACATGCGTGAAGCCCAGGTCCTTCACATAGGCGGGGAGTTGCTCGGCCAGGTCGCGGTAGGTCAGTCCCGGGCGCCAGGACGCCAGATGCAGTTCGTAGACCGAGAAGGGCGCCTCGTGGACGGGGGTGTCACCCCGGTGCGCCATCCACTCCGCGTCGCTCCACTCGTACGACGATCTCGTCACCACCGACGCCGTCTCCGGCGGGGTCTGGGTGCGGCGGGCCATCGGGTCGGCGCGCAGGGTCTTCGAGCCGTCCGGGCGGGTCAGCTCGAACTTGTACAGCTCGTCCACGCCGACGCCCGGCACGAACAGCTCCCAGACCCCGGTGCCGCCGAGGGAGCGGAGGGGGTGGCCGGTGCCGTCCCAGTGGTTGAAGGTGCCGGCCACGCGGACGCCTCGCGCGTTGGGCGCCCAGACGGTGAAGCGGGTGCCGGTGACGCCCTGGTGGGTCATCGGTTCGGCGCCGAGCGCCTTCCACAGCTGCTCATGGCGGCCCTCGCCGATCAGATGCAGATCGAACTCGCCGAGGGAGGGGAGGAAGCGGTAGGGGTCCTCGGTCTCCAGTTCGGTTTCCTCGTAGGTCACCTGGAGGCGGTACGCGGGGATGTCCGGCAGGGGCAGCAGGGCCGAGAAGAGGCCGTCGCCGTCGGGGTGCAGTTCGGCGCGCAGGTCATCACCGGCGAGGACGGTGACGGAACGGGCGTGGGGGCGCAGGGCACGGAAGGCGACTCCGCCGGGGGCGGGGTGGGCGCCCAGGACGGAGTGCGGGGCGTGATGGGTACCGGAGAGGAGCCGGTCGCGGTCGGGTGCGGGGAGCGGGGCGCTGGGGGGGAGGGGGAGGGAGAGGGGAGGGTTCGGGACGGTGGCTTTCTTGGCAGTGGCTTTCTTGGCGGGGGCCTTTTTGGCAGTGGCCTTTTTGGCGGGGGCCTTCGTGGCGGTGGTTGTCCTGGCGGTGGTCTTCTTGGCGGTGGCCTTCTTGGGGGTCGCTGTCTTGGCGGTGGTTGTCTTGGCCGTGGTTGTCTTGGGTGCGGCTGTCTTAGCTACGGCTGTCTTGGTGGCGGGGGCCTTGGCGGTGGCCTTCCTGGGTGTGGCTGTCTTGGCCGTGGCCTTCTTGGCGGGGGCTTTCTTGGTGGTGGCTTTCTGGGCGGGAGCCTTCTTGGCGGGGGCCTTCGCCGTGGTGGTGGCCTTCTTGGCGGCAGCGGGTTTCTTGGCGGCGGCAGCGGGCTTCTTGGCTGCGGTGGCGGTCTTCTTGGCGGCGGCAGCAGTCTTCTTGGCCGGGTTGGCCGGGGGCTTCTCCGGGTCGTTCGGGTTCGGGGTGTTGGACGGGGGACGTGCGGTCACGGACGGAGCCTCCTGGGCGGCCGGGTGGGGTGGTTCAGGACGGAGAGGTCAGACGGTCGATCGCCGACAGCGGTACCGCGAGCCACTCCGGCCGGTGCCGTGCCTCGTAGACGACCTCGTACACCGCCTTGTCCGTCTCGAAGGCGCGCAGGAGTACGGCGTCGGCGCGTGGGTCGGTGCCCGTGACCTCGGCGTAGCCCGCGCAGTAGGCGTCCCGGCAGGCGCCCGCCCAGGCCGCCGCCGTCGCTTCCGGTAGCGGCGGCCGGGCGGAGTGGGCCGCGTAGTCGAAGGACCGCAGCATGCCCGCGATGTCCCGGAGCACCGGCTGCGGCATCCGGCGTTCGGCGAGCGGGCGGGCCGGTTCGCCCTCGAAGTCGATCAGGGACCAGGTGCCCGACGGATCCCGCAGGCACTGCCCGAGATGGAGGTCGCCGTGGATGCGCTGGGCCGTCCGGGTGCCCGGCGCGATCCCGGTCACCGCGTCGAACGCCGCCCGCAGCCCGGGTTCGTGGGGCCGCAGCGCCGGTACCGCCCGGACCGCCGACTCCAGTCGGCCCCGCATCCCCGCGACCAGGGTCTCCAGCTGGGCCGGGCCCAGGGTGACGGTCGGCAGGGCGCGGGCGAGGGCGGTGTGGACATCGGCGGTGGCCCGGCCCAGTTCACGGGCCTCGGCGGCGAAGTCCCCGGGCCCGGCCTGCTCGCGCAGGGCCAGCTCCCAGCCGTCGGTCACCCCTCGTAGAAACGGCTGGAGGACACCGAGGAAAAACGGTTCGCCGCCCAGCTCCTCGGCGCGGATCCACGCGGTGGGCGCGGGCACCCGGGCACAGCCCTCGCGGGCCAGGGCGAGCGGCAGTTCCAGATCGGGGTTGACGCCGGGCGAGATGCGGCGGAAGAGCTTGAGGACATAGGCGTCCCCGTACACGATCGAGGAGTTGGACTGCTCGGCGGTGCTCAGCCGGGGGGCCAGTCCGGGGCCGATCTCCTGCTCCGGGTCGCGTTCGAACCGCAGCCCGCCGATGCGGGCCCGGGAGCGCAGGGCCTCCAGGAGCACATCGGCGGCGCGGGGGTCGTGCAGGGCGTCGTACACCGTGAGGCCGGTGAGCGGGCCCTCGGTGACATGGCCGATCAGCGCGGGCGCCAGCCGGGGCGGCAGCGCCTCGCGCGTGCCTATGAGGAGCTGGTAGCAGTCGCCGCGCGGGGGCTGGTGGGCGCGTACGAGGAGGTGGTGGAGGCCGATCCGGCCGCCGGAGGGGAGCAGTTCGGTGGCCGCCACCAGGGAGAAGCCGCTGACGGGACGCCCCTTCCCGGCGAACCAGCGCTGCCGTGGCAGCCATGGTCGCAGCAGGGGGTCCAGGGACGCGAGAAGGCCGGTGCTGATCGTGGCGGCACGGGTGACGGCTTCCGACATGGCGTGCGTCCTTTCCCCGGGGAGGGGTGCTGCGTATGCGCGTGCCCGGGGTGGGGCGGGGAAAACCACCGCCCCACCCGGGGTCCTAGGCGGCGTCCTTGCGGAGCCGGAACCAGTAGAAGCCGTGCCCGCCGAGGGTCAGCAGATACGGCAGCTCGCCGATCGCCGGGAAACGCACCCCGCCGATCAGCTCGACCGGGTGACATCCCTCGAACTCCCGCAGCTCCAGCTCGGTGGGCTGGGCGAACCGGGAGAAGTTGTGCACACAGACCACGAGATCGTCCTCGTACTGCCGGGCGAAGGCCAGCACGGCGGGGTTGGAGGACGGTAGTTCGGTGTAGGTGCCGAGGCCGAAGGCGGGGTTCTGTTTGCGGATCTCGATCATCCGGCGGGTCCAGTGCAGCAGCGAGGAGGGCGACGACATGGACGCCTCGACGTTGGTGACCTGGTAGCCGTAGACCGGGTCCATGATCGTGGGGAGGAAGAGCCGCCCCGGGTCGGAGGAGGAGAATCCGGCGTTGCGGTCGGGGGTCCACTGCATGGGGGTGCGGACGGCGTCGCGGTCGCCGAGCCAGATGTTGTCGCCCATGCCGATCTCGTCGCCGTAGTAGAGGATCGGGGAGCCGGGGAGGGAGAGGAGGAGGGCGGTGAAGAGTTCGATCTGATTGCGGTCGTTGTCGAGGAGGGGGGCGAGTCGGCGGCGGATGCCGATGTTCGCGCGCATACGCGGGTCCTTCGCGTATTCGGCGTACATGTAGTCGCGTTCCTCGTCGGTGACCATTTCGAGGGTCAGCTCGTCATGGTTGCGCAGGAAGATGCCCCACTGGCAGTTCGAGGGGATCGCCGGGGTCTTGGCGAGGACTTCCGACACCGGGTAGCGGGATTCACGGCGGACGGCCATGAAGATGCGGGGCATGACGGGGAAGTGGAACGCCATATGGCATTCGTCGCCGCCCGCGCTGTAGTCGCCGAAGTAGTCGACCACGTCCTCCGGCCACTGATTGGCCTCGGCCAGCAGCACCGTGTCCGGATAGTGCGCGTCGATCTCCTTGCGGACTCGTTTCAGCAGCTCATGGGTGGCGGGGAGGTTCTCGCAGTTGGTGCCCTCCCGGGCGAAGAGATACGGCACCGCGTCCAGCCGGAAGCCGTCGATGCCCAGGTCGAGCCAGAACTTGAGCGCCGAGAGGATCTCCTCCACCACGGCCGGGTTCTCGTAGTTCAGGTCGGGCTGGTGCGAGAAGAAACGGTGGAAGAAGTACTGCTTGCGGACCGGATCGAAGGTCCAGTTGGAGACCTCGGTGTCGACGAAGATGATCCGGGCGTCCGCGTACTGCTTGTCGTCGTCGGCCCACATGTAATAGTCGCCGTACGGACCGTCCGGGTCCTTGCGGGACTCCTGGAACCACGGGTGCTGATCACTGGTGTGGTTCATGACGAAGTCGATGATGACGCGCATCCCGCGCTGATGGGCGGCGTCGACGAATTCCACGAAGTCGGCGAGGTCACCGAATTCCGGGAGAACGGCGGTGTAGTCCGAGACGTCGTAACCGCCGTCGCGGAGCGGGGATTTGAAGAAGGGGGGCAGCCAGAGGCAGTCGACGCCGAGCCATTGCAGATAGTCGAGTTTGGCGGTGAGGCCCTTGAGGTCGCCGACGCCGTCGCCGTTGCTGTCCTGGAAGGAACGGACGAGAACCTCGTAGAAGACCGCGCGTTTGAACCACTCCGGGTCCCGGTCCTGCGCGGGGGTGTCCTCGAAGGTGTCCGGGACGGGCTCATTGACGATCATATGGTGGGAGACCCTCCGATCTGCGGGGTGGACGGTCGCAGGACGGTCAGGATGTGCGCGGGCCGGACGCCCGGCTCCAGCCGCACATAGTTGGCCCTGCCCCAGTGATAGGTCTCGCCGGTGAGCAGATCGCGCACCGGCACGGTCTCGTGCCAGTCCAGGCCGAGTTGCGGCATGTCCAACGAGACCGTGGCTTCCTGGGTGTGGTGGGGGTCGAGGTTGGCGACCACCAGTACCGTGTTGGCGCCGGAGCGCTTGGAGTACGCGATCACCGCCTCCTGATCGGCGTGGTGGAAGTGCAGATCCCGTAGCTGGCGCAGCGCCGGGTTGGTGCGCCGGACGGTGTTCAGCCGGCTGATGAGGGGGGCGATGGTGCGGCCCTCGCGTTCGGCGGCGGCCCAGTCGCGGGGCCGGAGCTGGTATTTCTCCGAGTCGAGGTATTCCTCGCTGCCGTCGCGTACGGGGGTGTTCTCGCAGAGTTCGTAGCCGGAGTAGATGCCCCAGGTGGGGGAGAGGGTGGCGGCGAGGACGGCGCGGGTCTCGAAGGCGGGGCGGTGGCCGTGCTGGAGGTAGGCGTGGAGGATGTCGGGGGTGTTGGCGAAGAAGTTGGGCCGCATATAGGCGGCGGCGTCCCCGGACAGTTCGGTCAGGTACTCGGTGAGTTCCTGTTTGCCGGTGCGCCAGGTGAAGTAGGTGTAGGACTGCTGGAAGCCGATCTGGCCGAGGGTGTGCATCATCGCGGGGCGGGTGAACGCCTCGGCGAGGAAGAGGACGTCGGGGTCGGTGGCGTTGATCTCCCCGATGACCCGTTCCCAGAACACCACCGGTTTGGTGTGGGGGTTGTCGACGCGGAAGATCCGTACGCCGGTGTTCATCCAGTGGCGCAGGACGCGGACGGTCTCGGTGACGAGTCCGTCGAGGTCGGTGTCGAAGGCGACGGGGTAGATGTCCTGGTACTTCTTGGGCGGGTTCTCGGCGTACGCGATGGTGCCGTCGGGCCGGTGGTGGAACCACTCGGGGTGCTTCTCCACCCAGGGATGGTCGGGCGAGCACTGGAGCGCGAAGTCCAGTGCCACTTCCATGCCGAGTTCGCGGGCGGTGTCCACGAACCGGGTGAAGTCCTCCAGGGTGCCGAGCTTGGGGTGGACGGCGTCGTGGCCGCCCTCGGGTGAGCCGATCGCCCAGGGCACCCCGACGTCCTCGGGTCCGGCGGAGAGGGTGTTGTTGGGGCCTTTGCGGTGGGTGGTGCCGATGGGGTGGATCGGCGGGAGGTAGACGACGTCGAAGCCCATCGCGGCGATGGCGGGGAGCCTGCGGGCGGCGGTCTCGAAGGTCCCGTGCGGCTCGTCCGCCGTCCCCTCCGAGCGGGGGAAGAACTCGTACCAGGACCCGAACAGCGCCCGCTCGCGCTCCACCAGCAGCGGCAGCGGTGGGGACGAGGTGACCAGTTCCCGCAGCGGATGGCGGGCGAGCGCCCGCTCCGCCTCCGGGGTCAGCGCCCCCGCCAGCCGGGCCGACGCGGGCCGCGACTCGTCCCGCAGCGCCGCCACCGCCTCCCGGACGGCGGTCCGCGCCGCGCCCTCCGGTACGCCCTCGGCGGCCCGCTCATGGAGCCGGGCGCCCTCCTCCAGCACCAGCGCGGTGTCCATGCCCGCCGGGATCTTGATACCGGCGTGGTGGCGCCAGGTGGCGATGGGGTCGCTCCACGCCTCGACGGCATAGGTCCAGCGGCCCTCGGCGTCCGGGGTGACCCGGGCGCCCCAGCGGTCGGTGCCGGGGGCGAGTTCGCGCATCGGCGTCCAGGGGCCGGGGCGGCCCTCGGGATCGACCAGGACGACATTCGCGGCGACCGCGTCATGGCCCTCGCGGAAGACGGTCGCCGAGACCTCGAACGCCTCGCCGGTCACCGCCTTCGCGGGCCGCAGCCCCTGCCGGACACAGGGGCGGACATCGAGCACGGGAATGCGCCCGACGCTGGTGGGAGCCGGGGGAGGGGGTGAGAAGGGAGGGGTGTCGGTGGTGGTCGGGGGTGCCGACGAGTCGTGCGTGCGGGGCATCACCGCTCCTGTCCGCGTCAACGAGGGTGGGGCGAGGGCTGTAGGGAGGACGGTTCGGCGGGAGGTGTCTGCGGGGCGTACCGCAGAAACCTTCCCACTCGGGTCGGGGCGGCAATCCGGCCCCGTGTTAACTACTCACGCGTATGCCCATCCATACGTTCTCTCCCTCCGCTCCGTGGGCAGCCTCTCGTGCGTGCCGAATGGCCACAAGGTGGCCCGGGGACCCGGAATCGGCCATACCGGCTGGAGAGGGGCGGGGCAGGTGGCCCATCCTGGCCTGGTCGATCATCGAATGGGTGCCCGTTGGGGCGCCGGGGAAGTGCCCGTGCGGGCAGCGCGGATACGGCCCGGAGGGGCAGCGAGGGTGTGCCCGTGCGGGCAGTGTGGGACGCGGCTGGTGCGGGCAGTGCCGAGGAGGTCCGTGCGGGTGGTGAGAGTGTGGGCGTCTGTCCGGGCATCGGTCGCCGGGCCGTTCGTCCGGGCATCGGCAGTGAGGGCGTCCGTCCGGAGAGCGGCAGTGTGGCCGTTCGTCCAGGCAGCGAGAGTGTGGACGTCCGTCCGGACATCGGTCGCCGGGCCGTTCGTCCGGGCATCGGCAGTGCGGGCGTCCGTCCGGGCGTCGAGAGCGTGGGCGTCCGTCCCGGCAGCGAGAGCGTGGCCGTCCGTCCGGGCAGCGGCAGTGTGGCCGTCCGTCCGGACAGCAAGCCAGTCCCTCCGGACAGCAAGGCCGTCCGTCCGGGCATCAAGGACGGCCGTTCAGGCTGAAAACGCGGGTTTGGGGGCGTAGCCCCCGGCAACGGCACGATCACGCCAGTACCTTTTCAACCGACGTCGACGTCAATGACCGGTCATCCAGCGAAGCGCCGAGGTGGAATGTGAAGGCGATCCGTCGATTCACCGTCCGACCCGTTCTCCCCGAACCCCTCCAGCCGCTGAGCGACCTGGCGCGAAATCTGCGCTGGTCCTGGCACCCCGAGACCCGTGAACTGTTCCAGTCCGTCGATCCGGGGCGCTGGGCCGCCTCGGACGGCGATCCGATAAGGCTGCTCGGCAGTGTGCCGCGCGCGCGGCTCGCGGAACTGGCGGGGGACGGGGACTTCCTGGCCCGTCTCACCGCCGTCTCCGACGAACTGCGCGCCTATGTGGACGGCGACCGCTGGTACCAGCAGCAGTCCCGGTCGGCGGATCTGCCGGCCGCCGTCGCCTACTTCTCGCCCGAGTTCGGCATCACCGCCGCGCTGCCCCAGTACTCCGGCGGGCTCGGCATCCTCGCCGGGGACCATCTCAAGGCGGCCAGCGATCTCGGCGTCCCGCTGATCGGGGTCGGGCTGCTCTACCGGCACGGCTACTTCCGCCAGTCGCTCTCCGGCGACGGCTGGCAGCAGGAGCACTACCCGGTGCTCGACCCGCACGAGCTGCCCCTGATCCAGCTCAGGGAGGCCGACGACACCCCGGCGCAGGTGATGCTGGCGCTGCCCGGCGGCCGGTTCCTGCGGGCCCGCATCTGGCTCGCCCAGGTGGGCCGGATCCCCCTGCTGCTCCTGGACTCCGACGTCGAGGAGAACGACCTCGGCGAACGCGGGGTGACCGACCGGCTGTACGGCGGCGGCAGCGAGCACCGGCTCCTCCAGGAGATGCTGCTCGGCATAGGAGGTGTCCGGGCGGTCCGCACGTACTGCCGGCTGACGGGGCATCCGGAGCCCGAGGTGTTCCACACCAATGAGGGCCACGCCGGGTTCCTGGGCCTGGAGCGGATCAACGAACTGTGCGAGGGCGACGACGGCCTCGGGTTCGACGCGGCGCTGGAGGCCGTGCGCGGCGGGACGGTGTTCACCACCCACACCCCCGTCCCCGCCGGGATCGACCGCTTCGACCGCGACCTGGTGGCCCGCCACTTCGGCCCGGCCGCCGAGCTGCCCCGGATCGAGGTCGACCGGATCCTCCGGCTCGGCGCGGAGAGCTACCCGGGCGGCGAGGCCCATCTCTTCAACATGGCGGCGATGGGCCTGCGCCTCGCCCAGCGCGCCAACGGGGTGTCGCTGCTGCACGGCCAGGTGAGCCGGGAGATGTTCGCCGGGCTGTGGCCGGGATTCGACGCCGAGGAGGTGCCGATCACGTCCGTGACGAACGGGGTGCACGCGCCGACCTGGGTGGCGCCGGAGGTGTTGCGGCTCGGCGGCACGTCCGCCGAGGACGGCGACGAGCGCTGGGACGGCGCCGCCGCGCTGCCCGACCCCGACCTCTGGGCCCTGCGCCGCACCCTGCGCGAGCGGCTCGTGGACGAGGTACGGGACCGGCTGCGGGCCTCCTGGCGCCAGCGCGGCGCGGGCTCGGCGGAACTGGGCTGGATCGACGGCGTCCTCGACCCGGACGTCCTCACCATCGGTTTCGCCCGCCGCGTCCCCTCGTACAAGCGCCTGACCCTGATGCTGCGCGACAAGGACCGCCTCACCGAACTGCTCCTCCACCCGGAGCGGCCGGTGCAGATCGTGGTCGCCGGGAAGGCGCATCCGGCGGACGACGGCGGCAAGCGGCTGATCCAGGAGCTGGTGCGGTTCGCGGACGACGCGAAGGTCCGCCACCGGATCGTGTTCCTCCCCGACTACGGCATGGCCATGGCCCAGAACCTCTACCCGGGCTGCGACATCTGGCTGAACAACCCGCTGCGCCCGCTGGAGGCGTGCGGCACCTCCGGAATGAAGGCGGCCCTCAACGGCTGCCTCAACCTCTCGGTGCTGGACGGCTGGTGGGACGAGTGGTTCGAGCCCGACTTCGGCTGGGCGATCCCCACGGCGGACGGCGCCGCGATGGACACGGACCGCCGTGACGACATCGAGGCGTCGGCCCTCTACGACCTCCTGGAGCAGCGGATCACCCCCCGCTTCTACGAGCGCGGCGGGGCCGGGCTGCCGGACCGCTGGATCGAGATGGTCCGCCGTACGCTGACACAGCTCGGGCCGAAGGTGCTGGCGGGGCGGATGGTCCGCGAGTATGTCGAGCGGCTCTACGCGCCCGCGGCCCGCGCCCATCGGGCACTGGGCGCGGAACAGGCCGGGGAACTCGCCGCCTGGAAGACACGGGTCCGGTCCGCCTGGCCGTCGGTCGGCGTCGACCATGTGGAGACCTCGGCGGCGACGGCGACGGTCGAACTCGGCACGGCGGTCTCGCTCCGCGTGCGGGTCGCGCTGGGTGATCTGCGGGCCGAGGACGTGGAGGTGCAGGCGGTCTCCGGACGGGTGGACTCGGAGGACCGGATCACCGACGCGGTGAGCGTCCCGCTGAAGCCGGTGTCCGGGCCGGACACGTATGGGCGGTGGCTGTACGAGGGCCCGCTGTCCCTGGACCGGACGGGACCCTTCGGCTACACGGTCCGGGTCCTCCCGGCACACCGCCTCCTGGCATCACCGGCGGAACCGGGGTTGGTGGCGGTGGCATCGGACGCGGTGGGGCGGGAGGGGGCGGGGGTGTTGTTGCGGTGAGGTGCTGGTGAGGTGCTGAGGGGGGTGGGTGGGGGCTGGTTCGCGCGGTTCCCGCGCCTCTGGAGGGGGCGTGGTTCCGTGCGGGCCGGTGGGGGC
>NZ_JBEXLA010000047.1:0-71800 GCF_040609715.1 Streptomyces sp. NPDC004610 | reverse complement strand
AGTGGGGAGTTTCCCTGTCCGCGGGGAGATTTAGTGTCCGCCAGCGGGCGACTGATCGTGTCCGCCACCGGGGAGTTCAAGAAGTCCGTTGACACACCTCGCCTCACCTCGCCTCGCCCCACCTCACCCTACGAACAACGCCTCCCCTCCTTCGGTGCCGCCCCCCGCAGCAGATACGCGTTGATCGTCCGGTCGATGCATGCGCTGCCCCGCCCGTACGCCGTGTGGCCGTCGCCGTCGTAGGTGAGGAGGCGGGCGGAGGTGAGCTGGCGGGAGAGGGACTGGGCCCAGCGGTACGGGGTCGCGGGGTCGCGCGTCGTGCCGACCACGACGATCGGCGCGGCGCCCCTCGCCTCGATGCGGTGCGGTTCGCCGGTCGGTGCCACCGGCCAGTACGCGCAGTTCAGCGCGGACCAGGCAAAGCCCTCGCCGAAGACCGGGGACGCCTTCTCGAACTCGCGCAGGGCCGGCCCGACCTGGTCGGGGCTGTCGAAGGCGGGCGGCAGGTCCAGGCAGTTCACGGCGGAGTTGGCGAACATCAGGTTGGTGTACCGGCCGTCCGGTTCCCGCTCGTAGTAGCTGTCGGAGAGCATCAGCAGTCCGGCGCCGTCGTTCTCCTTCATCGCCGAGGTCAGCGACTCGCGCAGGTGTGGCCAGGCGGTCTCGTCGTACATCGCCGCGATCACGCCGGTCGTCGCGAGCGACTCGGTCAGCCGGCGGCCGTCCGCGTCGCCGGTGGGCGCGGGGCGGGCGTCGAGCTTGCCGAAGAACGCCTTGAGGTTGCGGCCGACCTGTTCGGGACTTGTCTTCTTCTTGCCGAGCGGGCAGTCCGGCCGGCGCACGCAGTCCTTCGCGAACGCCCGGAACGCCGTCTCGAAGCCCGCCGTCTGGTCCAGATTCAGCCGTCGGGCGCTCAGCGACGGGTCCATGGCCCCGTCCAGGACCAGCCGCCCCGCCCGCGCCGGGAAGAGACCGGCGTAGGTCGCCCCGAGGAACGTCCCGTAGGACGCCCCCACGTAGTTCAGCTTCTTGTCGCCCAGCGCCGCCCGCACGATGTCCATGTCCCGCGCCGTCTCCACCGTGGAGACATGGCGCAGCACCCGCGCCGAGCGCGCGCCACAGCCCTCCGCGTACTTCTGGTAGGCGGCGACCAGCGCATCCCGCTCCCTTCCGTCGTCCGGCGTCACATCCGTCTGTGTGTAGCGGTCCATGGCGGGGCCGTCGAGGCACTTCACCGGCTCGCTGCGGGCGACCCCGCGCGGATCGACGGCCACCATGTCGTAGCGGGCACGCACCTGCGCCGGATAGCCGATCCCGGCGTACGACTGGAGGAAGTCCACCGCCGAACCGCCCGGCCCGCCCGGGTTCACCAGCAGCGACCCCAGCCGCTTCCCCGGGCCCGTCGCCTTCTTGCGGGCCACGGCGAGGCGGACATCGCCCGCCCCCGGGTCGCCGTAGTTCAGCGGCGCCCGCAGCGTGGCGCACTGGAACCCCGACGCACCGCACGCCCGCCAGGCCGGCTTCTGCCCGTAGTACGAGGTCAGGGCCGTCGGCGTGGCCTGCGGCAGGGCGACCAGGGCCGCGTCCGCCGCCGTGGTCGCCGATCCCGTCGCACTCCCCGACGAACACGCCGAGACCAGCAGCGCGGCGGAGGCGAGGAGTGTGATGGCGGTCCGGGACGGGCGAGGGGTGCGGAGCGGGTGGGCACTGCGGGGGGTGCGGGGCGTGCGGGGGGTGTCAGGGGTGCGCCTTGTGTGCATCCCGCGAGGGTAACTGTGCGCGACGCGCCGAGCACCGTACGCACGCGATGCGCCACGGATGGGGTACGGGGTCAACGCGTCAGGCGGCGGTACCGGAGGAGCCCTGAGCGAGGTCCCCTCGGCCCTCAGCCCGCTCTCAGCGCCATGGTCATCGCCTCCACCGCCAGCAACGGCGCCACATTGCGGTCCAGGGCGTCCCGGCACGCACCGATCGCCTCGATCCGGCGGAGGGTCGCCTCGGGTGTGCCCGCCCGCGCCAGCCGGTCCAGGCTGTCCTCCACATCCGCGTTGGCGATCGCCACCCGCGAGCCCAGCTGGAGGGCCAGGACATCGCGGTAGAAGCTGGTCAGATCCGTCAGCGCCACATCGAGGCTGTCGCGCTGCGTGCGCGTTCTGCGGCGCTTCTGCATATCCTCCAGGTCCTTGACCACCCCCGCCGTGCCGCGCGGCAGCCGTCCGCCCTGGACCGCGCCCAGCGCCGCCTTCAGTTCCTCGGTCTCCTTGCCGTCCCGCTCCTCGGCGAGTTGCTTGGCGTCCTCGCCCGCCGCGTCGACCAGTTCCTGCGCCGCCTTGAGACAGCCGCCGATGTCCTCGACGCGGAGCGGAAGCCTGAGGACGGTGGCCCGGCGCTCGCGCGCGGCCGGGTCGGTCGCCAGCCGCCGCGCCCGGTCGACATGGCCCTGCGTGGCGCGCGCCGCCGCCGCGGCGACCTCCGGCTCGACGCCCTCGCGCCGGACCAGCATGTCGGCCACCGCGGCCACCGTCGGCGTACTCAGATTCAGATGCCGGCAGCGGGAGCGGATCGTCGGCAGCACATCCTCCAGCGACGGGGCGCACAACAGCCAGACCGTGCGCGGCGCCGGTTCCTCGACCGCCTTCAGGACCGCGTTCGCCGACTTCTCGTTCAGCCGCTCGGCGTCCTCGACGAGGATGACCTGCCAGCGGCCGTTCGCCGGCGACGTGAACGATTTGCGGACCGTGTCGCGCATGTCGTCGGCCAGGATCTGCGTGCCGACCGCAGCGACCGTCGTCACATCCGCGTGCGTCCCCACCAGCGCCGTGTGGCAGCCGTCGCAGAAGCCGCAGCCGGGCGAGCCGCCGAGCGCCCGGTCGGGGCTCACGCACTGCAGTGCCGCGGCGAACGCCCGCGCGGTCTGGGTCCGGCCCGCGCCCGGCGGACCTGTGAACAGCCAGGCGTGCGTCATCTTCGATGCCTCCGGCGGCGGCGCGTCCGAGGCCACCGCGGTGACCAGCGCGTCGGCGTCCCGGGCGGCGGCGCCGAGCTGCGCGCTCACCCGCTCCTGCCCCACCAGGTCGTCCCACACGGTCATGGTCACCCCGCCCTTCCGTACCCCGGCCACGCCACCTCACCCCGCGCCGCCGGTCCTGCGTCACTGTGCGGATTCCATTGTGCGGCCCACCACTGACAATCGGGTGCGGCGGCGGCCACGGTGCGCGATCCGCTGAATCTGTTGTGTTCGCGGCGTCCCCCACGGGGGATGGTCCGGTGCCGTCGACGGGACGCGGCGGTGGATCCGGTTGGCTTGCGCCGCCGACCCGGCCGACCGCGGCCACGGCCGACGACGCCGGATCAGCCGTCGTCCCGAGCCCACCGGGACGCCCTCGTCCGCCTCACGCCGACATCCCGTACCCACCCCCGCAGGCTGGCAGTCGCCGCTCGGCGATATCGCGGTCCTCAGCAGTCCTCAGCCGCGACGTCCCCGGCCCCGCCCCCGGCCGCCGGCGGTGCCGCCGTTGCCCGGCTCGTCGTCGTACTCGTCCTCGTACCCGTCGTCACGCCGCCCGAGCAGTTCGTCCGCCAGTGTCGGGAGGTCGTCGAGCGGTGTCTCCTCGGCCCAGTCCGACCGCGCCCGGCGCCTAGGGGCTTCGTCCGCTCTGCCCGCCCCGGGGGTCCCGTCCTCGGTGATCTGCGGAATCTCCCGCGTACGGTCCTGCGCGTCCTCCGGCCGTGCCCCGCCCTGCGCGGGCTCGTCCCGGAAGAACCCGGGCGGCACCCGGTCCACCGGATCCTCGTCCCGCACGGGCGGCAGTACGGCCGTCTCGTCGGCGGCGCGCGGAGCGACCGGCGGCAGCACGGCGGTCTCGCCCGCCGGATCCGACGGCACCGGAGGCAGCATCTCCGTCTCGTCCGCCGGGCCCGACCGCACCGGGGGAAGCACCGCCGTCTCGTCCGCGGCCCCGCCCGGCACCGGCGGCTGGGGCAGTTCCGCGGTCACGTCGTTCTCGCCGGACGAGTCGGACGAGCCGGATCCGCGTCCGGTGCCTTCCCCGGCGTCGTCCTTCTCCAGCGACCAGGAAGACCCCGATGTCCCGGACGACCCGAACGACCCGAACGACCCGGATGCGGCGGACGCACCGGGCGACCCAGACGGCCGCTCATCGGCCGGTCCGTCGTCCCGGACCGGGCGCAGTACCGCCGTGTCGTCGTGGGAACGCCCACCGGAAGAACCGGGCCGAGAGCCCGTTCCGCCGCCCTCCCCGGGCAGCGACACCACCGGCGTGGGCACGGTCGCCGCCTCCGGCCCGCGCGCGGGCGCGCTGGGGCGGCGCGGGCCCGCCGCTGCCGCCGCCGCGGCCTCTTCCGCCGCCCGGCGGGCCTGCTCGGCGCGGAGCAGCGCCGCCTCGGCCTTCTGCTGCTTCTCCAGGCGCCGCGCCTCGGCCGCCGCGCGCTGCCGGGCCTCCTCCTCGGCCTTGCGCCTGAGGCGCTCCTGCTCGGCCTTGTGCCGGGCTTCCTCCTCGGCACGTGCCTTCTCGCGCCGGGCCTCCTCGGCCTGCCGTTCGGCCTCGCGTCGGGCCTCCTCCTCGGCGCGCGCCTTTTCCTCGGCGAGCAGCCGGACGCGCTCCTCCTCCGCCCGGCGGCGGGCCTCCTCGGCGCGCTGCCGGGCCTCCTCCGCCTGCCGTTCGGCCTCGCGCCGCTGCGCCTCCTCCAGCTCACGCTGCTTGCGCTCGGCCTCCTCCGCGCGCAGCCGCTCCAGCTGGGCCTCGCGCTCGCGCTCCAGCCGCTCTTCCTCGGCCTTGCGCGCGGCCTCTTCCTCCGCCTTCCGGCGTGCCTCCTCCTCGGCCTTGCGCCGCGCCTCCTCCTGGGCCCGCACCTCGGCCTCGGACAGCGGCAGCGTCTGGTCGAGGCGGGCCCGGATCACCGTCGTGACGGACTCCGGCTCCTGTCCGGCGTCCACCACCAGGTACCGGCCCGGGTCGGCGGCGGCCAGCGTGAGGAAGCCGGAGCGCACCCGCTCGTGGAACTCGGCCGGCTCCGACTCCAGCCGGTCCGGCGCCTCCGTGAACCGCTCCCGCGCGGCCTCCGGCGAGACATCCAGCAGCACCGTCAGATGCGGTACGAGCCCGGCGGTCGCCCAGCGCGAGATCCGGGCGATCTCGGTCGGGGACAGATCGCGCCCGGCGCCCTGGTAGGCCACCGAGGAGTCGATGTACCGGTCCGTGATGACCACCGCGCCCCGCTCCAGGGCGGGCCGTACCACCGTGTCGACGTGCTCGGCGCGGTCGGCGGCGTACAGCAGCGCCTCCGCGCGGTGCGACAGACCGGCGCTCGACACGTCCAGCAGGATGGACCGCAGCCGCTTGCCGACCGGCGTGGCGCCCGGCTCGCGCGTGAGCACGACCTCGTGGCCCTTGTCCCGGATCCACTCGGCGAGCGCCTCCGCCTGTGTCGACTTCCCGGCGCCGTCGCCGCCCTCCAGGGCGATGAAGAAACCGGAGGCGGCGGGCGCCTGCACGGGGTCGTCCCCGCGCAGCAGCGCGTCCCGTACGTCGTGCCGCAGCGGCACTCCCGCGCGGTCGTCCAGCTTGGCCAGCACCAGCGCCGCCACCGGCAGCAGCAGCGCCCCGACCAGCACCAGCGTGAACGCGGCACCCCCGTGCGCGAACACGAACCTGCCGTTCTCCACCCGGTGCGGCCCGATCAGGGCGGCGGCCACGGGCGCGAGCAGCGCCCCCAGCGCCACGAACACCCGTACGACCGCGTGCAGATGCTCGGTCGTCCGGGCGCGGCGGAACTCCTCGGTCTCCTGGTCCAGCAGCGCGTGCCCGGTGTTGGCCGCCACGCCCGCGCCCACGCCCGCGAGGGCGACGATCAGCAGCACCGTGGCGACGTCCGGGACCAGCCCGGCGGCGAGCAGCGCGACCCCGGTGAAGGCGATGGCCAGCGCCAGCAGCCGCCGCCGCGACAGCGACACCAGCACCTTGGGCGCCGTACGGATCCCGATCACCACGCCGCCGGTCAGCGCCAGCACCAGCAGGCCGTACGTCACCGGCCCGCCGCCCAGGTCCTTGGCGTGCAGCACCGACACGGCGACCGCCGCGGCGACCGCGCCCGCGACCGACGCGCAGGCGAGCACCAGCAGCGCGATGGCGCCGGTACGGCCCTTGTCGGCGCTCGTGCCGGTCCTGGGGCGGCGCAGGCCCTCCAGCGGCGACCGCGCGCGGGGCGTGCGCGTGCCGGGCACCTCCAGGAAGGTCAGCACCGACAGCGACGCGGCGAAGAGCCCGGCGGCGACATACGAGGCCAGCGCGGCCTGGTGCTGGGCGAACCACTCGATACCGGCGCCCAGCAGATTGTTCAGCAGCGAGGCGGCGACCAGGGCGGCACCGGCCAGCGGGACCGCCACGAAGGCCGTGCGCAGGGACAGCCGCCGCAGGGCGTCCATGTGGTCCGGCAGCGGCCGTACCGTCGCGCCCTCCGGCGGCGGGGCGGGCAGCAGCGCGGGCGCGGCGCTCTCCCGGCTCACCGTCCAGAAGCGCTCGGCGACGCCCGTGACGAAGGCGGTGACCAGCAGGATCGCCAGCGCGTTGTCCGGCGTCCAGTCGATCCACAGCGGCGCCACGATCAGCAGCGCCGCGCGCACCCCGTCGGCGCCGACCATGGTCCAGCGGCGGTCCAGGGGGCCGTCCTGGGAGGTGAGCGACGACAGCGGCCCGAGCAGCACCGCGCCGAACAGCAGGACCGCCAGGATCCGCGCGGCGAAGACGGCCGCGACCGTGAGGGCCACGCCCCGGTAGCCGCCGCCGAACGGGGCCATGGTGATCGCCGCCTGGAGCGCCAGCAGGACCAGCACCAGCAGCGCCAGAATGTCGCCGATCCCACCGACCAGCTGTGCGCTCCACAACCGCTTGAGCTGCGGTCGGCGCAGCAGCGCGCGCACCGCGCGCTCGCGGGAGTCCGCCACGAGGGCGTCGTCGGTGGCTGGTTGGTGGGCCGTTGGCTGCTCGGCTCGCGTCATGCGTTCAGCCTATCGGCACGCGCCGACACTCCATGGCGCTCACCCGAACACCCGCACGCCCTCCACGGACGATCCGCACCCCCTACGCGGGCACGGCCCCGGCCGTCCCCGAGGGATTCCCCGACGGTTCCCGGGCGGCCCCTGACCGGTCCCTGACCCGTCCCTGAGAAAGCCTGAGAAATCCCCATGAATGCCGGATGAATGCCGGATGGGGGCCGGATGGGTGCTGGATAGGGGCTGGATGGGGGCGCCGGAGAGGTTCTGCACGGATACCTCTGGACGGGTGCTGGGGGATTCAGGGCCCAGGCCCTCCCGGCGGCGAACGCGTCCCTGATCAGCGCCTTGGTGCCGAGCCCGTCCCTGTCCGGCGCCGGGCCATTCTCCGGCCCCTCCCCGGACAGCCCCCGGACAGCCCCCGGATCAGCCCCGGAGACGGGCCTCCGGGACATCCCCGGGACGACCCGGAAATCTTCCCCGCAGACCTCTCCAGACCCCCGCCAGGCCGGCCACCGCACCACGGCCCACCCTCAGTCCCCGACGATCAGCGCCTCGTCGAAGATCTCGATCACGACCACCACCAGCAGCCCGTGCGCGACCACGTACTCGATCAGCAGACCCGGCGCGACCTGCGCCTTCCGGTCGTCCTCATGGGTGCCGATATGCGTGCTCGCCTTGTGGTACGGGTCGAGCGCCAGCTTGGCGAGCCCGCGTTCCAGCAGACCGCGTCGCTCGGGAGCCATGGTGTCCGCGGTCGCCCTGGTCTCGACCGTGTACGTCACGCGAAACGACACCCTGCCCCCGTCCCCGGAGGGCACGCCCGGTAGGACATGCCCGCCCCCGTCCGCCGTCCGGGGCCGCACCGGCCCCGGCCCGCTCGACCGACCGGTTCGACCCGCTCGGTCCGATCAGTCCGTGTCCACTCGGTCCACTCGGCCCAGTCGGTCCGGTCGGTCCGGTCGGCCCGATCAGTCCGTCTGCTCGGCGCCGGCCGCCTTCTTCGCAGCCGCGGCCTTCGTGGCTGTCGCCGTGGCCGTGGCCTTCCTGGCCGTCGTCGTCTTCTTCGCCGCCGTCTTCTTGGCGGCCGTCGTCTTCGCCGCGGCGGTCTTCTTGGCCGGAGCCTTCTTCGCCGGGGCCTTCTTGGCGGGCGCCTTCTTCGCCGTCTTCTTGGCGGGGCCCTTGGCCCGCTTCTCGGCGAGCAGTTCGAAGCCCCGCTCCGGTGTGATCGTCTCCACACTGTCGCCGGAGCGCAGTGTGGCATTGGTCTCACCGTCGGTGACATACGGTCCGAAGCGGCCGTCCTTGACCACCACCGGCTTCGCGCTGACCGGGTCCTGGCCCAGTTCCTTCAGCGGCGGCTTCGCCGCGGCGCGGCCCCGCTGCTTGGGCTGGGCGTAGATCGCCAGCGCCTCGTCGAGGGTGATCGTGAAGAGCTGGTCCTCGCTCTGGAGGGACCGCGAGTCCGTGCCCTTCTTCAGATACGGGCCATAGCGCCCGTTCTGCGCGGTGATCTCCTGGCCCTCGGCGTCCGCGCCGACGACCCGCGGCAGGGACATCAGCCTGAGGGCGTCGTCCAGCGTGACCGTGTCCAGGGCCATCGACTTGAACAGCGAGGCCGTGCGCGGCTTGACCGCGTTCTTGCCGGTCTTGGGCGTGCCCTCGGGCAGCACCTCGGTGACGTACGGCCCGTAGCGGCCGTCCTTGGCGACGATCGCGTGCCCGGTCGTGGGGTCGTTGCCCAGCTCGAAGTCGCCGCTCGGCTTGGCGAGGAGTTCCTCGGCCAGCTCGACGGTCAGCTCGTCCGGCGCCAGATCGTCCGGGATGTCGGCGCGCTGGTGCTGCTCGGTGTCCTTCTCGCCCCGCTCGATGTACGGGCCGTAGCGGCCGACGCGCAGCACGATGTCGTTGCCGACCGGGAACGAGGAGACCTCGCGCGCGTCGATGGCGCCCAGGTCGGTCACCAGCTCCTTGAGGCCGCCCAGGTGGTCGCCGTCGCCGTTGCCCGCGTCGGCCGCGCTGCCGTTGCCGCTGCCCTCGCCGAAGTAGAACCGCTTCAACCACGGCACGGACTGCGCCTCACCGCGCGCGATGCGGTCGAGGTCGTCCTCCATCTTGGCGGTGAAGTCGTAGTCGACCAGGCGGCCGAAGTGCTTCTCCAGCAGGTTGACCACCGCGAACGACAGGAAGGACGGGACGAGTGCCGTGCCCTTCTTGAAGACATAGCCGCGGTCCAGGATCGTGCCGATGATCGACGCGTAGGTGGACGGGCGGCCGATCTCTCGCTCCTCCAGCTCCTTGACCAGGCTGGCCTCGGTGTAGCGGGCGGGCGGCTTGGTGGCGTGGCCGTCGACCGTGATCTGCTCGGCGGCCAGCGGGTCGCCCTCGCTGACCTGCGGCAGCCGGCGCTCGCGGTCGTCCAGCTCCGCGTTCGGGTCGTCGGCGCCTTCGACGTAGGCCTTCAGGAACCCGTGGAAGGTGATCGTCTTGCCGGAGGCGCTGAACTCGACATCGCGTCCGTCGGCCGCCGTGCCGCCGATCTTGACGGTGACGCTGTTGCCCGTGGCGTCCTTCATCTGGGAGGCGACGGTCCGCTTCCAGATCAGCTCGTAGAGCCGGAACTGGTCGCCGGTCAGCCCGGTCTCGGCGGGCGTGCGGAAACGATCACCCGACGGGCGGATCGCCTCGTGCGCCTCCTGGGCGTTCTTGACCTTTCCGGCGTAGGTGCGCGGCCGGTCCGGCAGATAGTCGGCGCCGTAGAGCTGGGTGACCTGCGCGCGGGCGGCGGACACGGCGGTGTCGCTCAGCGTCGTGGAGTCCGTACGCATGTACGTGATGTAGCCGTTCTCGTACAGCTTCTGGGCGACCTGCATCGTCGCCTTCGCGCCGAAGCCCAGCTTGCGGCTGGCCTCCTGCTGGAGCGTCGTCGTACGGAAGGGGGCGTACGGCGAACGGCGGTACGGCTTGGACTCGACGGAGCGGACCGCGAACCGGGTCTGCTCCAGGGCGGCGGCGAGGGCGCGCGCGTTGGCCTCGTCGAGGTGGAGGATGTTCGCACTCTTGAGTTGTCCGAGGGAGTCGAAGTCGCGGCCCTGCGCGACTCGCCTGCCGTCGACGCTCTGGAGGCGGGCGACCAGCGACGACGGATCCGACGGGTCCCCCGCGCGGCCGGTCGCGAAGGTCCCGGTCAGGTCCCAGTACTCAGCCGAACGAAAGGCGATCCGCTCGCGTTCCCGCTCCACGACGAGACGGGTGGCGACGGACTGGACCCGGCCCGCCGACAGTCGCGGCATGACCTTCTTCCACAGCACCGGGGAGACCTCGTAGCCGTAGAGCCGGTCGAGGATGCGGCGGGTCTCCTGGGCGTCGACCAGCTTCTGGTTGAGCTGGCGCGGATTGGCGACGGCGGCCTGGATCGCGGCCTTGGTGATCTCGTGGAAGACCATCCGCTTGACCGGGACCTTGGGCTTGAGCACCTCCTGGAGGTGCCAGGCGATGGCCTCGCCCTCGCGGTCCTCATCGGTGGCGAGGTAGAGCTCGTCGGAGTCCTTGAGCAGGTCCTTGAGCTTCTTGACCTGAGCACGCTTGTCGGCGTTCACGACATAGATCGGCTCGAAGTCGTGTTCGACGTCCACGCCGAGGCGGCGGACCTCGCCGGTGTACTTCTCGGGCACCTCCGCGGCGCCGTTGGGGAGGTCGCGGATGTGCCCGACGCTCGCCTCGACGACGTATCCGGGGCCGAGGTAGCCCTTGATCGTCTTCGCCTTGGCGGGCGACTCGACGATGACGAGTCGGCGACCGCCTTGCGCGGTCTCGCTGGTCGGGGACAACTTCGCTCTTCTCTCCGGTCGACGCTGAGGCCCTTCCCAGGGGCTTGTTCCCGGGGTCGGGTGGTGGTGACGCTGCGGAGTGTGACGGTACATCCCGCCCCCGTGTCAAACGGGAAAAGCCCGCAACGGCCACTCGAACGGTAACCCGACTACCGCCTTTCCTGCCGCCCGGAGTGCCGACCGGGCCGTTCGGAGGGAAGCGGAGGGGGGCTTACCGGTTACTGGTGATCATGGACAGGGGGGAGGGGGCGGGGAGGAGAGAGGGAGGCGAGGGGGAGGGGCCGGGGTGGGGCGGTGGGGTCGGGGCGGGGTCTGCTGTGGGGTGGTCGGAGGGGGGTTGAGTCAGGGCGGGAGGGGGATGGCTGCGGCGTTGGTCCTGGCCTGGTCCGGGCCTGGTCCCGGGCCTGGTCGGAGGGGGGCGGGGCGGGCCGAGGCTGGGGGAGGTTCGGTGGGAGCGCGGGGCGGTGGCGCGGGGTGCGGGGTTGCGGGGTGCGGGACGGCTGTACGGGGGCGTCGGCGCGGAGCCGTCGGTGCGGGGCGGGGCCCATGAGTGGGGCGCTCCGCGCGGGAGCGGGGCGCACTGGTGTGAGGGGCGGGTTCTTCCGACAGGCGACTTTCGGCCGCGCACTAAGGCCGAGATTCCGCACGGGACGGCCGAGATTCCGCACGGGACGGCCGAGATTCCGCACGGGACGGCCGGGATTCCGCACGGGACGGCCGAGGTTCCGTGCGGGATACGGCCGGGAATGCGGCCCCATGCCCGTCTCCACCCCTGTCATCCGTCTCCACCCCACCCCGATCACGAGGTGTACGTCACACGGTCGCCGCGTGGCGGTGCGACCGGGACGGGGCGCCGTCACAGGCGCGTGAAGCACCACACGGCGATCACCAGCGCGACCACTGAGGCGACGGTCGTGACCGCGGCGGACGTCCCTTGGCGCACCCCCGCGGCGACCGGTTCCCGGCGCCGTACCCGCACCGCTGTCCACAACAGCAGTCCGCCCCCGAACAGGGCGAAGACCACTCCGGTGAAGATCGCCGGCCCGCTCTCCATGTGCCGCCGCGCCCTTCTCTCGTGCCGTCCGCGCGTACCAAGCCCGGGAAGACTGGCACGCGCGCACGGCAACCAGGCGAACCTGAGGTGAACGCGGGGGCGGGCGGCGACGGCAGGGGAAGCTGCGGCCCTGAATGACTTCGGCCGCTCCCGGACTACTGCGCCGGTTCCAGGAACCCCTGCTCCACCAGCAGCCGGATCTGCGCGGGCGTCCGGTCGCGCAGCAGGACCGGGTCCTCGCCGACGAGTTGGGCGATGGCGTCGAGGATCCGGCCGGCGGTCAGGGAACCGTCGCAGACGCCCGCGAAGCCCGCGCCGACGGTGTCCACGCGCGTGGCCCGGCGCATGCCCCGCTGCTGCCGCAGCACGACATGCTCGGGGTCCTCGGCGCCGGGCAGTCCGACCTGCTCCTGGACCACCTCGGTGACCAGCCGGAACCGCTCCTCCAGCAGCGCGGCGTCGTCGAGGGACCGGAGATAGTCGAGCCGCTCGAAGTGCGCGCGCACGGTGTCGCCGAGCGGCTGTTCGACCGGGTGCGGCCACTCCTCGACGGTCACCGAGGGCACGGCCGCCTCCGTCCGCCGCAGGGTGATCCAGCCGAAGCCGACCGCCCGCACCTTGCGCGCCTCGAACTCGTCCAGCCAGGCGTCGTACCGCGCCTCGTACTCGGCCACGTCGCCCCGGTGGTCCCCGGCGTCGCGCAGCCACAGCTCGGCATATTGCGTGATGTCCTGCACCTCGCGCTGCACGATCCAGGCGTCGCACCCGCGCGGCACCCAGGAGCGCAGCCGGTCCTGCCAGTCCTCCCCTTCCACGTGCTGCCAGTTGGCGAGGAACTGCGCGAAGCCGCCCGCCGTCAGCCGTTCCCCCGCCCCCTGAACGAGCGAGCGGCACAGATCGTCCCCGCCCATCCCGCCGTCCCGGTAGGTGAGGCGGGCGCCGGGCGAGATCACGAACGGCGGGTTGGACACGATGAGGTCGTACTTCTCCCCGCTCCGGAGCGGTTCGAACAGCGAGCCCTCGCGCAGGTCCGCGGCCGGGGCGCCGGACAGGGCGAGGGTGAGGGCGGCGATGTGCAGCGCCCGCGGGTTGAGATCGGTCGCCGTCACGCGCGTGGCGTGCTGCACGGCGTGCAGGGCCTGGATCCCGGAGCCGGTGCCGAGGTCCAGCGCGGTCGAGACGGGCGTACGGACGGTGATCCCGGCCAGCGTCGTCGACGCGCCGCCGACGCCCAGGACGACACCCTCCGCGCGGCGCCCGATACCGCCGGCACCGCCGACCGCGCAGCCGAGGTCGGACACGATGAACCAGTCCTCGCCGTCGGACCCGCCGTACGGCCGCAGGTCCACGGTCGCGGCCACCTCGTCCGCCCCGGCGGGCGTCAGCCAGCCGCTGTCCAGACAGTCGGCCACCGGCAGCACATCGGCCACCCGCGCGCGGGGCACCGGTTGCTGAAGAAGGAAGAGCCGTACGAGGGTCTCCAGCGGCGTGTCGCCGCGGGTCGCCCGGAGCGCGGGCACGGTCTCGCTGCGCGCGAGTGCCGCGTACGCGGGGGCGCCGAGGAGGTCGAGCAGGCCGTCGGCGGTGAAGGCGGCCCCCAGGAGGGCCTCCCGCAGCCGGGCGGCGACATCGGGGCGATCGGCGGAGGGCAGGGGCGGCAGGCTCGTGTCACTCACGCCCCCATTGTGGCCGCTCGGCCCGCCACGGCGCTCACACGGGCCCGCCCGGACCCGCCACTTGGCCCCCGCCCCGCCTCACCCGCGCCCCGGCCGGACGGATGACGACGTCACCCGCCCCCGGGGCACCGTCACTCGGCCGAAGCCGAAGCCTCCGCCTCCGCGGAAGCGCTCTTGCAGCTCTCCTGCGTCGCCATCGCCCGGCCGACCTCGCCCTCCTCCAGCGTCTTGAGGGCGTCGCTGCCGCTCTGGCCGAGCTTGTCCAGCTCGGTGGCGATGTCCTTGAGGCCGTCGGCGAACTTGGCCTGGTCCCCGGTGTCGAGTGCGTCGACCTTCGTCTTCAGGGACGCGTAGGACGTGGCGATGCCGTTGAGTTCCTTGACGGCGTCCTGCTGCTTCTTCTCGCCGTTCTCGACGTCCGGGGGCCCGGCCTCGCTGACGGCGGCACCGATCGCCTTGTAGGCATCCGACATGTCCTGGAAGGCGACCGCGTCGGTCTTCTGGACCTCTTCCGGTGTGCTGTTGTCGGAGGTCTCCTTCTGGATCGCGGTGTTGGCGCTCTCGATCTTCTTCGCCTGCGGCTGCACCGCGTCGCACACCTGCTTGGCCCAGGCGTTCAGCTTCTCGTTGCTGTCGTCACCGCTGCACCCGGTCAGCGCCAGTACCAGTACCGCGCCGCCGGACAGCGCGGCGCCGAGCTTCTTGTTCACCGGTTCGGTCCCTTCCGTGGCCCTCGGCCCCGGAACATACACGGGACACGCACGACTCCACGGAGAGGTACGTCGGTTAAACACACTTTTGCCAGAGTTCGCCCGCGCGAGAGAAGGCTCACGAGAAGCGAAGAGAAGCGAAGAGAAGCGACAGGGGCACCCTGCACGGCGCAACCCGGGGTAACGAGTACCAGCACGCCCAACCGGCGAGTACCAGCACGCCCAACCGGCGTGAACAGCGCGAGGCGGGCGGACAGCGCACCAGCGCACGCCCTCCGCCCGCCCCTCAGTCGCCGAGTGGCCCCGCCACCCGCTGCTCCCTAAGGCACCGCCGCCGGATCCGCCGGTGCGGACGACTTCCCCGCGTCTCCCGCGTCCCCGCCATCGTCATCGTCCACGGCGATCCCGCGCCGCTTGGACACGTACACCGCCCCGGCGATCACCAGGAACGCCAGTACGGCTACCAGGACGCGGACCGTGAGGTTCTCGTCGGCGCCGTACGAGAACTTGATCACCGCGGGGGCGATCAGCAGTGCGACCAGGTTCATGACCTTCAGCAGGGGGTTGATCGCGGGCCCCGCGGTGTCCTTGAACGGGTCGCCGACCGTGTCGCCGATCACCGTCGCGGCGTGCGCCTCGCTGCCCTTGCCGCCATGGTGACCGTCCTCGACCAGCTTCTTCGCGTTGTCCCAGGCACCGCCGGAGTTGGCGAGGAACACCGCCATCAGCGTGCCCGCGCCGATCGCGCCCGCCAGGAACGCGCCGAGCGCGCCGACGCCCAGCGTGAACCCGATGAAGATCGGCGCCAGCACCGCCAGCAGCCCCGGCGTGGCCAGTTCCCGCAGAGCGTCCCTCGTACAGATGTCCACGACCCTTCCGTACTCGGGTTGCTCGGTGTAGTCCATGATCCCGGGCCGCTCGCGGAACTGGCGCCGCACCTCGTAGACCACCGACCCCGCCGACCGGGACACCGCGTTGATCGCCAGCCCCGAGAAGAGGAAGACGACCGCGGCGCCGGCGATCAGCCCGACGAGGTTGTTGGGCTGCGAGATGTCCATGATCAAGGTCATGGGGACGCCCTCGCCGGTGAGTCTCTCCCCGACGTCCCGCGCCCCCGTCGTGATCGCGTCGCGGTACGACCCGAAGAGCGCCGCCGCCGCGAGAACGGCGGTGGCGATGGCGATGCCCTTGGTGATGGCCTTGGTGGTGTTGCCGACGGCGTCCAGGTTGGTGAGCACCTGCGCGCCCGCGCCCTCGACGTCGCCGGACATCTCGGCGATGCCCTGGGCGTTGTCGGAGACCGGCCCGAAGGTGTCCATGGCGACGATCACCCCGACCGTGGTGAGCAGTCCGGTGCCCGCCAGCGCGACGGCGAACAGCGCCAGCATGATCGACGCCCCGCCGAGCAGAAACGCCCCGTACACGCCGAGCCCGATCAGCAGCGCGGTGTAGACGGCCGACTCCAGGCCGACCGAGACACCGGCCAGGATGACGGTCGCGGGGCCGGTCAGCGAGGTCTTGCCGATGTCCCTGACCGGGCGCCGGTTGGTCTCGGTGAAGTAGCCGGTCAGCTGCTGGATGACGGCGGCCAGCAGGATGCCGATCCCCACCGCGACCAGGGCGAGGATCCGAGGATCGCCGCCCTTGCCCGCGATCGCCGCGTCGGTGACGCCGTCGAGGTCGGCGTACGACGACGGCAGATAGATGAAGACGGCGACGGCGACCAGGACGAGCGAGATCACCGCGGAGATGAAGAAGCCCCGGTTGATCGCGGTCATGCCGCTGCGGTCGCTGCGGCGGGGAGCGACCGCGAAGATCCCGATCATGGCTGTGATCACCCCGATGGCGGGCACCAGCAGCGGGAAGGCAAGCCCCGCGTCACCGAAGGCGACCTTGCCCAGGATCAGCGCGGCCACCAGCGTCACGGCGTACGACTCGAACAGGTCTGCGGCCATTCCGGCGCAGTCGCCGACGTTGTCGCCCACATTGTCGGCGATGGTCGCGGCGTTGCGCGGATCATCCTCCGGGATGCCCTTCTCGACCTTGCCGACCAGGTCGGCGCCCACGTCGGCGGCCTTGGTGAAGATGCCGCCGCCGACCCTCATGAACATGGCGATCAGGGCGGCTCCGAGACCGAAACCCTCCAGCACCTTCGGCGCGTCGGCCGCGTACACCAGCACCACGAGGGAGGCGCCGAACAGTCCGAGCCCCACCGTGAACATGCCGACGACACCGCCGGTACGGAATGCGATCTTCATCGCCTTGTGCGAGACCTCGGTGAGATCCTTTTCCGGCTCACCCTCGGCCGGAGTCGCCTCCCGGGCCGCCGCGGCGACCCGCACATTGCTCCGTACGGCCAGCCACATGCCGATATAGCCGGTGCCCGCCGAGAACAGCGCGCCGATCAAGAAGAACACCGATCGCCCGATGCGCTGATTCCAGTCGTCGGCGGGCAGCAGCAGGAGCAGGAAGAAAACGATCACCGCGAATACACCGAGCGTGCGCAACTGCCGGGCCAGATAGGCGTTCGCGCCTTCCTGGACGGCCGCCGCGATCTTCTTCATGCTGTCGGTGCCCTCGCCCGCGGCGAGCACCTGCCGCAGCAGCACACCGGCGACCACGAGCGCAGCCAACGCGACGGCCGCGATCACCATCACCATGACGCGGTTGTCGTCGGTCAGCACGGCGGCTGCGAAGGTTGATGGATGATCCAGCGAATGATCCAGTGAATGGACCAGCGGATGATCCAGTTGATGAGGGGAAGAAAGCCCCGCCATTCGTCCTCCTTGACGCTTGGGCTGAGCTCAAGATGTGGACGGATTGTAGGGATCTTACTCTGATCAAAACAGTGCGCGGTAAGCGGAATTCTGCTTCACAGGTACTTTCACATGACCTTCGGTAAATGATCGCCCAGAAACCATGATCCGGAAAGCTGTAATGCACTGAAGGAATTAAAGCTTGATCGTGAATTCATTCACGAATTGTGCGGCGCTGAGGAACCCGGAAAAAAATCAAGGGCCCCGCTCTGCGGGACCCTCGAAAAAGTAAGGCGAAACGTGTGTGCGACCCGAACGGGCGGCGCTGTGCCGGAACCTACGCCGGAACCGCCGCCTCCGGCGGGGTCGTCTGCCAGGTCATCCGGATCAGCCCGCCGTGCGCGTCGGAGGTGACCTCGACGTCGTCCACCAGGCCGCTGATGACCGCGAGGCCCATCTCGTCCTCCTCGGCCTCGGCGTCCGTCGCGTCGCTCGACCCGGCGCCACCGGGCACCGAACGCGGGGCCTCGTCGCCGACCTCGATGGAGAACTGTTTCTCCTCCTCGACCAGCGCCACCCGCACCGGCGCGGTGATCCCGGCGCTCTGGTGCAGGCCCACGGCCCGGCTGCACGCCTCTCCGACGGCGAGCCGCACCTCGTCGAGGACGGCCTCGTCCACCCCGGCCCTGCGCGCCACCGCAGCCGCCACCAGCCGGGCGGTACGGACATGCCCGGGAAGCGCGCTGAAGCGGAGTTCGACGGTGGCCATGCATCCCCCTCGGAGCTACGGGCGTGCGAGCGGGGGCCGGGCCGTCGAACGCCCCGGTCCCCCAGAAAACAGGGCCGGTCCGGGCCGCGCGGGGCGACCCGGACCGGATGATCAGTCGGTGGCCGCTACCGCTTCGTCGACCGTGGTGTGAATGGGGAACACCTTGGTGAGGCCGGTGATGCGGAAGATCTTCAGAATGCGCTCCTGGTTGCACACCAGGCGCAGGGAGCCCTCATGGGCCCGCACACGCTTCAGGCCGCCGACCAGCACGCCGAGACCGGTGGAGTCGAGGAAGTCCACGCCCTCCATGTCCACGACGAGGTGGAAATTCCCGTCGTTCACCAGCTCGACCAACTGCTCGCGCAGCTTGGGCGCGGTATATACGTCGATTTCGCCACCGACCCTGACGATCGTGCGATCGCCGATGGTCTCGGTCGACAGGGACAGGTCCACGGATCCTCCAGCACCTTGCTATCGAGCGGTCGCCCTTGGGCACCTCGGCGGAGCCCCCGGGACGGTTCGCCAGCCGCGATGGCATTCAATCACTTACCGGCAGGCGTGCACGACGCCTTGAGCCCATTGTCCGTCACTCCAATGACACACTCGGTGCCGATGGCCAAGAATCACCGTTCCGATCGACTCCCGACGGACTCCGCGCCCCGCCCCGCCCCGGGCGCGGTCCTGCACCGGCTCGCCTCGGGCCCGAGCCGGGCCGCGCGCATCACTCATACGGAGCACTTGCCCCCGCGCGCGGGCCGCCATGCCGTCTGGCCGGACCGGATCCGCTCCGAGGTCGTCGCCGCCGTGCAGGCCGCGGGCATCGAGCACCCCTGGGCCCACCAGGCGCAGGCTGCCGAGCACGCCCTGGACGGCGAGTCGGTGGTGGTCGCCACCGGCACCGCCTCCGGCAAGTCCCTGGCCTATCTGGTCCCCGTGCTCTCCACCCTCCTGGACGGCTCCGAGGCCCCGAACGGGCGCGGCGCCACCGCCCTGTACCTGGCCCCCACCAAGGCCCTGGCGGCCGATCAGTGCCGGTCCGTGAAAGAACTCTCACGCCCCCTGGGCACCGCCGTGCGCCCCGCCGTCTACGACGGCGACACGCCGTTCGAGGAGCGCGAGTGGATCCGCCAGTACGGCACCTACGTCCTCACCAATCCGGACATGCTGCACCGGGGGATCCTGCCCTCCCACCCCCGCTGGTCGTCCTTCCTCAAGGCCCTCAAGTACGTCGTGATCGACGAGTGCCACACCTACCGGGGCGTCTTCGGCTCGCACGTCGCCCAGGTACTGCGCCGACTGCGCCGGCTCTGCGCCCGCTACGGCTCCTCCCCGGTCTTCCTGCTGGCCTCCGCCACCGCCGCCGAGCCCGCCGTCGCCGCCCGGCGGCTGACGGGGCTGCCCGTGGTCGAGGTCGCCGACGACGCCTCCCCGCGCGGGGAGCTGGTCTTCGCCCTGTGGGAGCCCCCGCTGACCGACCTGGAGGGCGAGCGGGGCGCCCCGGTCCGCCGCACCGCCACGGCCGAGACCGCCGATCTGCTCACCGATCTCGCCGTCCAGGGTGTGCGCTCGGTCGCCTTCGTGCGCTCCCGGCGCGGCGCCGAGCTGATCTCGGTCATCGCCCAGGAGCGCCTGGCCGAGATCGATCGGTCCCTGTCCCGGCGTGTCGCCGCCTACCGGGGCGGATACCTCCCCGAGGAGCGCCGCGCCCTGGAGCAGGCCCTGCACTCCGGCGAGCTGCTCGGCCTCGCCGCCACCACCGCCCTCGAACTGGGGATCGACGTCTCCGGTCTGGACGCGGTCCTCATCGCCGGCTACCCGGGCACCCGTGCCTCCCTCTGGCAGCAGGCGGGCCGGGCGGGGCGGGCCGGACAGGGCGCTCTCGCCGTCCTGGTCGCCCGCGACGACCCGCTGGACACCTTCCTCGTCCATCACCCCGAAGCCCTGTTCGACCAGCCCGTCGAGTCCACCGTCCTCGACCCCGACAACCCGTACGTCCTCGCCCCGCATCTGTGCGCCGCGGCGGCCGAGCTGCCCCTGACCGACGCCGACCTCGACCTCTTCGGCCCCGGCAGCGCCGCCCTGCTGCCGCAGCTGGAGGCCGCGAAGCTGCTGCGCCGCCGCGCCACCGCCTGGCACTGGACCCGCCGGGAACGCGCCGCCGACCTCACCGACATCCGCGGCGAGGGCGGCAGCCCCGTGCAGATCGTGGAGTCCGGCACGGGCCGGCTGCTCGGCACCGTCGACGCGGGCGCCGCCCACGCCACCGTCCACGAGGGCGCGGTCCACCTCCACCAGGGCCGCACCTATCTGGTCCGCTCCCTGGATCTGGACGAGAACGTCGCCCTGGTCGAACAGGCGAGCCCCCCGTACTCCACGGTCGCCCGCGACACCACCTCCATCTCCGTCCTGGACACCGACACCGAGATCCCCTGGGGCGCGGGCCGACTCTGCTTCGGCTCGGTCGAGGTCACCAACCAGGTCGTCTCCTTCCTGCGCCGCCGTCTCATCACCGGCGAGGTCCTCGGCGAGACCAAGCTGGACCTCCCGCCCCGCACCCTGCGCACGCGCGCGGTGTGGTGGACCGTCACCGAGGACCAGCTCGACGCCGCCCGCGTGGGCCCCGAGATCCTCGGCGGCGCTCTGCACGCTGCCGAACACGCCTCCATCGGCATGCTCCCGCTCTTCGCCACCTGCGACCGCTGGGACATCGGCGGCGTCTCGGTCCCCCTGCACCCCGACACCCTGCTCCCGACGGTCTTCGTCTACGACGGCCACCCCGGCGGCGCGGGCTTCGCCGAGCGCGCGTTCCACACCGCCCGCGCGTGGCTCACCGCGACCCGCGAGGCCATCGCGTCCTGCGAGTGCGACGCCGGCTGCCCGTCCTGCATCCAGTCCCCCAAGTGCGGCAACGGCAACGATCCCCTGCACAAGCGGGGTGCCGTGCGGCTGCTCACGGAGTTGCTCCGGGGGGTGCCGGAGGGGGAGGCGGCGGGGGATACGGAAGGGCAGGCGAAAGAGGAGGCTGAAGGGGAGGCGGAGGGGGGAGCCCAGGGAGCGGCTCGGGAGGGCTCGTAGGCGTCGGCCCAGGGGCTGTCATGCGGCCCTTTGGTGGCTGTGGGGGGCCGCCGGGGGGGGCCGCCGGGGGCGGCGGGCGCCTGGGCGCCGGGGGTGGGGCGGCGGGGCGTCCTGGACGCGGGGGGCGGGGCGAGGGCGGGGCGGGGCTCAGTCGCTTTGGACGCCGGGGTGGCGTGTGGCTGCGCTGGATACCGGCCGAGGGCGGCTGACGGGGCGGGTCCGGGCCGGACGCCGGGGCGACTGACGGGGGCCAGGCCGGGACGCCGGGGCGGCTCACAGGGACACTCAGGACCGTACGCCCGCCCAGGGCGGCCACAAGGGCGGCTCAGGACCGTACGCCCGCCCGGCAGGCGGCTCACGGGGGCGGCCCAGGGCCGTACGCCGTCGCCGGTCCCGCCCGCGCCCGTACCTCCGCCTCGAACAGGCCCCGCCCCGAGGCCGCCGTCACGTCCGAGACCTCCCCGGCGACGACGCACCGCACCAGCCGCACACCGTGCGCCCGCGCGGCTTCCCTCCCCCGAGCACAGGCCGCGGTGGAACCACGGGCCCAGTACTCGGCCGCCGCCAGCGCCGCGAGATCGGCCCCGGCCGCCGCCCTGTGCCGGACCACGACGGCCTGCCCCAGGGCGAGCACCGTGCCGAAGACCACACAGAGCACAGCGACGACGGCGAGGCTGACGACGGTCGCGGAACCTCGGTCCCGGGCCGCGCCTGCCACTCTGGGCACCTTGACAGCGCCCTTGGCGGCCCCGATGAACCCGACGCCCCTGGTCGCGCGGGACGCCCCGGCCGACTCGCTCGCACCCCGCGCCCACCAGCCCCGGAACCTCCCCGTCACGGCACAACCTCCACCGTCCCGGGCGCCGCCCCGCCCGCGCTCGTCCCCTCCACCACCGCCACGGCCTCCTCCCGCAGATGGAAGGCGAGCCCGCCCAGCAAGGGGGGCCGGGCCACGACCACCACCCGGACACGGTCCCCCTCCCGGCCGAGCGTGACCTCCGCTCCGCGCGGGGCGGCGGCTCGGGCCAGTTCGACGACCGCGGTGTCGGGGTCCTGGCGGGCCGCGGCGCGGGCGCCGGTCCTGGCCGCGTCCACACACTGGATCTGCGCCGCCGCGACGAACAGCGCCCAGACCAGGGCCATGGCGAACATCACCAGCACCGGGAGCGTCACAGCCGCCTCCACAGTCACGAAGCCGCCGTCCGACCGCCGCCCCGCCGGGCCCTCGTTCCGCCGCTCGTCCGCCGACCCCGGCTCACATGCCCGCATCGAGGGCACTCTCGACCATCGACTGAAGCTTCGCGCCGACCGTTCCGCTGGTCAGCACCCGATAGAGCACGACGGCGAACCCGGCCGCCGCCACCAGGCCGAGCGCGTACTCGGAGGTCACCATTCCGGCGTCACCCCGTGCCCGGCGCACCACCCGCGCCCGCGCCCGTACCCACCCCGCCCATACACGCACCCGCGCGCGTACCAGTCCGTACATCTCAACCCCCGTAGGTCGTCTCTCACTTGCCGATCGCCTGCCGATCGGCGGTCCGCCGATCACGCCTCGTCCGTCGTCCTTCGCTTGCCGCTCCCCCGCCCTCCACCCCACCTCCCCTCACCCCCCGCCCAGCACCTCACTCGCCATCCCCAGCACCACCGGCACCACCCCCACCGCGATGAACGCGGGCAGAAAGCACAGCCCCACCGGAGCGCTGATCAGTACGGCTGCTCTCCTGGCCCGTGCCGTCGCCTCCCGGGTCCACTGCGCGCGGGTGTCCTCGGCGAGCCGGGCGACCGGTGCGGCGGCGGGGAGCCCCGACTCGTCGGCCCGTGCGAGCAGCCGGGCCAGACCCCGTGCGCCGGGCAGCGCGGCCAGTGCACGCCACGCCGTGGCCGGTTCGGCTCCGAGCCGGACCTCGGCCGCGCCCCGGGCCAGCGCGTCCCCCACCGGGCCGCCGAGCGCCTCGCCCACCGCGTGGGCGGCGGGCACCGGACCCGCGCCGGCCGCGATGCAGGCGGCCAGGAGATCGGCGGCGAGCGGGAGTTGCCGTCCGGCCTCCGCGAGGTCGGCCACCGGGTCCGCCGCCCTCCCCGCGCGTTGCCGCCGACGCCACCACCACAGGCCGACGGCCCCGACCGCGCCGAGCGCCACGCCCGCGGCCCCGCCGATCAGCACCCACCCGGCGCCCACGACACCGCCCCAGGGCGCCCAGCGCCGGACCACCGCCCACCCGGCCCCCGCCGGAAGCCGCCGCCCCGGCAACGCCGTCCCCGGCGTGAGCAGTCGGGCGATCCGGCGTCGTACCCGCCGCTCCCGTCGGGCGGCCCGCAGCCGCCGTACCGCCCAGGTGAGGGTCAGCGCCGTCCCCAGGGCCGCCCCCAGGCTGTGGACAACCCCGCCGCTCATGCCGCCTCCGCCCGGCGGACGATGCGCAGGGCCCACCAGAGCCCGGCGGCCTCCAGCACCAGGCCGGCGGCGAGGCAGACGAGGCCGGGGCCGGTGTGCAGCAGGACGTGGAGCGGGTCCGCGCCAAGGGCGGTGCCGAGCAGCAGGCCCGCCGCGGGCAGCCCGGCGAGCATCAGCGCAGTGGCGCGGGCGCCCGCCAACTGGGCGCGCAGGTCGGCCCGTCGGTCCCGCTGGGCGCGCAGGGCGGCGTCCAGCCGGTCGAGCCCGGCCGCGAGCCCCGCGCCCTGGTCGACCGCCACCCGCCAGCACGCCGACAGCCCCAGCAGCCCTTCGGCGCCCGGCTGCCGTGCCGCCCCGGCCAGTTCCCCGGGGACGTCCCCGCCGAACCGGGCCGCCGCCAGCACCGCCGGCTGCGCCGCGCCGAGCCCGTCGGACTCCCGGGCGGCCCGGGTCAGCGCGTCGCCCGGTTGCCGTCCCGCCCGCACCTCCCCGGCCAGTGCCCCGCACAGCGCGATCACTTCGGCCGTCCGGCGCTCCCGGTCCCGTCGGGCCTCCCGCGCGCGCCGCATCCGCCGGACCATCGGCATCCCGGCCGCCCCCGCGACGACCGGCAGCACCGAGCCGCCCAGGATGCCCAGCACCAGCCCGGCCACCGGCACCCACCACTCGACACGCACGCGCACACGCACCCGGACCCGCGCCCACCGGGGCCACAGCGGCGGACCGTGCCCCACACCACCCCCATCGGCGAACAGCAGCCGCGTCCGCCGCGCACCGAACGGCCCGCCACCCATCAGCAGGACCGCGACCCCGACACACCCCAGAGCCGCCCCCGTCCAGACCTCACCCATCCCGCTCACTCCCATCTCGCCCGTTCCCTTCCGTTCGCTTCCGTCGCCCGGTCACCGCGGCCGGTCCCTCCCCGTCGCCCGGGGCCCCGCTCAGCAGCGCCTCCAGCCGCTCCCAGCCCCGCTCGCGCGCGAAGGCCCCCGTTGCCCAGCGCAGCGCCGGGACCGTCCGCACCAGGCCCGACGGGTCGGCCGGGTCCCGTTCCAGCACCCGCACCTCGTCGATCCGCCGCCGCCCGTCACGGTCCCGGACCAGGTGGAGGACGACGGACAGGGCCGCCGCCAGCTGGCTGTGCAGGGCCGCCCGGTCCAGGCCCGCCGCCGTACCGAGGGCCTCCAGCCGGGCGGGGACGTCGGCGGCGGCATTGGCGTGGACGGTCCCGCAGCCGCCCTCGTGGCCCGTGTTGAGCGCGGCCAGCAGATGCACCACCTCGGGTCCGCGCACCTCGCCCACGACCAGCCGGTCCGGCCGCATCCGCAGGGCCTGGCGCACCAGGTCCTCCAGCGTGACCAGGCCGGCGCCCTCCTGGTTGGCCGGTCTGCCCTCCAGCCGTACGACATGGGGGTGGTCCGGGCGCAGTTCCGCGGAGTCCTCGGCCAGCACGATCCGTTCGCCGGGCCCGACCAGCCCGAGCAGGGCGCTGAGCAGGGTGGTCTTGCCGCTGCCGGTGCCGCCGCTGATCAGGAAGGACAGCCGGGCGGCCAGCAGCGCGCGCAGGATCCGGTCCCCGCCGGGCGGCACCGTGCCCGCCGCGACGAGTTCGCCCAGGGTGAACGCGCGCGGGCGGACGACCCGCAGGGACAGACACGTACAGCCGACGGCGACCGGGGGCAGCACCGCGTGGAGCCGGGTGCCGTCGGGCAGGCGGGCGTCGACCCAGGGGCGGGCGTCGTCCAGGCGCCGCCCGGCGACCGCGGCGAGGCGCTGTGCGAGCCGCCGTACGGCCGCCGGGTCGGGGAAGGCGACCGGGGTCAGTTCCAGGCCGCCGCCGCGGTCGACCCAGACCCGGTCGGGGGCGGAGACCAGGACGTCGGTCACCGACGGGTCGGCGAGGAGGGGTTCCAGGGGGCCGCTGCCGATCAGTTCGGAGCGCAACTGGCGGGCGGCCCCGAGCACTTCCGCGTCGCCCAGGACCCGGCCCTGTTCGCGCAGGGCCTGCGCCACGCGCGCGGGGGTGGGTTCGGCGCCGCTCTCGGCGAGCCACTGCCGCACCCCGTCCAGCAGGGCGGATCCGGATCGCGCGCTCATGCCGCGTTCGCCTCGGTCAGGGCGCGCTCCCAGAATCCCTTGCAGAACCGGGCCAGGGGGCCGCGCCCGCCGGCCGCGGGCGGTGACTTGCTCCCGTCCGGGCGCAGCAGTGCGGCCTCGACGGGCACTTCCCCGGCGAGCGGCAGCCCGAGCAGCCGGGCCACCTCGCGGTCGTCGAGGCCGGGCGCGTACGGCCCGCGGACGGCGACCCGCAGGTCCCGCAGCACCATGCCCACGGTCGACGCCATGCGGCCGGCTGCGGCGACCGCGCGGAGTTCGCCGGGGACGACGAGCAGGCCGATGTCGATCTGGGAGAGCACCTCGGTCACCCCGTCGTCCAGGCGGCGGGGCAGATCGACCACGACCGTGCCGCTGCGGCGCCGGGCGGCGGACAGCACCGCGCGGACGGCCTGTGCGGGCACGGTGACCCGGTCGCCGCGGTCCCAGCTGAGCACCCGCAGCGCGTGCAGTTCGGGCAGGGACTCCTCCAGCGCTCCGGCGCCGAGCCGGCCGCGCGAGGCGGCGAACGCGGGCCAGCGCAGGCCCTCGGCGCTCTCGCCGCCGAGCAGGACGTCGAGTCCGCCGCCGAGGGGATCGGCGTCCACCAGCAGGGTGCGCAGCCCCTCGTGCGCGGAGGTGACGGCGAGCGCGCAGGCCAGGGTGGAGGCGCCCGCCCCGCCCCGGCCGCCCAGCACCCCGACGGTGAGCGCCGGGCGTCCGACGCCCTCGACGACATCGGCGATCCGGTCGACGAGCCACTGTTCGCCGTCGGGCAGGAGCAGGACATGGTCGGCGCCGATCCGCACGGCCCGCTCCCACACCCCGGGGTCGTCCTGGTCGCGTCCGACGAGGACGACCCCGCGCCGCCGGGCCGTACCCCGGACGCGCCCGGCGGCGTCGTCGCCGACCAGGACCAGGGGCGCGGCCTCCCAGGCGTCGGTGCGCTCGGGCACCGAGTGGTGGACCTCGGCCGTGGCCCCGGCCGCCGCGCACAGGCGCAGCAGGTCGTCCAGCAGTCCGGGGTCCTCGGTGAGGATCAGCGGTCCGGCCCGGCGGCCGTGGCCGGGCGATGGCGGATCGTGGGTGACGGTGGCGGACATGGGACTCCCCCTCGTTGTGAGATCGGTGAGATCGGTGAGATCGGTGCGGTCGATGTGATCGGTGCGGTCGGTCTGATCGGTGCGGTCGGCGCCGCCCCGAGGCGCCGCGATTCGGGTGCGTAGGAAGAACCGGGGATCCGGCCTCCATTTGAACGGCCGAAGGAAACCGGCCAAACGCGTCCGAGAAACGGGTCCGCCGATGGCGAACTCGCATCGATCGCGGCGCGTTGGAATGAGCGTGCAGCGATCCTGGAAATGATGTGGATCTTGGTCGAAATCTGTGGACAACTCGGTGGTTGTGAATATCGCCGTCACCCAAACCGGTGACGGCCCACAGGCCCCGGGCCGTATCCCGCGCGACTCCCGCAGAGCAGCCCGAGCACTACGCAGAGTGACCGATCATGGACAGGCGAAAGGGGCGGCCACAGCCGCCCCTGTACGGCACCTATGCCGCGGGAGATGAGGAGAAGAACGCGAAACGCCGTCCGGACATGCGACGACCCCCGCCGGGGGGGAGAGCGGGGGTCGTCCCCACGGCCGACTCGGGGGGGGGAGGAGCCGGACCGGGTTAGCACGGTCGCGAACGATCCGTGACTTCCATGGTGTACCCGAGAGCCCTCTCAGGCAAACCCACGCGCCTCACCTTACGCCGAATGGGCTGCCCCTATGCTCAAGGGCGTGGAAAACCACTCCTTGCCCCGCACAGCGGCCTTCTTTGACCTGGACAAGACGGTCATTGCGAAGTCGAGCACGCTCTCGTTCAGCAAGTCGTTCTACCAAGGCGGTCTGATCAACCGCCGGGCCGTCTTGCGTACCGCATATGCCCAGTTCGTGTTGCTCGTCGGCGGCATGGACCACGACCAGATGGAACGCACCCGCGCCTACCTCTCCCAGTTGGTGCGCGGCTGGGACGTCCGCCAGGTCCAGGAGATCGTCGCCGAGACCCTGCACGACATCATCGACCCGCTGATCTACGACGAGGCCGCCTCCCTCATCGAGGACCATCACATCGCCGGCCGCGATGTGGTGATCGTGTCCACCTCGGGCGCGGAGGTGGTCGAGCCGATCGGCGAGCTGCTCGGCGCGGACCGGGTGGTGGCCACCCGGATGGTGATCGGCGACGACGGCCGCTTCACCGGCGATGTCGAGTACTACGCCTACGGCCCCACCAAGGCCGAGGCGATCCGGCAGCTCGCCGCCTCCGAGGGCTACGACCTCGCCCGCTGCTTCGCCTACAGCGACTCGGCGACCGATCTGCCGATGCTGGAGAGCGTCGGCCGCCCGCACGCCGTGAACCCGGACCGGGCGCTGCGCCGCGAGGCCCTCGCGCGCGGGTGGCCGATTCTGGATTTCCACCGCCCGGTCCGGCTCAAGCAGCGCCTGCCCTCGTTCTCCGTACCGCCGCGCCCCGCCCTGGTGGCAGCCGCCGCCATAGGGGCCGCCGCGGCCACGGCGGGCCTGGTCTGGTACGCCAGCCGCCGCCGGGCTGCGGCGGCGGCAGCAGCAGCGGCCCTACGATCCGCCGCCTGACCCGCCCCTATGAACCCCCTATGGCCCGCGCCCATGGCCTGCACCGATGGCCCATCCCACGGCCTGCGCCTATGGCCCGCCCCCTGACCTGCCCCTTTCCCCACACCTTCGATCCGTCGGTCATGAGCTCTTCATTACTGTTGTTTTGATCCTTTTTGAACCTAAAAGTAAAGAACCGTAGCCAGCCCTTCCGCTCCCCTCGGGGCGGGAGTACAAAGGACTCAACGGCCCGCGAGACCAAGGACATATCCGAGAGGATCGCCTTAAACAACGCATCTGGCCCCACGGACCGCGCATGTGTACAGGGCACCCACGCGACGTCGACCCGTCGATTACGGGCCAGCCGCACCAGGTGACGGGCGAAGTTCCCGACCTGATGGGCAATACATCGAGGACGCCTGGTAACCAGGTACCCATGCCAGCGGCGGTACGAGACCTCGTACCGCCGCAACCCTGTCCGGCCCGGGTCACCCACCCAGGGGCAGCCGTCAGGCGGCGCCCCGCTGCAACGCCTCGCACACCGCCGTCGACTCACGCGCCCCCAGCTCGACCGCCCGCGCGCAGTGCGCGATCCAGGCCGCCATCCCCTCCGGCGTACCGGAGACATAGCCCTCGAAGGCGGCGAGATAGGCCGTACGGCCCAGTTCCGCGTGCCCCACCTCTGCCGGGCACACCGACTTCGGGTCCAGGCCGCTGCCGACCAGCACGATCCGCTCGGCGGCCCGCGCGATGAGCCCGTTGTACGAGGCGAAGGGCCGCAGCGCCAGCAGCTCACCGTGGACGACGGCCGCCGTGACGGGAGCCGGGGCCGCACCGCCCGCGACGATCAGTTCGCTCAGCCCCTCCAGCCGACCCGCGACCTCGTCGGCGCCGGGCAACGGGAGCGCGAGCAGCGGCTCGTCGACCGGCTCGCCCGCCAGCCGCGGGCGCCCCACCTCGTCCCCCCGGGTCGCGGCGGCGACGAGATGCAGCCGGGCCAGCACCCGCAGCGGCGACTGCCGCCAGATGGACAGCAGTTGACCCGCCTCGGCGGTCAGCCGCAGCGCCGCCCCCATGACCCGGGCCTCGCCCTCCACACCGAAGTCACTGCGCCGCCGCACCTCTTCGAGCGCCCAGTCGGCGCCGGAGAGCGCCGCCGAACCGCGCGCGCCGCGCAGCGCCGCCTCGGAGGTGACCTCGTTGCTGCGCCGCCGCATGACGCGGTGCCGGTACACCCGGTCCACGGCCTTGCGTACGGACTCGACGGAGTCGGCCACGCCGGGCAGCGAACCCAGGGCCGCGAGCGGGTCGTCGGTCGCGCCTGTCGTACTCATGGGTACGACCCTACGCACCCGGGGCGCGCACCCCACGAAGGAGTGGTCTTCTTCACGTCCCCGGGCCCGCCGGGTGCCGTGCACCACTAGGCTTACTGAACATGAAAATTGCTTTCGTCGGGAAGGGTGGCAGTGGCAAGACCACCCTGTCGTCCCTCTTCATCCGCCATCTGGCCGCCACCGGCGCCCCGGTCGTCGCCGTCGACGCCGACATCAACCAGCATCTGGGCGCCGCGCTCGGCCTGGACGACGACCAGGCCGCGGCCCTGCCCGCCATGGGCGACCGGCTGCCGCTGATCAAGGACTATCTGCGCGGCAGCAACCCGCGCGTCGGCTCCGCCCAGACGATGATCAAGACGACCCCGCCCGGCGAGGGCTCGCGGCTGCTGCGGGTGCGCGAGAACAACCCGGTCTACGACGCCTGCGCCCGGCCGGTGGAACTCGACGGCGGGGCCGTCCGTTTGATGGTCACGGGGCCCTTCACCGAAGCCGATCTGGGGGTCTCCTGCTACCACTCCAAGACGGGAGCGGTGGAGCTGTGCCTCAACCATCTGGTCGACGGGCGTGACGAGTACGTCGTGGTCGACATGACGGCCGGTTCGGACTCCTTCGCCTCCGGCATGTTCACCCGCTTCGACATCACGTTCCTCGTCGCCGAGCCGACCCGGAAGGGGGTCTCCGTCTATCGCCAGTACAAGGAGTACGCGCGCGACTTCGGCGTCACCCTCAAGGTCGTCGGCAACAAGGTGCAGGGGCAGGACGACCTGGACTTCCTGCGCGCCGAGACCGGTGACGACCTGCTCGTCACGGTCGGGCACTCGGACTGGGTCCGGGCCATGGAGAAGGGCCGCCCGCCCCGGTTCGAGCTGCTGGAGGACCACAACCGCCGGGCCCTGGAGCAGCTGCACACGGCCGCCGACGCGACCTACGCGCTGCGCGACTGGGAGAACTACACCCGCCAGATGGTGCACTTCCATCTGAAGAACGCCCAGTCGTGGGGCAACGAGCGCACCGGAGCCGACCTGGCCGCCCAGGTCGACCCCGGCTTCGTGCTCGGCGAGAGCGTCACCGCTCCCGCGTAGTCCGTGCGGGGGGGGCGCCAGCCCGTGCATGAGGCGCCAGCCCGTGCGCGGGGCGCCAGTCCGTGCGCGGGACGTCGGCCCGTGCGTGGAACACCGCCCCCTCCAGGGCTGCTGCTTCCGGGGCTACTGCTTCCGGTCGGCGGGCGGTGCTCCCGGGACGCCCTTGGGAGCCGGGGCCAGGCTCGCCGACAGGAAGGGCTCCCAGCCCTGCTGCGGGGCCTGGCCCACCTTCAGGGTGCGCAGCTTGTCCAGGGTCTTCGGGTCCTGGGCGTCCAGCCAGTCGGCGAGCTGGCGGAAGGACACACAGCGCACCTCCGACTTCGTGCAGACCTCCTCGACGACCTCCTCGATGGCGCGCATATAGGTGCCGCCGTTCCAGGACTCGAAGTGGTTGCCGATGATCAGGGGCGCGCGGTTGCCGTCGTAGGCGCGATCGAAGCCCTGGAGCAGGCCGTCACGCATCTGGTCGCCCCAGTACTCGTACTGGGACGGGTCGCCCTGGGTGGTGGCGCCGGACTGGTTGACCATGAAGTTGTAGTCCATGGTGAGCTGCTCGTAGGTGTGGCCGGGGAAGGGGACGAGCTGCATGGACAGATCCCACAGGCCCTCCTTCCGGCCGGGCCAGACCTGGTTGTTGACACCGCTGGTGTCATAGCGGAAGCCCAGTTCGGCGGCGGCCTTGGTGAAGTTCTTCTGGCCCTCCAGACAGGGTGTGCGGGCGCCGATCAGCTCCTTGTCGTAGTCGAAGGGGAGCGGGGCGGCGTCGCGCATGCCGGTGTTGGTCTTCCAGGACTTCACGAACTGCTTGGCCTGGGCGATCTCGTCCTTCCACTCCTCGACCGACCACTCGCCGACGCCCCCGCCCTCGCCGCAGAAGTGGCCGTTGAAGTGGGTGCCGACCTCGTTGCCCTCCAGCCAGGCCAGCCGGAGCTGCTTGACGGTCTCGGCGATGCCCTCGTTGTCGTTGAAGCCGATGTCGGAGCGGCCCGGGGAGTGCTGCGGGGGCCGGTAGAGGTCGCGTTTCTCCTCGGGCAGCAGATAGACGCCGCTGAGGAAGTAGGTCATCGTGGCGTTGTTCCGCTTGGAGACCTCGCGGAAGTGTGAGAACAGCCTCTGGCTGTCCTCACCGGCCCCGTCCCAGGAGAACACCACGAACTGCGGGGGCTTCTGACCGGGCTTCAGCCGCTCGGGGCGGGGCAGCCGCGGCTGGGCGCCGGTGAACGCGGTGGAGCCGTCGCCGATGAGCCGGACCGCGCTCTTGGGCGCCGGGGCGGGCTGGGCCTTGTCCGGTCCGGCCGCCCCTTCCCCGGAACCGGTGGAGCCGGAGCCGATGCCGCAGCCGGCGAGCGACACGGCACAGACCGCGGCGACCACGGCCCCCGCGGCGATCCTCTGGGTGGCGGCCATGTCCGCCCACCTTCTTCCTTCTCTCGGGCCAACACGCCGCCGGAGACCGGACGGCGTCCGCCGGGGAGAACCGGCGGCGCGGTCAAGCTCGCACGGAACAGAGAAGGAATTAGTACGACAAGCCGACTGAATTACTGATTCGCTCATCAAGGTGATCTCTTAGCCCATTTGCCCCTTAAATCCATGCTTGACCTTTACTCCGGATTACGATCCGTTTACCAATCGCTCATTTCATCCCGCCGCTGCACGCCGTGTCCCACGGCCGCGACCCGACCCCCGCCCCACACGGGGACCACCTGTTCCGCGACCGCGCCGCCCCGGAGGAGACGGGACCCGATGTCTGCCTTCCGCACCTTGCCCCAGGCCCTGGAAACCGCACGGGCCAAAGGGACCCGCCTTGTCGACGCCCGGCGCGCGCGCCATGTCCACCAGCCGCACAGCCCGCCCCCGGCCGGGCGCCGCCCCCGCTTCCGGATCGCGGGCGCCGATGTCTCCGCCTCCATCGCGGTCTTCCTGATCGCCCTGCCGCTCTCCCTGGGCATCGCGCTGGCCACCGGCGCACCGCTCCAGGCCGGGCTGGTCGCCGCCGCCGTGGGCGGACTGGTCGCCGGCCGGCTCGGCGGCTCCGCCCTCCAGGTCAGCGGCCCGGCCGCCGGACTGACGGTGGTCACCGCCGATCTGATCCACCGCTACGGCTGGCGAACCACCTGCGCCATCACCGTCCTCGCCGGGCTCGCCCAACTGGGCCTCGGCTGTCTGCGGGTGGCGCGCTCCGCGCTCGCCGTCAGCCCCGCGATCGTGCACGGCATGCTCGCCGGGATCGGTGTCACCATTGCCATCGCCCAGTTGCACATCGTCCTCGGCGGCACCCCGCAGAGCGCGGTCCTCGACAACCTCGCCGCGCTGCCCGCCCAGCTCGCGCAGCTGCATCCGGCCGCCGTCTCGATGAGCGCGCTCACCCTCGCCCTGCTGTTCCTCTGGCCCCGGATCCCTGGCCGCCCCGGACACCTGCTGCGCAGAATCCCGGCCCCGCTCATCGCCGTCGCCGGAGCCACCTCCACCGCCTCGCTCGCCGGGATCGCCCTGCCCAAGGTGGAACTGCCGTCCTGGCAGAGCCATGCGCTGGCCGGGCTGCCCGAGGGCCCGGCGCTGGGTCTGGCCACCGCCGTCCTCACCACCACGCTGGTGTGCAGTGTGCAGTCGCTGCTCGGCGCGGTCGCCGTGGACAAGCTGGCCGGCGCCCGCCCCGGCCTCACCGCCAAGATCGGCCGCTCCGACCTGGATCGCGAACTGCTCGGCCAGGGCGCCGCCAACATCGCCTCCGGCGCGCTCGGCGGACTGCCCGTCGCGGGAGTGGCCGTACGGAGTTCGGCGAATGTGAACGCGGGTGCCGTGAGCCGGAACTCCACGATGTTGCACGGCGTTCTCGTAGTAGTCGCCGCGCTTTTGATGATTCCGGTGCTGGAGCTGATCCCGCTCGCCTCACTCGCCGCCCTGGTGATGGCCGTCGGCATCCAGATGGTCTCCCTGAACCACATCCGCACGGTGACCCGCCACCGAGAAGTGCTGGTCTACGCGGTCACCACCCTCGGCGTGGTGCTCCTCGGCGTCCTGGAGGGCGTGACACTGGGGATCGCCGTCGCCGTGGCCGTCGCCCTCAACCGCCTGGCCCGCACCCGGATCACCTACGACGAACAGAAAGGAGCCCATCACATCCATGTCAGAGGCCAGTTGACGTTTCTCGCCGTGCCCCGTCTCAGCCGTGCCCTGCACCATGTGCCGCACGGGGCCCACGCCGTCGTCGTGCTGGACGGCTCCTTCATGGACCACGCGGCCTACGAAACGCTCCAGGACTGGCGCAACACCCACACCGCCCAGGGCGGCACCGTCCATCTGACCGGCCGCCGCGGTCCCCGGCTGACCGGGCCCATGGCCATCCCGCTCCTCGACCTCGACGTAAGCCTTCCGGTGTCGGGGACGGACGCCTCCGGCATGGAAGCAGGGGAGGTCGTGAGGTTTTCGGGGAGCGCGGAGGGCATCGAAGGCGGGCGGGCACGGGGCGCCGTGGGAGCTGCCTGTGCCGGGCGGGCCTTGGGAGAAGGCTGTGCGGCGGGGGCGGTGGGAGTGCCGTCCGGCGATTCCGGGGCGATGAGGGTGACGGGGGGTTCGGATGGCTTGAGATCGGCGGGAGCCGGGGGTGCGGAGGGTGACGCTGGGCGCTCGGGTCCGTCCGGCGGGCCGTCCGGGGATTCCTCTGGGGATCCTGCTGGGGTCCCCCCGTCCTGGGGTCCCTCCGGGGGTCCGTCCCGGGGGCCGTCCCGGGGTCCCTCCGGGGATCCGTCCGGGCCTGCTGGAGCTGCGGACTGCAGGGGAGCGGGGACCGCTGCCGGGAACGGCGGCGTGGCCCGGGACGCCGGTGCGGCGGGTGGCGTCGACGCGCCCATCGCCGACTGCCGTTGCAGGCCCTGGACGCCGTGGCGCAACCATCAGTGCGAGCCGACGGGTTCGGCGCGTGAGAGGGAGGGGGTGGAGAGGAGAGAGGCATCGGAGGGATTGGAGGCATCGGGTGAACCGAGTGCGTCGGGTGCGTCGGGTGCACCGAGTGCGTCGAAGACATCGGCGGCATCGATGGGGGACGGTCGGTTCGGTCCCGGCTCACCTGATCGGACCGCGCCCGACGGGTACGCCCCGGTACTCGGGCCGGACGCCAGGGGTGTCGTAGCCGCAGCCGGAGCCGGAAAGGACGCCGGACCGGAATCCGGAGCAGCACCGGCCCCCGGCACAGCCACAGCCCAAGCCGCGAACGCTGGCACCAGCACCACCGGCACCGGAGTCGGCACCGGCACCGGCATCAAGAGCGACCCCCAAGGCCACGCCGATCCGGACCCCGGTCATGACAGCGGCCATGAAAGCGGTCAGCAGTTGGCTCGTGGGATCAGCGCGTTCCAGCGGAACACCGCGCCGCTGGTGCGAGGAGAGCTGGCGCGGCTGGCGAGGGAAGGGCAGCGGCCGTCGCAGCTGTTCCTCACCTGTGCGGACTCACGGGTCGTCACCTCGATGATCACTTCCAGTGGTCCGGGCGATCTGTTCGTGGTGCGCAATGTGGGGAACCTGGTGCCGTTGCCGGGTGCGGAGAGCGGGGACGACTCGGTGGCCGCGGCGATCGAGTACGCGGTGGATGTGTTGCGGGTGCGGTCCATCACGGTGTGCGGGCACTCGGGGTGCAGTGGGATGCAGGCCCTGCTGAACGCCGAGCCGGGTGGGGCGATGACGCCGCTCAGACGGTGGTTGCGGCACGGTCGGCCCAGCCTGGAGCGGATGGCGGACGTCGGGCGCCCCTGGCCCCGGCTCGCGGGACGCCGTCCGGCGGACGCGGTGGAGCAGTTGTGCCTGACCAATGTGGTGCAGCAGTTGGAGCATCTGCGGGCGTACGAGGCCGTGGCGCAGGCGTTGCGCGAGGGCGCGCTGGAGTTGCACGGGATGTACTTCCATGTGGGCGAGGCACAGGCGTATCTACTCACCGAGCGGGGTGAGGACCGGGTGTTCGACGACGTGGAGGGGGCGGACGGGCTACGGAGCCGGGCCTGACCGGGGTCGATCCTCCCTTGCCCCTGCCCTGCCGTGCCCACTCCTCATTCCCGGTCCGCGCCCCTCGCCCCCTGGTTGCCCTCCCCTCCGTTCCCGGTCAGCTCCCTAGCCCCCCCTGGTTGCCCCGCCGCCTCCCGTCCCCTCCCCCTCCCACCCCTGTGCCCGCCCCCTCACCCCCGTGTGACATGGAAGACACACCCTGAACCTGGCGGGGATCGCGCCCGTGGGAAGGATTGGAGCGGTGAAGTTTTGGTACGACGTGCCCCATGCCCGGCGGGAAAGACCGGGAGGAACCGGTTAGGGCACGCCTGGCGGAGTCCCTTCTCACAGGTCTAAACCATTTGCCCGTCGACCCTTGTCATCGGCCCCTCGCTTCTGGTGAGCTGTGGCTTGGGACACAACGGACACCCTTGGAAAGGGAGATGTCGTGAGCAACGAAAGCCTGGCCAACCTGCTGAAGGAAGAGCGCAGGTTCGCACCCCCCGCCGACCTGGCCGCGAACGCCAATGTCACGGCGGAGGCGTATGAACAGGCCAAGGCTGACAGGCTCGGCTTCTGGGCCGAGCAGGCCCGCCGGCTGAGCTGGGCCAAGGAGCCGACGGAGACGCTGGACTGGTCGAACCCGCCGTTCGCGAAGTGGTTCAAGGACGGCACGCTCAATGTGGCGTACAACTGCGTGGACCGGCACGTGGAGGCCGGGCTCGGAGACCGGGTCGCGATCCACTTCGAGGGTGAGCCCGGCGACAGCCGCGCGATCACCTACGCGGAACTGAAGGACGAGGTCTCCAGGGCGGCGAACGCGCTGCTGGAGCTGGGCGTGGCCAAGGGCGACCGGGTCGCGATCTATATGCCGATGATCCCGGAGACGGCGGTCGCGATGCTGGCGTGCGCCCGGGTCGGCGCCGCGCACTCCGTGGTGTTCGGCGGCTTCTCCTCCGACGCACTGGCGACCCGTATCCAGGACGCCGACGCCAAGGTGGTCATCACCTCCGACGGCGGGTACCGGCGGGGCAAGCCGTCCGCGCTGAAGCCGGCCGTGGACGAGGCCGTGCAGAAGGCGGGCAACGTCGAACATGTGCTCGTCGTACGCCGTACCGAGCAGGATGTGGCCTGGGACGGCACCCGGGACGTCTGGTGGCACGAGATCGTCGGGCGCCAGTCGGCGGAGCACACGCCCGAGGCGTTCGAGGCCGAGCACCCGCTGTTCATCCTCTACACCTCCGGTACCACGGGTAAGCCCAAGGGCATCCTGCACACCTCCGGCGGCTACCTCACCCAGGCGTCGTACACCCACCACGCCGTCTTCGACCTCAAGCCGGAGAAGGACGTGTACTGGTGCACGGCCGATGTCGGCTGGGTCACCGGGCACTCGTACATCGTCTACGGGCCGCTCTCCAACGGCGCCACGCAGGTGATGTACGAAGGCACGCCCGACACGCCGCACCAGGGGCGGTTCTGGGAGATCGTCCAGAAGTACGGGGTGACGATCCTCTACACCGCGCCCACGGCGATCCGTACGTTCATGAAGTGGGGCGACGACATCCCCGCGAAGTTCGATCTGAGCAGCCTGCGGGTGCTGGGGTCGGTCGGCGAGCCGATCAACCCCGAGGCGTGGATCTGGTACCGCAAGCACATCGGTGGCGACCGCACGCCGATCGTGGACACCTGGTGGCAGACCGAGACCGGCGCGATGATGATCTCCCCGCTGCCGGGGGTGACGGAGACCAAGCCCGGTTCCGCGCAGCGCCCGCTGCCCGGTATCTCCGCGACCGTCGTCGACGACGAGGCGAACGAGGTGCCCAACGGCGGCGGCGGTTATCTGGTGCTGACCGAGCCGTGGCCGTCGATGCTGCGCACCATCTGGGGCGACGACCAGCGGTTCCTGGACACCTACTGGTCGCGGTTCGAGGGCCGGTACTTCGCCGGTGACGGGGCGAAGAAGGACGACGACGGCGACATCTGGCTGCTGGGCCGGGTGGACGATGTGATGCTGGTGTCCGGTCACAACATCTCCACCACCGAGGTGGAGTCGGCGCTCGTCTCGCACCCGTCGGTCGCCGAGGCGGCGGTCGTCGGCGCGACCGACGAGACGACCGGTCAGGCGATCGTGGCGTTCGTGATCCTGCGCGGTTCGGCCTCGGAGGACGAGGCGCTGATCAACGACCTGCGCAACCATGTGGGCACCACGCTCGGCCCGATCGCCAAGCCCAAGCGGATCCTGCCGGTGGCCGAGCTGCCCAAGACCCGCTCCGGCAAGATCATGCGCCGACTGCTGCGCGATGTCGCGGAGAACCGGCAGATCGGCGACGTCACCACGCTCGCCGACTCCACGGTCATGAACCTGATCCAGGCCCAGCTCCCGTCGGCTCCCACCGAGGACTGACCCGGCGGCACGACACCGGGCACCGCACCGGCACCGGGCACCTGGCACACCTGGCGCCCGTGCACCCGGCACCGCACCGCACCGACGCCGGGCACCTCTCCGGCACCGGCGCCAACACCCGTGATCAAAAAGGGGCACCCCACCCGGGGTGCCCCTTTCCGTTTCGGCGCCTCTGATCGCGTACGGTTAAAATAAGAAGTGCGTCAACAACGCGACAAGATCGCAATCGTTGCCGTGGAGATCTGCAACTGGTGTGCCGGGAAGTCTGGTCGGCAAGTGTCCCGTCATGCTCACCGACCGGAGGTCTCACCGTGTCCGCGCCCGCCCGCCACAAGGAAAACCCCCAGGACGACGCGGGGAGCAACGCCCCCCGCAAGGCACTGGGACGGCTCTCGCTGCCCGAGCGGAACTTCGTCGCGGAAGCCCTGCGCACCGAGACGGTCGGCGGGGTACTGCTGCTGATCGCCGCCGTGGCCGCGCTGATCTGGGCGAACGTACCCGCCTTCGGCGACAGCTACGGCACGGTCTCGGACTTCCACCTCGGCCCCGCCGCGCTCGGCCTGGATCTGTCGCTCGCGCACTGGGCGGCCGACGGACTGCTCGCGATCTTCTTCTTCGTAGCCGGTATCGAACTGAAGCGCGAGCTGGTCGCCGGTGATCTGCGCGATCCCAAGGCCGCCGCGCTGCCCGTGGTCGCGGCCCTGTGCGGAATGGCCGTACCGGCGCTGGTCTATGTGCTGACGGCGTCCTCCGGCGGCGGGTCGCTGGCCGGCTGGGCGGTGCCCACCGCCACCGACATCGCCTTCGCGCTCGCCGTACTCGCGGTCATCGGGACGTCGCTGCCCAGCGCCCTGCGCGCGTTTCTGCTGACCCTGGCGGTCGTGGACGACCTCTTCGCGATCCTGATCATCGCGGTCTTCTTCACCGACCAGCTGAACTTCGCCGCGCTCGGCGGCGCCGTGGCGGGCCTGGTCCTCTTCTGGGTGCTACTGCGCAAGGGCGTACGCGGGTGGTACGTGTATGTCCCGCTGGCGCTGGTGATCTGGGCGCTGATGTACAACAGCGGCATCCACGCCACCATCGCCGGTGTCGCCATGGGCCTGATGCTGCGCTGCACCACCCATGACGACGAGAAGCACTCCCCCGGCGAGCACATCGAGCATCTCGTCCGGCCGCTGTCGGCGGGGTTCGCGGTGCCGCTGTTCGCCCTGTTCAGCGCGGGTGTGGCGGTGTCCGGCGGTGCGATGCGGGATGTCTTTACGCAACCCGAGACGCTCGGGGTGGTGCTGGGACTGGTGGTCGGCAAGACCCTCGGGATCTTCGGCGGCACCTGGCTCACCGCCCGCTTCACCCGGGCCTCCCTCAGCGACGATCTGGCCTGGGGCGATGTCTTCGCGGTCGCCTCGCTCGCCGGGATCGGCTTCACCGTCTCCCTGCTGATCGGCGAACTGGCGTTCGACAGCGACGCCGCGATGACCGGTGAGATCAAGGCCGCCGTACTGACCGGCTCGCTGATCGCCGCCGTCCTCGCCACCGTGCTGCTGAAGATACGCAACGCCAAGTACCGCCGGATGGTCGAGGACGAGGACCGCGACGACGACCTCGACGGCATCCCCGACATCTACGAGGAGCACGACCCGGCGTACCACCTGCGGATGGCGGAGATCTACGAGCGCAAGGCCGCCGACCACCGCAGGATCGCCGAGGAACGCACCCGAGCGGCCCGCGACGCGGTTGCCGAAGTGCCGGGCGGGGCAGGCGAGGAGAACCGCGGTCCGGCATGATCTGACGAGACGGTACAAAAGAGCGGGACCGGACGCGTCGGCCGAAGTGGACAGCGAGGCTGGACACAGGCGCACGGACGGCACCGTACGCACACGAGGGAGACCGCGATGAGCGCACCCGACGGCAGCCCGGTCGGCGCGGAACGCAGCATCGGCCAGTTGTTCGCCTCGGCGACCACCGATATGTCCGCGCTGGTGCACGACGAGATCGCGCTGGCCAAGGCGCAGCTCAAGCAGGACGTCAAGCGGGGCGTGATGAGCGGTGGCGCGTTCGGCGTGGCCGCGGTCGTGCTGCTGTTCTCCCTGCCGATGCTGAACTTCGCCCTGGCGTACGGCATCCGTACCTGGAGTGGCTGGAATCTGGCGCTCTGCTTTCTGCTGTCCTTCGCGGCGAACGTCCTGGTGGCGGTCGCGGTCGCGCTGATCGGTCTGCTCTTCGCCAAGAAGGCGAAGAAGGGCAGGGGCCCGCAGAAGGTGGCCGCGTCGGTGAAGGAGACCGCGGGCGTGCTCCAGAACGCCAAGCCGCACCCGCGCCCCGAGCCGGTCACGGACGACCGGCCGGCGCTGACGGGCTCGGGCGACCGGGTCCCGGCCGCCATCGAGGCGGCGGGCGCCGGCGCCACGGCGCGCGGTTCGTCATGACCGACCCCGCCACTCCTTCGGCGCATCCGGCCTCGGTCGTACGGATCGATCTGCCTGGCGGGCAGCCGGTGGTCCATCGCGATGTGGCCGCGAACGGCGCCCGTTTCCACATCGCGGAACTCGGTGACGGTCCGCTGGTGATGCTGGTGCACGGCTTCCCCCAGTTCTGGTGGGCCTGGCGGCATCAGCTGGTCGCCCTCGCCGACGCGGGTTTCCGGGCGGTGGCCATGGATCTGCGCGGTGTCGGCGGCAGCGACCGCACTCCGCGCGGCTACGATCCGGCCAACCTCGCGCTCGACATCACCGGGGTGATCCGCTCCCTCGGCGAGCCGGACGCCGCGCTGGTCGGCCATGACCTGGGCGGTTATCTGGCCTGGACGGCGGCAGTGATGCGCCCCAAGCTGGTCCGGCGGCTGGCGGTCTCCTCGATGCCGCACCCCCGGCGCTGGCGCTCGGCGATGCTCTCCGACGCCCGGCAGACCGCCGCCAGCTCCTATATCTGGGGGTTCCAGCGGCCCTGGATCCCCGAGCGGCAGCTCGTCGCCGACGACGGGGCGCTGGTGGGACGGCTGATCCGGGACTGGTCCGGCCCCAAGCTGCCCGACGACGAGGCGGTCGAGGCGTACCGGCGGGCGATGTGCATCCCCTCCACCGCGCACTGCTCGATCGAGCCGTACCGCTGGCTGGTGCGGTCGCTGGCGCGGCCCGACGGCATCCAGTTCAACCGGCGGATGAAGCGGCCGGTGCGGGTGCCGACGCTGCATCTGCACGGCTCGCTGGACCCGGTGACCCGGACCCGCAGCGCGGCCGGGTCCGGGGAGTATGTCGAAGCGCCGTACCGGTGGCGGCTGTTCGACGGGCTGGGCCACTTTCCGCACGAGGAAGACCCGGCGGCGTTCTCGGGCGAGCTGGTGAACTGGCTGAAGGACCCGGAACCGGACCGGTGAGGGTCGCTCCGCGTCAGGGTTCGGTTTACGTCGGGGTCCGGTTCACGTCGGGGTCCGGTTCACGTCGGGGTCCGGTTTACGCCGGGGTTCGCTCCGCGCTGCGTTCCGCTCCGCGCCGGGGTCCGCTTCACGCCGGGGTCCGCTTCACGCCGGGGTCCGGTTCACGCTGCGTTCCGCTCCGCGTCGGGGTCCGCTCCGCGCCAGGGCCCTGCCCCGTCAGGGGTTCCTGTCCGCGCCGGGGTCTGGTCCACCCCGCGGCCCTGTTCCCTCCAAGGCGTCCTGTCCCTCGCTGGGTCCGTCCATACCCGGTCCCGGTCCACACCAGGCTCCGGCCCATGCCCGGCCCACGCCCGGCCCGGATCCCACGCCGGGTTCCCCTGGGCGCCACGACTGGGCTGACTTCTGGTCAGTCCCGGCCGTCTGGCCGAATGGCCGCGACCGCGCCGGGTGAGCGGGCCCTCGCGCCCGGTATCCGGATCTGAACACCTGTACTACGAACGGCCACTTGCCCGACGCATAGGCCAATTGGGGGCCCCGGTCGAGGTTATCGACCTTGGGCCAGGGGCACACGTCCCGGTATGGGCTGGACGCACGATTACAGTGACGCAGCACGCGACCGCCGCTCAGCGGGCGGTCCGACTCCCTACCAGCGGAGCACCCCGCAACTCCAGGGCGCGGACCCCCGGGTGGGCATTCCGCGCATCCTGCGCCGCCGGGCCCGCTGGGTGTCCGTACGGCTGCGCCACCCGCGCGGCTGACGCGGCGACGCGCCCCGCTTCCCACTTCACGCGAGCCCTGCCGGGCAGCCGTACGCGATCCTCGCCGAGCGGCACGCGCCCCTCACCGGGCGGCACACGAGCCTCGCCGAGCGGTACGCCCTTGCCGGGCAGCACGGCGGCCTCACCGAGTGGCACGCGCCCCCTGCCGCCAGGGGCGGTCCCCCTCGCCCGCCCTCACATCGCGCAGCTGTCGCTGTCCACCTGCTGGTTCGCGGTCCGACCGAGGTCGATGTCCTCACGGATCTCGTCCACGGTGAGCGCGTACCCGGTCTCGGGGTCGTCGAGGGACTTGGCGAAGACCACGCCGTAGACCTCGCCCTCGGGGGTGAGCAGCGGACCACCGGAGTTGCCCTGGCGGACGGTCGCGTACAGCGAGTACACATCGCGGTGCACGGTGCCGCGGTGGTAGATGTCCGGCCCGTTGGCCGGGATCCGGCCGCGTACCCGGGCCGCGCGCACGTCATAGGCACCGTTCTCCGGGAACCCGGCGACGATCGCGCTGTCACCGCTCGTGGCGTCGTCGGAGGTGAACCGGAGCGCGGGCGCGTCGAGGTCGGGCACATCGAGGACGGCGATGTCGCGCTTCCAGTCGTAGAGGACGACCGTCGCGTCGTAGCGGCGGCCCTCGCCGCCTATCTGGACGGTGGGTTCGTCGACCCCGCCGACGACATGCGCGTTGGTCATCACCCGGCGGTCGTCGAAGACGAAGCCGGTGCCCTCCAGGACCTTGCTACAGCTCTGCGCGGTGCCCATCACCTTGACGATGGATCTCTTCGCCCGGGTGGCCACCTCGCTGTTGGCCAGGGCCGGGTCGGGCGGCTGGACATCGGTGATGGGCTCGTTGGAGAACGGGCTGAAGACCTGCGGGAACCCGTTCTGCGCCAGGACGGAGGAGAAGTCGGCGAACCAGGTGTCGGCCTGGGCGGGCAGCGCGCGGGAGACCCCGAGCAGCACCTTGGAGCCGCGGACCTCCTTGCCCAGGGTGGGCAGGGTCGTACCGGCCAGCGCGGAGCCGATCAGCCACGCCACGAGGAGCATCGCGACGACATTGACCAGGGCCCCGCCCGTGGCGTCCAGTGCGCGGGCCGGGGACCAGGTGATGTACCGGCGCAGCTTGTTGCCGAGATGGGTGGTCAGGGCCTGGCCGATGGAGGCGCAGACGATGACGACGATGACCGCGACCACCGCGGCGACCGTACTCACCTCGGAGTTGTCGGTGAGCGCGTCCCAGATGACCGGCAGGGTGTAGACGGCGACGAGACCGCCGCCGAGGAAGCCGATCACCGACAGGATGCCGACGACGAAACCCTGGCGATAGCCGACGATCGCGAACCAGACGGCAGCGAGCAGCAGCAGGATGTCCAGCACGTTCACCGTTTTCGGCCTCGCCTCGTCATTCTCCGGTCACGGGGACCCCGCCGGGGGCATGGCCCGGCCCGGCGCCCTGCGGCGCGCGGACATGGCCGCTCCCGGCGGAACACAGCTCGGCGACCACCCTGTCATGACCGCCAGTCGAGCGGGACCTGCTTGTCGGGGTCCCAGGGGCGCTCCCAGCCCGAGTAGTGGAGGAGGCGGTCGATGATTCCCGCCGTGAACCCCCACACAAGGGCCGAGTTGACCAGAAATGCCGGACCTCTGTATCCGTTGGGGTGGACGGTGGTGGCACGGTTGGCGGGGTCCGTGAGATCCGCCACGGGCACGGTGAACACCCGCGCGGTCTCATTGGGGTCCACCACGCCGACCGGGGTCGGGCGGCGCCACCAGCCGAGGACCGGGCTGACCACGAACCCGCTCACCGGGATGTAGAGCTTGGGCAGCACGCCGAAGACCTGGACCCCGGTGGGATCGAGCCCGGTCTCCTCCTCGGCCTCGCGCAGCGCCGCCCGCAGCGGGCCGTCGCCCTGCGGGTCGCCGTCCTCCGGGTCGAGGGAGCCGCCCGGGAAGGCGGGTTGCCCGGCATGCTCGCGCAGGGAGCTGGCCCGCTCCATCAGCAGCAGTTCGGGACCGCTCCTGCCGTCCCCGAACAGGACGAGCACGGCGGACTGCCGACCACCGCCGTCCTCGGGCGGCAGAAACCTGCTGAGCTGCGGCGGCTCCACCGTCTCCACGGCGTGCACCACCGGGTCCAGCCAGCCGGGCAGCCCGTCCTTGCTGACCGTCACCGCCCCGCCCTGCGTACCACTGGCACTCGTCATCGACACCCCCGTCGTTCTGTGGGATCCAACGGCCGGCTGCTCCACGATCGTTCCGCCCGGACCGGACCGGCGGGGTGGTTCACCGGAACGGGGCGGTCCGCCGGAGCCCGGCGGCGACGCGCCGCGTACCGCGCTGCCGGATCACCCGGCCGGCGAAGGGTCATCCGGCCCCCAGCGGCGGCGCCGGGCGGCCACCCGCGTCGAGATAGGACTGCGGCGGGTTGAGCCGCTGCCCCGGGAAGCCGCCCTTCTCGTACTTCAGCAGCTTGCGCGCCTTCTCCGGGTCCGTCTCGCCCTCGCCGTACGCCGGGCAGAGCGGGGCGATGGGGCAGGCGCCGCACGCGGGCTTGCGGGCGTGGCAGATACGGCGGCCGTGGAAGATCACATGGTGCGACAGCATCGTCCACTCGCTCTTCGGGAACAGCGCCCCGACCGCCGCCTCGATCTTGTCCGGGTCGGTCTCCCCGGTCCACTGCCAGCGCCGGACCAGCCGCTGAAAGTGGGTGTCCACGGTGATGCCGGGGCGGCCGAACGCGTTGCCCAGCACCACGAACGCGGTCTTGCGGCCGACGCCGGGCAGCTTGACCAGGTCCTCCAGACGGCCCGGCACCTCTCCGCCGAACTGCTCGGCGAGGGCCTTCGACAGCCCTATCACCGACTTGGTCTTGGCCCGGAAGAAGCCGGTCGGGCGCAGGATCTCCTCGACCTTCTCCGGGTTGGCCGCGGCCAGATCCTCGGGCGTCGGGTACATGGCGAACAGCGCGGGGGTGGTCTGGTTGACCCTCAGGTCGGTGGTCTGGGCGGACAGCACCGTGGCCACCAGGAGCTGGAAGGGGTTCTCGAAGTCCAGCTCCGGGTGGGCGTACGGATAGACCTCGGCGAGTTCGCGGTTGATCCGGCGGGCACGGCGGACCAGGGCGGTGTGCGACTCGGGCTTGCGGATGACGGGCTTCTTGGCGGGGGGCGCCACCGGGGTGGCCTTCTCCGCGGTCTTCGCCGTCTTCGCGGCCTTGGTGGTCGTCACGGCCTTCGCGGCCTTAGTGGTCGTCGCGCTCTTCGCGGCTGCGGCCCTCTTCGCAGCCGTCTTCTTCACCACCGCCGTCTTCTTCACCACCGCCGCCTTCTTCGCCGCCTTCTTCCCCACCGGCGTCTTCTCCGCCGCCACCGACTCCTCCGCCGTCCTCACCACCGCTTTCCCCGCCGCTCTCCTCGCCACCGCCGACGCTTCCCCGCCAGCCCGATTCATCCTTTTATTCGCTTTTCCTCCACCCTCGGACGGCTGTTCGCCCACAGCGGAATCATGTTCTGACGCCACTCGTCCAGCCCCCTCGGCCTGCGCTCTCACCGGCGATTTGGACACCCGGCCAGCCTACGACCCGGCACCGACATCCGCCCCGGACCTCGAAGATCGGCCCCCAATTGGACCCCTGCCGCTTACCAGGGCACACCAGTGCGGCATCCTTGTGACAGATCACACTGTTTGGACTGTCCGGCAAAATGGGGAGCACGGACCCCTGGTACACGGGGGAGAAAGATCCCCTGAGCAGGTCGACAAGGAGAGAACACGTGGACGACGTTCTGCGGCGCAACCCGCTCTTCGCGGCTCTTGACGACGAGCAGGCCGCTGAGCTGCGTGCCTCCATGAGCGAGGTGACCCTCGCGCGGGGCGACTCGCTGTTCCACGAGGGCGACCCGGGCGACCGCCTGTACGTGGTCACCGAGGGCAAGGTGAAGCTGCACCGCACCTCCCCCGACGGCCGCGAGAACATGCTCGCCGTGGTCGGCCCCGGAGAGCTGATCGGCGAGCTGTCGCTGTTCGACCCGGGCCCGCGTACGGCGACCGCCACCGCGCTGACCGAGGTCAAGCTGCTGGGCCTCGGCCACGGCGACCTCCAGCCCTGGCTCAACGCGCGTCCCGAGGTCGCCGCCGCGCTGCTGCGGGCCGTCGCCCGCCGGCTCCGCAAGACCAACGACGCCATGTCGGACCTGGTCTTCTCGGACGTCCCGGGCCGGGTCGCGCGCGCCCTGCTGGACCTCTCGCGCCGCTTCGGCGTGCAGTCCGAGGAAGGCATCCACGTCGTCCACGACCTCACGCAGGAGGAGCTGGCCCAGCTGGTCGGCGCGTCCCGCGAGACGGTCAACAAGGCCCTCGCCGACTTCGCCCAGCGCGGCTGGCTCCGCCTGGAGGCCCGCGCGGTGATCCTCCTGGACGTGGAGCGCCTCGCGAAGCGCTCCCGCTGACCCCCACAGGCCCCCAGGGGCCCCCGGACCCGCCCACAAGCCCGTCCCCGGACCCGCCCACAAGCCCGTCCCCGGGCGGCCCTCCCACAAGCCCGTCGCCGAGCGCGCCCACGACCCCTCCGGCGCCCCCGGAGGCCCCCGGGCGCCCCGGCACCGCCCGAGGGCTCGACCCCGAGGGCCACATCGCCCCCGAGGGCTCCCTCGCGCGCGTGGCGCCCGCTTTCCGGCCCGTGGTCACCGCCGCCCACGACCGGCTCCCGCGCCTCTTCGGCCCCCGGCTGACCAGTGCGTACGTCTATGGATCGATCCCGCGGGGCACCGCGCGGGTGGGCCGCAGTGATCTCGATCTGCTGATCACCCTGCGTACGGAGCCCACCGACGCCGACCGGGCGGACGCCCGCGCGCTGGACGCCGCCTTGGACGCGGAGTTCCCGGAGATCGACGGGTCCGGCACCCTGGTGCTGGGCCGGGAGCAGGTGCTGAGCGAGCTGGAGCGGCACGACCTGGGCTGGTTCGTCGCCTGTCTGTGCACCCGTCTGCTCGGCGAGGACCTGGCCGCCCTGCTGCCCCGCTACCGCCCCGACACGCTGCTGGCCCGCGAGACCAACGGCGATCTCGCCCTGCTGCTCCCCCGCTGGCGGGACCGGATCGCCGCCGCGGACGGCTCGGAGACGGCTCTGCGGCCCCTGGTGCGGTCCCTGTCCCGGCATCTGGTGCGCACCGGCTTCACCCTGGTGATGCCCCGCTGGCAGGGCTGGACCAGCGACCTGCGCGAGATGGCCGAGGCGTTCGCCGGGTACTACCCCGACCGCGCGGAGCAACTGCGTACGGCGGCCCTCATGGGCCTCGATCCGCGCGGGGACGCGGCCCTGCTGCGCAGCTATGTGGACGACCTGGGGCCATGGCTCGCCACGGAGTACGCGCGCGTGCACGGCGTCAAGGCGCCCAGGCCGTGAAGCGGCCCCCCGGGGCCGGGCCTAGATGAGCCCGTGTTCCTCCAGGTACTCCACCTGCGCCCGCACCGACAGCTCCGCCGCCGGCCACAGGGAGCGGTCCACATCGGCGTAGACATGGGCGACGATCTCGGGTGCCGTGCGGTAGCCGTCCTCCACGGCCGTCTCGACCTGGGCGAGCCGGTGGGCGCGGTGGGCGAGGTAGAACTCCACGGCGCCCTGCGCGTCCTCCAGGACCGGCCCATGGCCCGGCAGGACGGTGTGGACGCCGTCGTCGACCGTCAGGGACCGCAGACGGCGCAGGGAGTCCAGATAGTCGCCCAGACGGCCGTCCGGGTGCGCCACGACCGTCGTGCCGCGCCCCAGGATGGTGTCGCCGGTGAGGATCGCCCGGTCGGCCGGGAGATGGAAGCTCAGGGAGTCGGCGGTGTGCCCCGGGGTCGGGACGACCCGCAGCTCCAGACCGCCGACGGTGACCACGTCCCCGGCGCCCAGGCCCTCCTCCCCCAGGCGCAGGGCAGGGTCCAGCGCGCGTACCGGTGTTCTGGTCAGCTCGGCGAAGCGGGCGGCGCCCTCGGCGTGGTCGGGGTGGCCGTGGGTGAGCAGGGTGAGCGCGACGCGCCGGCCGGCCTGCTCGGCGGTGGCGGCGACCCGGCGCAGATGGCCGTCGTCCAGGGGGCCCGGGTCGATCACCACCGCGAGGTCGGAGTCCGGTTCGGCCACGATCCAGGTGTTGGTGCCGTCCAGGGTCATCGCGGACGCGTTGGGCGCGAGGACATTGACGGTCCGCGCGGTGGCCGGTCCGGAGAGGGCGCCCCCGCGCGGCTGGCCGGGCAGAGCGCTCGCGTCCGTCATGCGGGGGCACCTCCGGTCGGGATGCGGAGCGTGAACTCCTCGTGTCCGGGCCAGGAGAGCACGATCTCACCGCCCTCGTCGCCCTCACCGCCCTTCCCGCCCGCGAGGCGGCCCTTGGCCAGGACCGGCGTCAGATCCCGCGCGGGCGCCGCGGCCAGCGCGTCGGCCGCCGAGCCGTACGCGGCCAGCTGGCGCAGTACGGCGATGGTCGGCGGCATCATCAGCAGCTCGCCCCGGTCGTACCCGGCGGCGGCCTCCCGGGGGCGGATCCACACCGTGCGGTCGGCCTCGGTGGAGGCGTTGCGGGTGCGCTGCCCGGCGGGCAGGGCGGCGACGAAGAACCAGGTGTCGTAGCGGCGGGCCTCGAACTCGGGGGTGATCCAGCGCGCCCACGCCGAGAGCAGATCGGAACGCAGCACCAGGCCGCGCCGGTCGAGGAACTGGGCGAAGGACTCCTCGCGCGCGGCGATCCCCGCCCGGTCGGCCTCCCACGCCTCGCTCGTGGTGTCCCCGACGACCGATCCGGCGTCCGGCCCGGCGAGCAGCACGCCCGACTCCTCGTAGGTCTCGCGCACGGCGGCGCAGACGATCGCCTGGGCCCGCCGTTCGTCGACACCGAGCCGGGTCGCCCACCACGCGCGCGGGGGCCCCGCCCAGCGGATGCGGTGATCGTCGTCGCGCGGGTCCACACCGCCGCCCGGATACGCGTACGCGCCTCCGGCGAAGGCCATGGAGGCGCGTCTGCGCAGCATATGAACGACGGGACCGGCGGCGCTGTCCTTGAGGAGCATCACCGTGGCCGCCGCCCTGGGCTCGACCGGGGTGAGGCGGCCCTCGGAGAGAGCGCGGATACGGTCCGGCCAGTCCGCCGGATACCACTGCCCGTTAGCCATGGGCGGAGGCTATCCGCTGGGGCGCGGATGTTCGAGAGGCGACGATCATCCGCCTCGGGTCCGTGCAGGTGAGCGGGGTGCGGACCGCTCAGTCGGCGGTCAGCTCGACCAGCAGCTCCACCTCGACCGGGGCGTCCAGCGGCAGCACCGCCACCCCGACCGCGCTGCGTGCGTGCACGCCCTTGTCGCCGAGCACCGCGCCGAGCAGCTCGCTCGCGCCGTTGAGGACGGCGGGCTGGCCGGTGAAGTCGGACGCCGAGGCGACGAAGCCGACGACCTTCACCACGCGCGCGATCCGGTCCAGGTCCCCGGCGACGGACTTGACCGCCGCGAGGGCGTTCAGCGCGCAGGTCGCGGCCAGCTCCCTGGCCTCCTCCGGGGTGACCTCGGCGCCCACCTTGCCGGTGACCGGCAGCTTGCCGTCCACCATGGGCAGCTGCCCGGCGGTGTGGACGTACGGCCCGGTCCGCACGGCCGGCTGGTAGGCGGCCAGCGGCGGGACCACCTGGGGCAGGGTCAGGCCCAGCTCGGCGAGGCGGGCCTCGACCGCGCTCACGCCTGCTTCTCGCGCTTCAGGTAGGCCACCAGCTGCTCGGGGTTGGGGCCGGGCACGACCTGCACCAGCTCCCAGCCGTCCTCGCCCCAGGTGTCCAGGATCTGCTTCGTGGCGTGGACGAGCAGCGGCACGGTTGCGTATTCCCACTTGGTCATGGGGGCGACTGTAGCCGCTGGAACAGGCCACCAAGCCGCCGGGACGGCCACCGAGCAGGAGGGACACACCGCCGAGCCGCCGGGACGGGCCACCGAGCAGGAGGGACGCGCCACCAAGCCGCGAGGACGGGCCGCCGAGCCGGAGGGATCCACCGTCGGCCGCCGGGAAGGACCCTTCCGCCCGGCTCCCCGGCTCCCCGGCTCCCCGGCACGCCCCGGATCCTGGGCCAACGCTTATCCACAGGCCCGGGTTGTCCACAGCCTCCCGAGCCTCCCGATCGCTCCGGGCGCGGACTGGTTACGCTCGAAGATGTGAGCAGGCTCCAGGTCGTCAGCGGCAAGGGCGGGACCGGAAAGACGACGGTCGCCGCCGCACTCGCCCTCGCCCTCGCGACGGAGGGGAAGCGGACCCTCCTCGTCGAGGTCGAGGGCCGGCAGGGCATCGCCCAGCTCTTCGAGACGGAGGCGTTGCCCTACGAGGAACGCAAGATCGCCGTCGCCCGGGGCGGCGGCGAGGTGTACGCGCTGGCCATCGATCCCGAACTGGCCCTTCTGGACTACCTCCAGATGTTCTACAAGATGGGCAGCGCGGGCCGCGCCCTGCGCAAGCTCGGCGCGATCGACTTCGCCACCACGGTCGCCCCGGGCGTGCGGGACGTGCTGCTGACCGGCAAGGCGTGCGAGGCGGTCCGCCGCAAGGACAGAAGCGGCCGGTTCGTCTATGACTACGTGGTCATGGACGCCCCGCCCACCGGCCGCGTCACCCGCTTTCTGAACGTCAACGACGAGGTGGCCGGGCTGGCGAAGATCGGCCCGATACACAACCAGGCGCAGGCCGTGATGCGGGTGCTGAAGTCGCCGGAGACGGCCGTGCACCTGGTGACCCTGCTGGAGGAGATGCCGGTCCAGGAGACCGCCGACGGCATCGCCGAACTGCGTACCGCACGGCTCCCGGTCGGCCGGATCATCGTCAACATGGTCCGGCCCGAGCTGCTCGACGAGGCCGCCCTGGACCTCGTACGGAGCACGGAGCGGGCGGACGTCGCGCGGGCGCTGTCGGCGGCGGGGCTGGGCGGCGCGCGGCGCGGGCAGCACGCGGAGCGGCTGGTGGACCCGCTGCTGACCCAGGCCGAGGAGTACGCCGAGCGGTACGCGCTGGAGCACGAGCAGCGGGCCGTACTGGCCGGGCTGGACCTGCCGCTGCACGAATTGCCGCTGCTCGCCGAGGGCATGGACCTGGCGGGCCTGTACGAACTCGCCTCCGAGCTGCGGAAGCAGGGGATCTCATGACGGTGGACCCGGACTCATCCGGGCAGGACGACGGCGCCCGCCGGCTGGCGCCCGCGCGCGTGCTCGGCATCGACCCGCTGCTGGACGACCCCGGCACCCGGATCGTGGTGTGCTGCGGCGCGGGCGGCGTCGGCAAGACGACCACGGCGGCGGCACTGGGCCTGCGTGCCGCCGAGCGCGGCCGGAAGGTGGTCGTGCTCACCATCGACCCGGCCCGCCGCCTCGCCCAGTCCATGGGCATCGACTCGCTGGACAACACCCCGCGCCGGGTCAAGGGCGTCGACGGCGACGGCGAGCTGCACGCGATGATGCTGGACATGAAGCGCACGTTCGACGAGATCGTCGAGGCGCACGCGGATCCCGCGCGGGCGCAGGCGATCCTGTCGAACCCCTTCTACCAGTCGCTCTCCGCGGGCTTCGCCGGCACGCAGGAGTACATGGCGATGGAGAAGCTGGGGCAGCTGCGCGCGCGGGACGAGTGGGACCTGATCGTGGTCGACACCCCGCCCTCGCGCTCCGCGCTGGACTTCCTGGACGCGCCCAAGCGCCTCGGCTCGTTCCTGGACGGCAAGCTGATCCGGGTCCTGCTGGCCCCGGCGAAGGTCGGCGGGCGGGCCGGGATGAAGTTCCTGAACGTCGGGATGTCGATGATGACCGGCGCCCTGGGCAAGGTGCTGGGCGGTCAGCTGCTGAAGGACGTCCAGACCTTCGTGGCGGCGATGGACTCGATGTTCGGCGGTTTCCGCACCCGCGCGGACGCCACCTACAAGCTGCTCCAGGCGCCCGGTACGGCGTTCCTGGTGGTGGCGGCGCCGGAGCGGGACGCGCTGCGGGAGGCGGCGTACTTCGTGGAGCGGCTGGCGGCGGAGGACATGCCGCTGGCGGGGCTGGTGCTGAACCGGGTGCACGGCAGCGACGCGGCCGGGCTGTCGGCCGAGCGGGCGCTGGCCGCCGCGGAAAATCTTGAGGACTCCCGCATTGTGGATCAGGGGGGCGGGAAAGCTGGACTTCGTAACTCTCCCGAAACCCACGGCAGTTCAGCCCCGGACGACCCCGAGACCGCCGCACCCGACGCAGGCTCCCCCGCCCCGCCGGCCCCCCCGGTGACCTCGGACGACGTACCGGAACCCGGCCTTGGGGCGCCCCAGGACACCCCTGGGGCCCCGGACGCCGTAGGGGATGCCCCGGGAGACCCGGAGGACCTGGAAGACCACTCAGGAGACCCTGGGGACGGCGATTCCGCGCGCGCGGTCGAGCTGCTCACGGCGGGTCTGCTGCGGCTGCACGCCGAGCGGATGCATCTGCTCGCCCGCGAGCGGCGTACCCGCGACCGCTTCACCGCGCGCCATCCGGAGGTCGCGGTGGCCGAGGTGGCCGCGCTGCCCGGGGATGTGCACGACCTCACGGGGCTGCGGGACATCGGCAACCGGCTGGCGGCCAACGCCGGGCGCACGGAGAGACCTGAGGGCGAGTGAGGAAAATCACCTGGTTGTCACCCGCCTGGCCATGAAGGCCGGTTGTGGCCATGAAGGCCGGGTGATGGGCGCGAAAACGCACGCACGCCCGACGTGCGAATGTACGAACACGGGGAACGGCCCGGCCTACGGCGACGGACCAGCGGTTCCGCGACCGCGCGCTGCTCCACGATCCCGGCGAACACTCGGACCGACGGACTCGCACCGCACCGGCAACCCGGCGGACTTGGCGCCACCCCGGTGACCGGCGCACTCGGGCATCAGCCCGGAGACCGGCGGACCTGGGCGTCAGCCCGGACGACACCTCGCGCGGGGCGGGCGGTCAGCCCACCGCCGCGTAGTTCTCGTAGATCTCGTCGTCGTCGAGCGGTACCAGCCCGACCCCCCGTTCGTACTCCGTGCGCGCGGTCTCCAGGAGCCGGCGCCAGGAGGTGACGGTGGGTCGCCTGCGCAGCAGTGCGCGGCGCTCCCGCTCGGTCATTCCTCCCCACACGCCGAACTCCACGCGGTTGTCCAGCGCGTCGGCCAGGCACTCCGTGCGCACCGGGCAGCCGGTGCACACCGCCTTGGCCCTGTTCTGCGCTGCTCCCTGAACGAACAATTCATCCGGATCGGTAGTGCGGCAGGCCGCCTGCGCACTCCAGTCGGTTACCCAGCCCATACCGGCGCCGTCCTCTCCCGAATCGAGGCTCCCCCACGGCGGCAGCGGCATATTCACCGCCGCCAGTTGAGGACGTTACGGAAGGTGGGCACAGCGCAACACCCCCTTCGGGCCCAATCTTGAATGGCCCGAACGGACTATGCGTAAGCGGCAGATCACCCGGGGGAGTGAGCTGGCGACATGCGTGACCATCCCGGCGAACCGGGGCATTTCTGTCGAGTCACAACGGACTCCATCTGACACTCAGGGCGGTTTCGGACACACCCTCATCGACAACCCCGTCGACATCCCCGTCGATCTCCGCCGGTCTCCGTCGATCTCCACCGATGCCTATCGATAGGCCATCGATAGGTCATGGACAGCACATCGACAGCGCACCGACAGTTCATCGGAAGAGTCGAAAGAATCGAGAAAGCCGGGGAACCTCCGGAACGATTCGGGGTCGCCGGACGTATTGATACGTAGCCCTGCTGCTGTGACAGTTGAGAGCAGCTTAGGCCAAGGCATATACGCGTGTCCGGCGAATGAGAACGTAGGCTGCCCCCATGCCAAAGAACCGCTCGGGCGGTGGTCTGTCCCCGACGCAGCAGGCCGCCAAGTTCCTCGGTGTCAGTGTGCTCGCAGGTGCCGTCATGGCCGGGATCGCGCTGCCCGCCGTCGGTGCCCTCGGACTCGCGGCGAAGGGTTCGGTGGAGAGCTTCGACGAGCTTCCCGCCAATCTGAAGACCCCGCCGCTGAGCCAGCGCACCACCATCCTCGACGCCGACGGCGGCCAGATCGCCACGGTGTACTCACGCGACCGCACCGTGGTCGACCTCAAGAGCATCTCGCCGTACATGCAGAAGGCGATCGTCGCCATCGAGGACGCGCGCTTCTACCAGCACGGCGCGGTCGACCTCAAGGGCGTGCTGCGCGCCCTGAACAGAAACGCGCAGAGCGGCGGTGTCGCCGAGGGCGCCTCCACGCTCACGCAGCAGTATGTGAAGAACGTCTTCGTGGAGGAGGCCGGCGACGACCCGACGAAGGTCGCCCAGGCCACCCAGCAGACCCTCGGCCGCAAGATCAAGGAGCTGAAGTACGCGATCCAGGTCGAGGAGGAGCTCGGCAAGAAGAAGATCCTGGAGAACTACCTCAACATCACCTTCTTCGGCCAGCAGGCGTACGGCGTCGAGGCCGCGGCCCAGCGCTACTTCTCCAAGTCCGCCAAGGATCTGAACCTCCAGGAATCGGCCCTGCTGGCCGGAATCGTCCAGTCGCCCAGCCGGTACGACCCGGTCAACGACGAGGCGGAGGCCACCAAGCGCCGCAACACCGTGCTCCAGCGGATGGCCGAGGTCGGCGACATCACCCCGGCGGAGGCGGCGGAGGCCCAGAAGACCCCGCTCGGCCTGAAGGTCAGCCAGCCCAAGAACGGCTGCATCACCGCTGTCCAGGGCGCGGGCTTCTTCTGTGACTACGTCCGCGCGGTCTTCCTCAGCGACCCGGCCTTCGGCAAGACGCAGGAGGAGCGGGCGAAGGTCTGGAACCAGGGCGGTCTGACCATCCGTACGACGCTCGACCCGACCGCGCAGGAGTCGGTCCAGGAGTCGATCAAGGACCACGTGTACCAGAACGACGAGGTGGCGACGGCCGCGACCATCGTCGAGCCGGGTACCGGCAAGATCCTGGCGATGGGCCAGTCCCGGCCGTACGGCTTCGGGAAGAACGAGACGCAGATCAATCTCTCGGTCGACCAGTCGATGGGCGGCGGCGCGGGCTACCAGCCCGGTTCGACGTTCAAGCCGATCGTGGCGGCGGCGGCCATAGAGGGCGGGATGCCGGCCACGAAGGTGTACTCGTCGCCGTACGAGATGGACTACCCGACGCCGGTGCAGCAGTGCGACGGGAAGGTCTGGGACGAAGAGGGCATCGAGCTCGCCAATGAGAACGAGTCGGAGGTCGGCCCGTACGACATGAAGGAGGCGACCGCGAAGTCGGTCAACACCTACTACGTACAGATGATCAGCGAGATCGGCACCTGCCCGGTGGTCCAGATGGCCGGGAAGATGGGTGTCGAGCGGGCCGACGGCGAGGCGCTCGACCAGGGTCCGGCCATCGCCCTGGGCAGCCAGGAGGTCTCGCCGCTGACCATGGCCGCCGGGTACGCCGCCTTCGCCTCGCGCGGGATGTACTGCACGCCGGTCGCCATCGAGTCGATCAGCCAGCGGATCGGTGAGCAGTCCAAGTCCCTGGCCGTCCCGAAGTCGACGTGCTCGCGCGCGATGTCCGAGACCACCGCCGACACCATCAACACCCTGCTGCGCGGTGTGGTCGAGGACGGCACGGGCGCGCAGGCCGGTCTGGGCGGTCGCCCGAGCGCCGGTAAGACGGGTACGACGGACGAGCGGTACGCCGCCTGGTTCGTCGGCTACACCCCCAACATGGCGGGCGCGGTCTGGGTCGGCGACCCGGCCCACGACCGGCAGATGTCCGACATCACCATCGGCGGCGTCTGGCACGACAAGGTCTTCGGTGGACAGGTCCCCGGACCCATCTGGCGCGACATGATGTCCGGCGCCCTCGCCGACAAGCCGGCCCCCGACTTCAACCTCGTCAACATCCCCGACCGCCCCGAGCGAGAGCCCGGCGACGGCGAGGGGAACGGCGGCAATGACGGAGGCGGGAACGACGACGGGGACAACGGTGACGGGGATGGCGACCAGTCGAACATCGGCGGGCTGATCGGCGGCCTGGCCACGGGCGGGACGGCTGATGGCGGGATCAGCACGAACGGCGGGACCGGCGGGACCGTTCCCACGCCGACGTTCTCGATTCCCGAGGGGTGGATCGAGGGGAATGAGAATGGCGGGATGAATGGGAATGGGAGTGGGAACGGGGGGGATGGGGGGAGTTGGCCGTAGGGGGTCGGGGTCGGGGGCGGTATCGGGGTCGGTGCCGGTGGGTGGTACCGGGGGCGGTGCCGGTGGGTGGTGTGCTGATGTAGGGAGCCGGGACCTTGCCGGTGGTCGGTAGTCGTTCTGGTGGCGGGGGCGCTCCTCACTCTGGGGGGCGCCCCCGCCGTTTGCTTGTCGGCGGGGGGTGATCGTGTGGCCTGTGCGGGCGGGAGTCGTGCGGGCGAATGGTCGTGCGATCCGTGCGGGCGGGGCCGCTGACCGGGGTCAGCTCGCGAGGTGCTTCTTTACCGCGGCGGCGACCCGGCCACCCTCCGCCAGACCGGCGACCTTGGGGTTCACGATCTTCATGACCGCACCCATGGCCCGCGGCCCCTCTGCACCGGCCGCCTTCGCCTCCGCCACGGCCTGGACGACGATCTGCTCCAGCTCATCGTCGGAGAGCTGCTTGGGCAGATAGCCGACGAGCACCTCGCCCTCCGCCGTCTCCCGCTCGGCCTGCTGGGCACGGCCACCCTTGGCGAAGGCGTCGGCGGCCTCGCGGCGCTTCTTCGCCTCACGGGTGATCACCTTGAGGACCTCGTCGTCGGACAGCTCGCGCTTCGTCGTGCCCGCGACCTCCTCCTTGGTGATCGCGGTGAGCGTCAGCCGCAGCGTCGAGGAGCGCAGCTCGTCCCGCTCCCTGATCGCGGCGTTGAGGTCATCCTGAAGCTTCGACTTGAGCGTGGTCATGACTTGATTGTCGCAGGTGCGGGGGGAGGGGTGCCGGGGATTTCGGGGGTGGGGGCGCGGGGGTGGCGGGAGGCGGGGGTGGGTGTGTCCGCCGGGAGGGGCGGGTGCGAGGCGAGTGCCGGGCGGCTGCCGGGCCGGGTTCGGGTGGGGCTCGGGTGGGGGGGGTGGCGTACCGGACGGTTCTGACACGATGGTCGTATGCGCGCTCGATACGGTGTACCCCTGGGAATCACGGCGGCGAGTGCCGCCGGACTGCTCTACGCGGCGGGCTTCGAGGCCCGCTCCTTCCGCCTCCGGCGGGTGACGATCCCGGTGCTGCCCACGGGGATGCGTCCGCTGCGCGTGCTGCATGTCTCCGACATTCACATGGTGAGCGGGCAGCGCAAGAAGCAGCGGTGGCTGCGGGCGCTGGCCGGGCTGCGGCCGGACTTCGTGATCAACACGGGGGACAACCTGTCCGACCCGGAGGGGGTCCCGGAGGTCCTGGACGCGCTGGGCCCGCTGCTGGAGTTCCCGGGGGCGTATGTCTTCGGCTCCAACGACTACTACGGCCCCAAGCTGCGCAACCCGGCCCGCTATCTTTTCGAGAAGGCGCAGGGCCGCTATGGGCTGAACGGCAATGCCCCGGCCGTAGGGGCGATCCACAACCCGTGGCAGAAGCTGCGCGACGGTTTCGACGAGGCCGGCTGGCTGAACCTGACGAACACGCGGGGCGTGCTGAAGGCGGCGGGGGTGTCGGTGGAGCTGACGGGCGTGGACGACCCGCACATCAAGCGGGACCGGTACGAGCAGGTGGCGGGCGGTCCGTCGGGAGCGGGTGATCTCGCGATCGGCGTGGTGCACGCACCGTATCTGCGCAGCCTGGACGCCTTCACGGCGGACGGTTACCCGCTGATCCTCGCCGGTCACACTCATGGAGGGCAGCTGTGTCTGCCGTTCTACGGGGCGTTCGTCACGAACTGCGATCTGGACACGGAGCGGGTGAAGGGGCTGTCCACGCATACGGCGGAGGGGCGGACGGCGTATATGCATGTGTCGGCGGGGTGCGGGACGAATCGGTACACGCCGGTGCGGTTCGCTTGTCCGCCGGAGGCTTCGTTGCTGACGTTGGTGGGGCGGGAGTAGGGGGGTAGGGATTGGCGGACCAGGGACGGCGGCTCGGGGGTGGGGGCGCGGCGCTCGGGGACCCGTTACCCCGCACAGCCCACCCACATCGCCCCATATGCCCCTTTTGCCTAGCCTGAGGGCATGACCGCCCCTATACCCCGGGACATACCCGACCTCCCCGCGGTCCCGGGTATGCCCGCACTGTTCCCGTCCGCCGTTCCGGCCGCCGCCGTGGTGACGCCGGTGCGCCGACCGCTGGCCGCCGTCCTCCGCGTACTGATCGCGCTGACCGCGGCCACCGGCGTCGCCGTCTACCTGCTCCTCGGCAACCCGCTCCGGGTGCTGAGCTACTTCACCGTCCAGGCGAACGTGCTGCTCGCGCTGGTCATGCTGGCGTCGGCCCGACGCGCCTGGACCGCCCGTCGCCCGCTCTCGGGCGGGGTGTCGGGGGCGGCGCTCCTCTATATCGTCACGACCTCGCTCGTCTACCACCTGCTGCTGGCGAACGAAGCGAGCCCGTTCGCGATGACCGCGACGTCCGGGGCGGCGGGACAGCCGCAGGCGACGGGCTGGGCCACGGCGGCGAACATCCTGCTGCACACGGTCACGCCGGCCGCGGCGGTGCTGGACTGGCTCCTGTTCACGACGCCGGGCCGCCTCCGCCTCCGGCAGGCCGCGCCGTGGCTCCTCTATCCGGTCGCCTACCTGGCCTTTTCCCTGGGGCGAGGTGAGCTGATACTGCCGGGGGCGGCGGGCCGGTACCTCTACCCGTTCCTCGACGTCGACCAGCACGGATACCGGGGGGTCCTGGCCAACGCGCTGCTGCTGGGGCTGGGGCTGTATGCCGCCGCGGTGGTGCTGGTCGTCGTGGACCACATCCGCCCGAACCCGGTACGTCACCGGACCAAAACCGGATTTCGTCTCTAGCCACCGGTGGGCTAAAGTAATCGACGTCGCCACGGCGAGTGGGGACATCGGGGTGTAGCGCAGCTTGGCAGCGCGCTTCGTTCGGGACGAAGAGGTCGTGGGTTCAAATCCCGCCACCCCGACAGAGAAGTACCAGGTCAGGGCCGGTTTCCTTCATCGGAGACCGGCCCTGATTGCAGTCCTGGGGCATTCTGGGTGTGAGCTGGGTGTGATCTTGACCGTCGGCTATCGCGACGTGAGACGCTCCTGCAACAGCCGGTCGAGCACCGGGACTGGGGACTGTGGCTGCAACGCTAAGCGGGCGTCCAGCGCCTCGTACCAGACCTCCGTCAACTGATCCATGAGCGTCGCCCGCATCGAGTCCGTGACGTGCGTGTAGCGGGCGCTGACCGAGCTGTCCTCGTGCCCCATCCGTTCGTCCATCAGGACCTTCGGCGTGCCGAGTTCCTCCATCAGCGTGCGATGGCCGTGCCGTAGCCCGTGGCGAGTCAGCCGGTCCTTGATGGGCAGCCAGCACGCCTCTGCGCGGGTGGAGGCCCCCCGGCTTCGCACCGGAACGCCGGGGAATCCGCCCGACACAGGGACAGGATGCGCCTCCTGAGGCGCCTTCTTCGGGTACCAGCCGCTGGCGGCCGGGGTGAAGACCCATGTTGCGTGTCCGCTGCGCCGCCAGTGCGCTGCCTCGCGGGACGGCCCGACCTGCCGGACGAATCCGAGGTCGGCGATGGCTTTTTCCACTCGGTCCCGGGTCTTCGCCGCCACCTTGTCAGGTCGGTTCAGAACGTTGGAGACCGTGCCGGTGGAGACGCCGGCCACCTCGGCGACCTGACGAAGGGTCGGCCCCTGCTGGCGGGCACCGCCCACGCCCCTGCCGCTGTACACGTACGTGAGGCCGTGACAGGGGCAGGGCTCGGGTTTGGTCCGTGCAACGTGGCCACCGACGAGGCGCGAGAGGAAGGGCGGCGAATCTATGGTGCGGTAGCTGTCGTCCTTTGGCGGGCAGCGCACCAACTCCCCACTGTCCAGTTCGTAGAGCTGCCACTCGATCCGGAAGGAGCGTGCCTCGGGCCGGGCGTACTGGGTCTCCAGCCCGACCAGTTCGCCCCAGCGCTGGCCGGTGTAGGTCTTGTGGATGTGGGCCACGAACTCGTCGTCGCGGCCGGACAGAAGCGACGAGCGTTCCGCAATCAGGAGGGAGCCGAGCATCGTGGTGATCTTTTTCTCGGGGCCGCGGCTCCGGCTCCGACCATGACGTCGGCCACGGCCTCGGCGGCGTTCGGCAGCGTTCTTGTCAGCGTGGCCGGCGTCGACCGCGTCGGCAAGAATGAGATGCAAGAGTGAGCGGTACGTCCGAACGCTGCTCGGCGCGGACGTCTCACGCTTCTCCTTCTCCCATGCGTTCACCTTGGGTGGGGTGATCTCACGGATCGCCTTGTCCCCGAACGTCGGCAAGAGATGTGCGAGGCTGCGCGGATAGTTCTGCATCGTCGAGTCGGCGAGAACCTGCTCGGCGAGCCACTTCGTGGCGAACTCGCCGAAGGTGACCCGAGCGGCGGCGGCTGCTTCTTCAGGTGGTACCCATCGGCCCTTCTTGGCTTCCGCGAAGGCGTCTGACTCGGCCTTCTCGGCGGCCTTCTGCGCTGTGGTCTTGGTTGGGAAGCGGACGGCTCGGCCGTCCTCGTCCACGACGACCCCCTGTGCCACGCGGTCTGGGCGCTGAAAACATGCCCGGTAGTAGACCTTGCCACCCCGGCCCGTTCTCTTCTCTGCGTAAGCCACACGACTCACCCTCTCGGTGTCGAGACAAGGGCATGGATCAGCTCGCGCGCGGTGTAGCCACCGCGTCTTAAAGTGCCCGTGATCGCTTGCTCCTGTTCCTTGGTGAACAGGTCAGCGTTCAGGCAGAGCACGCGCTCGTCGCGTTCGTGGTCGACCCACATGGCGACGACAGTTGGCACTCCTGACACGCGTAGAGCGCAGGGCCGTATGTGCGGCGACATACGTCATCCCTCCACCGAATTCGGTGGCCCCCTCATCCGGTGGTCAAATATGACCACATGTTCATCACTGATGGCAGACGGTAGGGAAAAGTCAGTCAGAATTGTCTACTGAGTGGGCATCAGGTTCTGCCGAGATTGCGATGTCCAGGGAGCGCAGCGACTCCAGCAACTGTTCTGGCGACTGGCCGTCGACACCGCGGATGACGATGGTCGCGCGCACTCGGCCTGTGGGAGTAGCCACCTCTTCCACCATCGCCTTGAGGAGCGGGCCACGGCGTAGCGACTCCTGCACCTCCAGGGAAAGATCGGACAGGCCACTGGAGGCGACCTCGGGCGCGGCGGGAGGCGCAGCGCCGAGGGTCGGCTCGCCGCCGTCGAGCACCTCCTCAATAGCCCCGTCAGCCCATCCGATCAGCAGCCCGTACTGCCTGATCGTGGGGGTCACCTTCGCGACATCGCCGATCTCGATGTTCCTGATGGCGCCCCGCTTGACGCCGATCGCCGACGCGACTTCTTGCTGCTCCATGCCGCGCGCAATGCGTCCTGCTTTCAGCTTCTCGCCGAGCCGCGTCCAATCTCTGGCCATGGCCTCCATCATGCCGCACGTTCACGCAACAGCAAGTGCCCATGACCAGCGCATCGGGGGCGCATGCGTTGCACATCAGGAGGCAGAAGTACCCGTGAGTGATCACCAGAAAGCACACTTCAGGTTCAGTAACTGAGCGCACAAGTAGCCCATCCGTCTTGCATCGGTGCGCAAGAGATGCCTACTCTCTGAGCGTGAGACCGAACGGAACAGCCATCCGGGCGCTCCGACAGGCTCAGTCTCTGAGCCTGCGCGAGCTTGCCCGCCTCGCGGACACCACGGCTAGCCAGATCTCCCGCATCGAACGGGGGGAGGTTGGCGAGCCAGGCGAGGCGCTGCTCCGTCGGCTGGCGGATGCACTCCACGTGCCCGCCGATGACATCTCCCGAGGAGAACCCGTGCCCCCCAAGACGACGACCGAGCGGGTACAGCGGGCCACGCCGTACCCGGGAACCCCAGAGGGCGAGGTCTTCCACTACACGCCGGCCGAGGCCGCCGGGTACCTGCCCTGGTCCGCCCTCCAGCTTCGCCGGAAGGCATACGCCCGCGAGATCCCTTTCAACGACGGCGGCAACCGCATCACATTCACGGGCCGCGACATCCGCGAGATCAGCGACATGACCGCTGTTCGGCCGCTCTCGGAGACCACGCAGCGCCGGAGCGCCTGACGGCCGGGGCCGCGCCCGGCTCCACCCAGGCAACGGCCCCTTCGGATCACCACCCCTCAAACCCCAAGCCCAAGGAGTGGATCACCATGGGTGAATCTTCTCAGAACCCGCCCGGGGCACTACCCCCCGAGGCTCCGCCCGTCCTCCTGCTGACGGCTGCGATGTTCGACACCTTCCGCCTCGCGACTCCCGCCCCGATGGGGTCGGCGGTGACGACAGAGCAGGCGGCGGCTGCGGTCATCGACGCGACGATGACCGCTGAGGGCATCACAACGGGCACCGAGCTGGCCGCCGCCGAGGAGCTGGCGGGGCTGCTCTTCCAGCCTTCCCGCGTGGAGGCCGCCGTGGCCGCCGTCCGCGAGCAGACCCGCGCCGAGTCGCGAGCGGAGATCACAGACATACGCCGCCAGCGGGACCGCGTGATGCGGCTGATCGAGGGCCGCCCCGCCGCGCACTGGCTGACGGCCGCCGAGGTCGCGACCGCGGTCCTCGGCGACACCGTCTCGCCGCGCGACCGCATCCCGATGACCCTGCACTGGACCGGGGCCATCGACTACATCCCGGGCACCGCCGTGGCCGTACGGTGCACCTCGTCGTACGGACAGCCCGCCGTCCTCGCCATCGAGCGGGGCGAGGACCGCGCGGCCCTGGCCGCGCTGCTGATCCCCCCGCCCGCCGCCACCAGCCCGTGTGAGACGGACGGGTGCGGGACGCCCGACGACTGCGACGCGTCGGACCCGGCCATGCTCGGCTGGACCCGCGTGGAGGTCGCCGGCGTCGGCGATGTGCCCCGGTGGTACTGCACGCCCGGCTGCGTCACCGCCGCCCTGGACCGTGCCGGTGAGCAGCTCGCCGACGACGACCAGGCCGAGGCCGTGGCCACGGACGAGCGTGTGGGCGGTGCCTGGTGAAGAGCGTTCTCGACACCTACCTCGGCTGGGACGAGCCCCGGCACATGGACGAGTGCAGGCGCCCGTCCTGGGAGGTCGCCGTACGCACCGGGGAGGAGACCCGCTACAGCGCCCAGCACCACTACGGCCAGGAGCCCGCGCACCACAAGTGCAAGGACGAGTTCTGCGGCCACGGCGGTGACTTCGAGCAGGTGACGGTGCGGATCGTGTGCCGGTCCTGCGGCGCCGCCCAGGTGGTGACCGGTGAGAAGACCGAGGACACCGGGGTCTCGGACACCAGCACCTGGTGGCTGGGGTACGGGATGGCGCCGCGTCAGGCGGCCGGGCTGCTGCTGTGGCCCGCCGCGCCGTGGCTCCCCTACGGCCGCGGTCTGGATGCGGAGCCGCACGACTTCGTCGTCACCCGCACCGGCGTCAAGGCCGTCACTCAGGACTCGGTGGTCGGGCAGATCATGCAGAGCACGGGCAGGCGCAAGGGCGTCATCTGGGCCGCGCTCGCCGTGCCCTCCCCGGACGGCCCGTACGGGGCGGGCCAGCCCGTCAAGTACGCGCACCGTAACGACGGCTACACCGCCGGGGACCCGCCGCTGCGCACGGTGCGGGCGGCCGCGCGGTGGGTCGGCGCGCGCCTCGCCGAGCGCGCGGCAGGGAGTGATGCCGCGTGACCGCCATCGAGGAGAGCGGCGCGGCGGGGGCAAGGTCCGGGAAGAGCACCCAGGACGGCGACCAGCTGTCCGTGGGCGATGCCACCTGGGCCCTGACGCTGCCGCACCTGCCCTACGCGGATGCCGTGCACAACGCGGTCCTGGCCCGGGGCCTGGTTCCGGGCGCCGTCGAGGCGGGCGTCCGTGAGGAGTACAGCGGCCGGGCCGAGCTGTACCTGCGGCTGGCGTGGCCGCCGGGCCACCCCGCGCTGGCCGAGCCCGTACGCCGCGACGGGCTGACGCTCGCCTGGGCGCCGCTGTCCGCGTGGTCGGCACACGACCGGCACGGTGACGAGGTGCTCCTCGACGTGCCCGAGCTGGCCGCGCCGGAGCTGATCGCGGACGCCGCCGCCCACTACGTCCGCCACTGCCTCTCCAGCCCGTGGGTGGTCCCGGTACAGGGCCGGTGGGAGCACGCCGGACGCCTGGACGCGGCGCTCGGCGTGCACGAGGAGCGGGAGGTGGAGTGGTGAGCGCGGTGCTCTGGCTCCTCGTCCTGTCCGTGGCGGTGGCCGGGGGGTGGGCCGTGATCCTGGCCGCCGGGACCCGCCCCGCCATGCGCGCCGCGGACCGTGTGACCCGCCGCGCGCACCGGGTGCGGGACCGGCTGTACGTGCCGGTGCGCACCGCGTGGGAACTCGCGCGCTACGACCTCGCACCGCCCGACTGACCTGCACCCCTACTTCTGATCTCCGGCCGGGCGGCCGTGCCGACGTCCGTCCGCCCGGCCGGGCACCAACGAGGAGATTTCCATGCTTCGCGAGCAGCGACTGAAGATCATCACCGATGCCCTGACCCGGCCCCGGCTGACCCGGCCCGTGGTCGGGCACGAACTCCGGCAGGCGGTCCTGACGTACACCGGTGCGCAGACCGAGTGGACGGCCACCCTGCCCCAGATCGCCGAGGTCCTCGACACCGCGCTCTTCCCCGGGGCGGAGACGCCCCCGCCCCCGGCCGCTGCCGCCGGGCCGGGCGTCTTGCGTGCGCCGACGGCGGAGGAGACCGAGGCCGCCACCCGGATCCTGCTGCGGGCCTGGGCGCCCGGCAGCCTGCCGCCCGGCCGCGACGACGGCGACACGGGCGGGGACGACGGGGACCCGGACGAGTACTGCGGCTGCGCGGGTGAGGACGATGACGGGGAGTCCCTCGGCTGCAACTGCGGCGGCGGCTGCATCTGCGAGGAGTGCCTCTACAACGCGTACGCCCGGAACGGGCGCTGCTGGGTGCAGGGCTGCGGCAAGCCGACGGCGTTCCGGGTGGTCCGGTTCGCGATGGCGGACGTGCACGTGCACGAGGCCACCGCGCGGGGTGCGGTCTGCCCGCACGCGCCGGGTGAGGCCCACCACTGCACGCCCGACGCCGTGTACATCACGGCCGGGCAGGAGGAGCAGGTGTTCGGCCGCACCCCGGCATGCAGCCTCGCGCACGCGGTCCAGCTCCGCGACTCCGGCCTCTACGACACGCCCCGCAGGCAGTACCGGATCGAGGCATGGACCTACACCCCGCACCCGCGGGACCTCCCCGCCCCGTTGCCGCAGCTCCGGCTCCACGCCCGCAGCGCTCACGAGGTCCTCGGCTTCGCCGTCGAGGCACACACGCGGGCCGATCAGCGCGGCACGCAGCTGTGGCTGGATGCGGTCCGCCGGTCGGTCGCGCTCGCCGCGTGGCACGCCCGCCAGCCCCTGGCGCACCCCCACGACGACGGGGACGACTTCGATGACCGGGAGGACCTGGCCGGTCCCTTCCAGGACGAGCCCGGCGAGCCGGACGACGAGCCGGACGGCGGTGGCTGGTGAGTCCGGAGTCGGCGCGTGCGCACCGCCGCCGTGAGGTGGCCGATCTGCGGGCGGCCGAGCCGGACCTGAGCCTGCGGCAGATGGCCGAGCGGCTGGAGATCTCCCGCGACACGGTGACCCGGGACCTGGAGGTCCTCGGCCTCCCGGTGCCCGGCCGGTCTCCGGCCGATCGGCCGGTGGCGGATTCTGCGCCGCAGGCCAGCCCCGGTGACCCGGCCGAACCCGCGCCGCCGGCCGGGGCCGGACTGGTCCGGCTCCGGCCGGTCGACCGCGACCTGGCGGTGCTGGCGCAGACCGGCCGGACGCCGGACGAGATCGCGCAGCAGGTGATCGGCGCGGTGGCCGACCGGTACCGCCACGCCCTGGCCGCCGGGGACATCGGGCCCGGTGTGCCGTTCGTCGTCACGGGCATGGTGCTGCGGCCGCTGCCGCACCGTGCCTCCCGCACCACGCCCGCCCCGGCCACGGGCGGCGCGTGATGACCGGGCCGCCCGCTCCGCCACCCCCAGGGGGCGGGCGGCCCACCCCCGCCGTCCGACTGGACGCCGGTCTGCACGGTCTGTGGGTCGACCTCGGAGACCGCCGGGGCCACACCCCGGAGGCGCGGTTCACGTGCCGTCACGGCTGCGAACTGGAGGCCCACGGCACCTTCCACGTCCGTGAGTTCACCGCCCGCATCGCCGACATCCATGCCCGGACCTGTCCGGGCCCCGTCCAGTGAGGAGCGCTCATGCCCACCCCGACCCCCCGTGACATGGCGGCCGCGCCCCGGCGCGCCCCCGCGCAGGCCCCCGCTCCGGCCCCGGTCCCGGCCGGCTACGACCGGCACCGCTGGGAACAGGCCCTGATAGCCACGCCGCTGCCGCACTCCTCCGCCCGCCTGCTGGCCTGGGGCCTGGCCCACCTCGCCGGGGACTCCGGCCGCCTGGCCGCCGGTACCACCGACGCCCGCCGTCTGGCCGACCGGCTCGGGGTGCCCCACAAGCACCTCGGGCTGAACCTGTGGCAGCTGGAGCGGGCCGGGCTGATCCACCGCCCCGCCGAGAACACCTGGCAGCCGCGGCACATGGGCCGCCCCGTCACCCTGACCATCCCGCCCGCGCCCCAGCCGGACGCCGTCTGACATGCCCCGCCAGCCCGCGCCCGCCGCCGAGCCCCGCCACCACCACGGTGGCGGGGCCGGTGGTGCTGGGCGCGGGCAGTGGAGCACCGTCCCCATGCGGATCGTGTGGGCCGACGGCTACGAGGACTCCGACACCCGCGTCTACGTCAAGTACAAGGCGCTGTCCCGGGGCAGGCGGGCGACCGCCGCGGTGGACAAGGTCGCCGCGTGGCTGGGTGTGTCGAAGTCGACCGTGGAGCGCGGCGCGCGCCGCCTCGGCAGCCCGGCCGCCGACGGGGTGACGGAGCTGTTCACCCGCCGGCGGACCCACCAGGTCACCGGGACCGGGCAGACCGCCGAGCGGTGGACCCGCGACCTCGGCCCCGGCGAGCGGTACGTGTCGGCCCCCGTACGGGCCGCGGACACCCTGCGCGGCACCCTCCACCGCCTCTACCTCCTGGCGCGCTACACCCAGACCGTCGAGAAGCGGCAGCTGACCCTCGCCGAGATGGCCTGGGTGCTGCGCCACCGCACCGGGAAGCGGGCCGGGCAGCCCCTTGCCGACGCCACGGTCTCGCGCCTCCTGGCCGAGCTGGACGCGCTGGGCTGGATCACCCTGGAGCGCCGCGCCGGGTACCGCGGCCGCCACCTGGTCACCGTGCACGACGACCCGGTCCGTCCCGCCGAGGGCCCCGGGGCGACACCCGGTCCTGATGACGGATCGGGTCCCGATCTTGGTGACGGATCCCCCGCGTATAAGGAAGACCACCAACTGAACGACCGGGGAAGGGAAACACCGGCCGGTGGTTCCTTCCGCCGTAGGCGAGATGACCGTGAGTACGGGCCGGATCCTGTGGATACCGCCGGTAACGGTGGGGTGGTCGGCTGCCCGCCGGGGGTGGTCCCGGCCGCCCTGCGCCCGGCCCGCCCCGGACCGGCCCCGTACACCGGGCCGCCCCTGACGCTCAGCCCCCGCGTCTGGCGCGTCCTGGAACCCGTGGCCGACCTCCTGCCCGGCGTGCGGCCGTTCGTGGTCCGCCGGATCGCACGGGAGATCGGCGCGCAGCTGGACGCCGGGATCTGGGCCCAGGACATCCGCGACCAGATCACCCGGCTGCGTCGCTGGACCCCCGCCGAGGACATCTACGACCCCGGCCGCTGGCTCCTCGGCGCCGTCCTCCCCGTCCGCAGCAAGTGCGGGATGCCCGGCTGCCACTGGGGGTTCCTCGCCCATACCGGCCAGCCCTGCAAAGCATGCGCCGAGATCGCCACCGTGCACCCGCCCCCAGCCGCGACCCGCCCCGGCTGGCACGAGTGCGGCGACTGCCGCAGACCCAGCCGCCACCCCCTCACCACCGGCCTGTGCACCACCTGCCGCCCCACCGCCTGACCGACCCGAAAGGACCCGATGCGATGTACCACCCGATACCGCGCCCGGCCGCCCCCAACGGCCCCGGCCACTGCCCCAGATGCCACTGCCCGGTGATCTGGTGCGTCACCGCCGCCAACCGCGTCCCCCTGGCCGTCGACCGCGACCGCGACCCGGGCGGCAACCAGGCCGTACGCCAGGACCACACCGGCCGCTGGCTCACCCGGCAACTCACCACCGAACGCCCCACCACCGAGGCCGCCGAGGCACTCCACCGGCCGCACATCGCCACCTGTCCCACCCCCGCCCCGCGTACCGCCCGCCCCACCACCGGCGGCCGCCGCAGCGCACGCCCCACCACCTGGCCCCAGCGATGACCACACCCCCGCACACCGGCCCCCGAAAGATCATCGCCGCCGCCCTCGATGACTGGTGGCTCACCACCGACCCCAGCCGGCCCCCCGACACCACCGACGCCGCCGAAACCGTCGAGATGTACCTCCTCAGCAGCGGCTACCGGATCACCCCCGACACCCGAAAGGCACCCCACACCATGCCCGTTCCCAGCCGCGGCACCGTCATCGGCGCCGGCGCACTCGCCCTCCTCTGCGCCATCACCGCCGTACTCGCCGCACTCCGCGGCGACACCGCATGGGCCACCCTCGGCACCATCGGCGCCGCACTCCTCACCTACGAGACCGCCCGCGACGCCCGCGACCGCCGCCGAGGACGGGCCGCCCGATGACCCCCGCCCACACCTACACCGTCGCCGTCATCGGCGGCACCACCGTCGCCGTCGTCCTCGTCCTCTTCACCGTGCTCGCCATCGGCATCTACCTCACCGCCTCCCGCCTCATCGAGGCCCGCGACACCCGACGCGAACACCGCCGCGCCCTCGCCGACTTCCGCGACCAGCTCAACACCCTCCCCACCACCCACCACCCCGACGAGTAGCCCCTCGCGCGCCTGTGAACACACGCGCGCAACGCAGGCACGCGCGTACGCGCGAGACACCTGTCATTACTATCCGGTAGCCACGGCCGGGTCACACCGGCCGGAAAGACTGATCATGGAAACCCAGCAACACGACCACGACGACGTCCACTACATCGTGTCCACCGCCGGCACCGCCCTCTCCGGCGCCCGCTGCGAACACGGCGACACCGCCGTCGACGTCATCCTCACCGGCACCCCGTGCCAGCCCGGCGCACTGCCCGACCACATCAACGCCCTCGTCCCCCGCTGCGGATTCACCGCCATCGTCGGCGCCGTCATCGCCCAGATCCACCACCACGAAGGCGCGGCCGCCGCCGAGCACTTCATCGACCAGGTCCACCTCGCCCAGGCCACCGCCCACCACCAGATCGAGCAGAACGCACGATGACCGGGCCCGCCTGCGCCGTCTGTCACCGCACCACCACCCCCGGCACCCACATCTGCCCCGGGCACCTGGCCGATCTGCGCGCGCACCTGGCGGAACTGCCGCGCCTGGTCCGGCTCCTGGAGGCCGAGTTCGTGGCCGCCTCCGGGTCCCCGGCGCGCGGCCGGATCGGCAGCACCGGCCGCGCCCACGCCCCCGTCCCCGTCGATCTGCGGGTCCTCACACTCCTCGGACCCGGCCGGGTCGACCCGGCCGGCCCCGACGACGACGGCACCGTGCCCATCCTCGCCCTGCTGGACGAATGGGCCGGGCACCTCGCCTACACCTACTCCTCGGCTTCACGCGACCGGCACGGCACCCAGCACACCCAGCCCTGCGAGGCCGCCGTACCCCGCAGCGGCTACACCGTCACCGGCTGGTGCGCCTGGCTCACCGCCTACCTCCCCTACGCGGCCGGCCTGCCCGCGGTCGGCGACCTCCACCACCAGCTCCACCGCCTCACCGACCGGCTGTACGACCTCACCCACGCCGTACCCCACTCGCACCCCCAGACCGCCCCCTGCCCCCACTGCCAGGCGTTCGGCCTCGTCGCCGTCGACGGCCGGGACGGCATCACCTGCACCGTGTGCGGCCACCACCTCACCACCACCGCCTACGCCCACCACGCCCGCGCCCACCTCGACGCCCACCAGCCCGCCACCACCTGACAACAACCCGACAACCCCGCCGATACCCGCGTGTCGGCCCCAGCAGACAAGGAAACTCACCGAATGCCACAACAGCCCACCCGCCGCCCCCAGTTACCGGCCCGCCGGGACTCACCCGGCCCCGCCCTCGACGGCCCGGCCCCGGTCGAGGTGCGCCTCATCGGCGACGACACCGCCGTCCGGCGCCTGGTCGACGCGCTCCAGCAGACCGCCCACTGCGGCCCCGCCTCCTACCGGCCATCCCGCCACGGCGACGCCACCCGCGCCTACCTCACCGTCATCGTCCCCACCCAGCCCGCCACCAGCGAAGGAACCACCCGCCCATGACCATTCGAACCGGAATCGCCACCCGCGAGGGCACCGCCGAGGACAATGCCGACGCCGCCCGGGTGTACGTCCTGGCGGACGGCAGCCTCGGCGCAGCCGTCATCGACGGCATCGGGCACGGCCCCCACACCAGCCGCACCACCCCGCTCCTGGCCGAGGTCGCCGCCCGCTACGCCGCCCACAAGAGCGCGCTCGCCGGCATCATCGGCGCGGGGCTTCTCGTGGCTGATCCGGGCCCGGACGGCGACGAGGCCAACGCGGTCGGGGTTGTTGCCCGCAGCTACAGCACCGGCATCCGCATAGTGTGGGTGGGCGACTGCCGCGCCTACGGCTGGAACGGTCGCACCCTGACCGAGCACACCACCGACCAGACCATGGCCCGCTGGGCCGAGCAGTACGGGCCCCCGGTCGACGTGACCAAGCACTATGGCGACTGGGTGCGCGCCACCCTCGCCACCGTGACCGTCGCCGTCCCTGGCGAGGTCGAGGTCACGGACCCCCTCGTCCTGCTCACCAGCGATGGCGTTCACGACCAGGTCCCGCACGAGGTCTTGGAGGACCTCGTGCGCGAGCACCAGCACGACCCCCAGGCCCTCGCCCAGGCCCTCGTCACCGCCGCACGGCCGGACCCCCAGGGCTACCGCGACGACGCCACCGCCATCGTCATCACCCGCCCCACCACCTGACAAGGGAGCCCCTCCACACCATGTGGCCCACCATCATCGCCGTACTGGGCGCACTCGCCGGCGCCGCCCTGGGCGGCGGCATACAACACCTCACCGCCAGCCGCGACCGCGTCGAGGAACACCGCCGGCAGCACCGCCAGGACGTCGTCACCGCCGTCCGGGAACTGCTCGCCGCCGCCATCGCCTACCGGGAACACTTCTGGCTCCGCATCGCCGCCCTCCGCGATGCCGAGTTCGAGACGAGCAGCGAACGAGCCGCCCTCTACCGCGCCCGCTCCGAGCTGACCAACGCCCGGGACGCCCTGGTCCTCCTCACCAACGACCCCGGCCTCACCCACGCGGCCCGGGACGTCTCCTGGTCCGCGATCGAACTGAGCGAGATCAAACTCGGGCCGGTCGACGGCGGCCGGTTCGCCGGTGACGTCGAAGCCCGGCTGGAGGCCGGCCGGGCACTGAGCCGCGACGCACACACCACCCTGCGGGACGCGGGCGTGGCGTACGTGCACGGCACCCCGCCCCCGCCCGGAGCCGACAGCCGCCAGCACTTCCTGTCCCGGCACCCCGGGAACTGACCCACCCCACCCGGCAGCCGCGGGGGGGGGGCGGCCCCCCCCCAGGCCCCCCGCCCCCCCCCCCCCCCCCCCCCCCCCCCCCCCCCCCCCCCCCCCCCCCCCCCCCCCGGGGGGGCCCCCCCCCCCCCCCC